>JAVSMO010000001.1:0-300000 GCA_032027165.1 Denitratisoma sp. | reverse complement strand
GCGAGAGCGGCATCCAACAGGGCAAGGGCGGCAAGCTCACCTATACCCAAGTATTCGGCGACTGGCTGTGCGACATGGCGGCGCTAGACGCGCGACTGGTCGCCGTCACGCCAGCCATGAAGGAAGGTTCCGGCATGGTGCGCTTCGCCGAGGAATACCCACAGCGCTTCCACGACGTCGGCATCGCCGAGCAGCACGCACTGACTTTCGCTGCCGGCCTCGCCTGCGAAGGCATCAAGCCCGTGGTGGCCATCTATTCGACCTTCCTGCAGCGCGCCTACGACCAGCTCATCCACGACATCGCCCTGCAGAACCTGCCGGTGATGCTGGCCATCGACCGCGGCGGCCTCGTGGGCGCCGACGGCGCCACGCACAACGGCGCCTTCGACCTGTCTTACCTGACCTGCGTGCCGAACATGGTCGTCATGGCCCCCGCCGACGAAAATGAATGTCGGCAAATGCTCACCACGGCCTTCCATCACGAAGGCCCCACTGCCGTACGCTATCCGCGAGGGCACGGGCCGGGCGTCGCGCCGCAAGGCGAACTCGCCGGCCTGCCACTGGGCAAGGGCGAAATCCGCCGTTCCGGCAGCCGGATCGCCCTGCTTGCCTTCGGCAGCATGCTGGCCCCGGCCCTCGAAGCGGGCGGCCTCCTCAACGCTACCGTCGCCAACATGCGCTTCATCAAGCCGCTTGACCATGCCCTGGTCAAAGAACTCGCCTTCGGCCATGACTTGCTGGTCACGCTGGAGGAAAATGTCGTCATCGGCGGTGCCGGCGCCGAAGTCGCGCGTTCCCTGGAAGAGCAGGGCCTGAACACCCGGCTGCTGCGTCTGGGCCTGCCCGACCATTTCACCGAACATGGCGATTCCGCCGCCCTATTGGCACAACTGCGCCTGGACGCCGCGAGCATCACCGAAAGGATCAAACAGGCAATACTTGAGTGATTCTGTCGGGAATGGTAGGATGCGTCCAAAAGAGAATGCTAATAGACGCACCCAACCCCGAGAGAGCAACATGAAGATGAACGACACCATGGCCATACCCGACGTCCAAGGCTCCGCCGATACCCGCCAGCTGGCCATCAACAAGGTCGGCATCAAGTCCATCCGCCATCCCGTCAAGGTGATGGACAAGGACGGCGGCGTGCAGCACACCATCGCCGTCTTCAATATGTACGTCGGCCTTCCGCACAATTTCAAGGGCACGCACATGTCGCGCTTCGTCGAGATCCTCAACGCCAACGAGCGCGAGATCTCGGTCGAGAATTTCGAGCCGATGGTGCGCGAGATGGTCAAGCGGCTGGAGGCCGAAACCGGCCTCGTCGAGATGACCTTCCCCTACTTCGTCAACAAGAAAGCGCCAGTCTCGGGCGTGCAGAGCCTGATGGACTACGAAGTGACCTTCATCGGACAGGTCTGCGACGGCGACAAGTACCGCTTCACCATGAAGGTGCTGGTACCGGTCACCAGCCTGTGCCCCTGCTCGAAAAAGATTTCAGAACGCGGCGCGCACAACCAACGTTCGCACGTCACCATTACGGCCACGACCAACGACTTCGTCTGGATCGAGGAACTGGTGCAACTGGTGGAAAGCCAGGCTTCATGCGAGCTGTATGGCCTGCTCAAGCGCCCGGACGAGAAGTTCATCACCGAGCGCGCCTACGACAACCCGAAGTTCGTGGAAGACATGGTCCGGGACGTCGCCGCGCTGCTCAACGCCGAAAGACGCATTGATGCCTACGTGGTGGAATCAGAGAACTTCGAGTCGATCCACAACCACTCGGCTTATGCCCTCATAGAGCGCAATAAAATTGGGGCATAAGGGCTTTCTCCAGATAACCTAAGCAATTCGACATCGCCACGGAACCCGCGCCAATCGGGCGTTCCGGGGCGCCTGATCCTGTTCTCTTCCCGAGCGCGCCAGACCCTCAATTTTTCTGGCATTGGGCCGATATGACTGTATCGGTTTGAATCTGCCCAACATGCAAGAAAAATTCACTATTGGCCGCATCGCCTCGACGCATTTCCTGACCTGCGGAGCCGACACATCCGTGCGGATGGCCGCGGAACGCATGAGCGCAAGCAGGTACAGCTCAATTCTCGTCGTCGACGCCGGAAAGGTGGTCGGGATTTGGACGGAGCGCGACGCCCTGGCCGTACCGCTCGACAACCCGCAGGCACTGGAACGCCCCATCCGCCTGGTAATGAGTTCACCGGTGATTTCCGCCACCTCCGAGACATCTGTTGAAGAGGCAGCCACGCGCCTGAAAGAGACGGGCATTCGACATCTTGTCGTAACAGACGCAAGAGGGGTCCCCTGCGGGCTGATCAGCCAGACGGATCTCGTTAGCCATCAGGGCGCCGAGGCATACCTTCGACTTGTCGAGATCGCCGCCATCATGCGACCGGTTCCGCCTACGCTGCCCGGAACGCTGACCGTCTCTGAAGCTGCGGCAAGAATGCGGCAGCAGCGCTGGGATGCAGTGGTGGTTGCCAGCGACAAAGACGAGAAAGGTATCTTCACTGAACGCGATGTCGTGCGGCTGATTGGCCTGGGCGCCACTCGGGTTACCCTGTCGGAGGCTGCAACCTACCCACTCATCACGATTCCACAGGAATCCACAGTCATCGATGCCCGCAGCCTCTTCGCGACACAGCAGATCCGCCATCTGGGCGTGCAGGACAGGGAAGGACGCATCAGCGGACTCCTGAGCTACGCCGACTTGCTTGCTGCCGTTGAGAGCGCACAGCACAAGCACATCCAGCAAACGCTACGCGAGCAAGTGCAGCGGCTGTTTGGCAGCGAGCACTTCTCGGTGCTGATGGGAAAGGTTTTCGAGTCTGCCCGGGAAGGCATTCTTGTCTGCAACTCTACGGGCACCATCCAATCCGTCAATCCGGCCTTCTGTCGGATTACCGGATATGCGCCCGATGAGGTCATTGGCCAGAATCCACGCATTCTCAAGTCCGGCCGCCACGACGCGAATTTTTACTGCCAGATGTGGGCAACGCTAGGACAGCAGAGCCAGTGGAGCGGGGAATTGTGGAACCGCCGCAAAAGCGGCGATATCTATCTGCAGAAGTTGTCGCTCGTTGCCATTCGGGACGGGAAGGGCGAAATTACCCACTACGTCGGCATTTCCTATGACGCCACCGAAGAACGCCGCACGCTGGAAGCACTGCGCACCAGCGAATCCCGCCTGGAACTCTTCTTTGCGCAATCCCTGGACAGCTTCTTCATGATGGAAACCGAAGACCCCGTCGCCTGGGATCCGGAACAACCTTGCGAGGAAGCGCTCCATCGTCTCGCCGAAGGCCTTCGCATCATCAAGGTTAATGCCGCCTTTCTGTCGCAATACAGGGCCAAGCCGGAACAATTCGTCGAGCGCCCCTTCTCCGCATTCTTTGATCACAATCCCGCCTACGGCCGCCAGGTCCTGAAGGAATTCCTCGACAATGGCCATGTCCGCATGGAAACCGACGAGCGCCGGGCCGACGGTACGCAGATGTGGGTGGAAGGCGACTACATTGCGTTCCACGATGATGCCGGACGGATATGCGGCGCCTTCGGCATTCAGCGCGACATTACTGAGCGCCGCCAGTCGGAGGAGGCCCTGCACGCAAGCGAGGAGCGCTATCGACTGCTCGTTGAACACTCGACCGACGGCATACTGATTCATCACAAGGGCGTCGTCGAATTCGCCAATCCTGCGGCGGTAAGCATCATTGGCGCACGCAGCGCCGGCGAACTGGTCGGCCGCGACATTCTGGACTTCGTGCATGCCGATTCTCGCGAGATGGTCAATCTGCGCCAAGCGGACTTGCAATCCACACGCTCAGTCCCAGTGGTAGAAGAGCGCCTGCTGCGGATCGACGGCACCTCCCTGCACGCCGAAGTCAGCGCCTCCTCCTTTGTTTCCGGCAATCGCCGCCTGGTGCAAGTTATCTTTCGAGACATCACTACCCGCCGACAGGCAGAAGCCGCCTTGCGCGAAAGCGAGGAGCGACTCTCATTGGTCATCCGTGGCACTTCGGACGGCATCTGGGACTGGGACATCGAGAAGGATTGGGTGTACTACTCGCCGCGCTTCCGCGAATTGCTCGGATTCGAGAGCGAGGTCGAGTTCCGCCAGAACTTCCTGTTTCGCGACAGCCTTCACCCGGACGACCGCGACCGGGCTCTTGCGGCCGTTTACCGTGCCATGAGCGGCGGCCCTCCGTTCAATGAGGAATACCGCCTGAAACGGCGCGACGGCAGCTATGGCTGGTTTCGAGGCCGCGGCCTCGCCTTGCGCAACACCAAGGTCAAGGCCTACCGCTTTGCCGGCTCGCTCACCGACATCAACGAGATCAAGCAATCCGAACTGCTGCTGGCGGCGGAACGCCGCGTCTTCGAACAACTGGCCGCCGGAACTGAATTGCCTCATATTCTCGATATCCTCTGCCGGGATCTGGAATCCATCCTGCCCGTCAAGTCGGCAATATCGCTGCAGCTGATTGACGACAATCAGTTGCGGCACGGCGCAGCTCCTGCCCTCACACAGGAATTCAGGGACCGCATCGACGGGATGGAACCCGGACCGCAAGCGGGCAGCAGCGGACAGGCAGCCTACAGGAAGGCGCGAGTCATTGTGGCCGATATCGGCATCGATCCCGCCTGGCGCGATCTGCGCGACCTGGCCTTCGCCAACGGCTTCCATGCTTGCTGGTCGACGCCCATCATGGCCTCGGCCGGCGAGGTGCTTGGCACCATCTCGGTCTACCATGGCCGCCCGCGTGTGCCCGATCTGCGAGAGATGCAGGTGGTCGACCGTTTCATTCATCTTGCCCGCATGCTGATCGAGGACAGGCGTACCCAAGCCAACCTGCAACTTGCCTCATCGGTGATCGAGCATGGTTCGGAAGGCGTCATGATTACCGACGCCCAGTCAAGAATTCTGCGTGTCAACGAGGCCTTCTGCCGCATCACAGGCTACTCGCATGAGGAAGTGATCGGCCTCAGCCCTTCAGTGCTCAACTCCGGCCGTCACAGCGCAACGTTCTACCGTGAAATGTGGCGCACTCTGGAAGAGAAGGGTCAGTGGCGCGGCGAGATCTGGAACAGGCGCAAGAACGGTGAAACCTACCCGGAATGGCTCACCATCAGCGCGATTCGCAACGAGAAGGGCAAGGTAACCCACTACGCGGCACTCTTCTCTGATGTAACGGAACAGAAGGCCACAGAGGAGCGCATCCATCGCCTGGCTTACTACGATGCCTTGACCGGCCTTCCCAACCGCCCGATGCTGGAAGACCATTTGCGGTTGGCTTTATCCTCTGCACGCCGGCAGCAGAAAACCGTCGCACTGATGTTTCTCGATATCGATCACTTCAAGCAGATCAACGATTCGATGGGGCACGGGGCCGGCGACCTTCTGCTAAAGGAGACGGCACAACGCATCCTCTCCTGCGTACGGGAGGGCGATACTGTTTCCAGAATGGGCGGCGACGAATTCGTCATCCTGCTGCCGGATTGCGGTGAGATTGCCCGGGGCATTGCTCCAGGTGCCGTCAGCGTGGCGGAAAAGATCCAGGCGTCGCTGGACAGGCCAGTTCACCTGTCGGGACACGAGGTATCCGTCACCTCCAGCATCGGCATCGCCCTCTATCCGGCAGACGCGCTGAATGGTACGGATCTCGTCAAACATGCCGACATCGCCATGTACCATGCCAAGTCGTTGGGACGGAACAATTTTCAATTCTACACCGTGGAGATGAATGAGGCGCTCATGGAACGCCTCTCGCTCGAGCGGGCCATGAAGAAGGCTATAGCGGACAACCAGTTCCGTCTCTATTACCAGCCACGCATCGACGTTGCGAGCGGCCGGATTGTTGGTCTTGAAGCGCTCATACGTTGGCAACACCCCGAATTCGGCTTCGTGTCGCCGGCCCGCTTCATTCCGCTTGCCGAGGAAACCGGGCAGATTCTCCCCATCGGCGAGTGGGTACTAAAAACAGCCTGCCACCAGTGCATGGAATGGATCGACAGCGGACTTTGGGACGGCATGGGCACCATGGCCGTCAACGTCTCGCCGCGCCAGTTCCAGCAAGCCGGCTTTGTCGACATGCTCCACGAGGCTCTCGCCGGCAGCGGCCTCACGCCGGATCACCTTGAGATTGAGCTCACTGAGAGCACACTGATGCACGGCAGCGCACCGGAGGCCACCCTGATCAGCCTGCGCGAGCTGGGAGTGCTGGTTGCCATTGACGACTTCGGCACGGGCTATTCCTCACTCTCATATCTGAAGCGTTTTCCGCTGGATATTCTGAAGATCGACCAGTCATTTGTGCGTGACCTAAGCGACGACCCGAACGACGCCGCTATCACGCTGGCCATCATCTCCATGGCCAAGAACCTCAATCTGCGAGTCATTGCCGAGGGTGTCGAAACCCAGGAACAGTTTGACTTCCTGAAATCCCACGGTTGCGACGAATGCCAGGGATACCTTTTCAGCAGGCCACAGCCCGCTGAGGCAATTGCCCAGATTCTGGCAAACCAGGCCGAGGCCGGCGAATCACGGGCAGCCTAGGAACAGTGGTCGGGACGCACAGCAAGGCCTTCATCAAGTTATCAGCTGACCGCACCAAAGTGCTCGACAATCGAATGCAACTCACTCGCTGTCCGAGTCAGCAGCAGGGTCGAATCGCTCACCCCCTGAACGCTTTGATTATTCTGCTCGATCATCTGCGAGATGTGTTCCATGTTCTTGGCCACATCCTCCGCAGCAACCGACTGCTCCCTTGTGGCATCGGCGATATGCTGGGCCGAATGCAGGACGTCGTCAGCGGCACGATTGATTTCCTGGAACTGTACATTCGTTGCATCGAGCAATTCCCGGCCGGTCTGCACTTCACGTGCAGCATTGTCCATCGAGACAACTGCAGCGCCCGTCGTTTGCTGGACTTGTGCAACCATGCGCGTGATTTCAGCCGTGCTGTTTGCAGTGCGTTCCGCGAGTTTCCTCACCTCATCTGCAACCACGGCGAATCCGCGCCCCTGTTCGCCTGCGCGTGCCGCCTCGATTGCGGCATTCAGCGCCAGCAAATTGGTCTGTTCCGCAATATCCTTGATGACATTGGTGATGCTGCCGATCTGCTGAATCGATCCCGAAAGCTCTGACATAGCCTTCGCGGATTCCTCGACGACCGCCACTACACGCAGGGTCGAGGCATTGTTAAGTGCCAATTGCTCGCTCCCGCGATCAATGACGGCGCGCGTCGAGCGTGCCGAGTCCGAGGCCTGGCCGGAACTGCGCGCCACTTCGCTGATGGAAACACTGACTTCCTCCATCGCCGCCGAGACGCGCAGCACGCTGTCCTGCTGCTCGGCTGCCAGGTTCGACAATTTCTCCGTTTGCGCCGACAGCCCTTGCCCTTGTCGCGTCACCGCCATTTCTGCCAGGCGTATTTCATCCACCACGACACGCAACTGCACCTGCATTGCCGCCAGTGCCGTCATGATGAGGCCCATCTCATCCCGCCCGGCAATGTCGATCCTGCTGGTGAGATCGCCTTCTGCGATGCGATTAAAGTATTCGATGGTCTCCCCAACGCGGCGGCAAACGTTGCGCTGGATATACCGGATTCCCCAGCCGCAACAGGCCAACCCGAGCGCAAACGGTAGCCACTGAATCGCTGTCGGCCATTGGTACGTATGGGCCAAAGCACTCATCAGCATCAGTCCGGCCATTCCACCCATGACAGCGCCCAGCGTGTGTTTCAATCCTCCCTGGCGCGCCGGGATCAGCGGCGTGTAGCGGGTCTTGTTCTCGCGGATGTTGCGGTAAAGCAATTCGGCCGATTCCACTTCACTTCGCGACGGTTCCCCGCGCACGGACATGTAGCCGATGGGCTTGCCGTCCTTGCGGATTGGCACGGCAAGTGCATCAACCCAGTAGAAACCACCATCCTTGCGTCTGTTCTTCACAAGACCACGCCATGGGTAGCCTGACTTGAGGGTGGCCCACATGTCTTCGAAGACAACTGCCGGCAAATCGGGATGGCGTACCAGGTTGTGTGGTTGCCCGAGCAATTCCTCCCGCGTGAAACCGCTTAGAGCGATGAAGGCATCGTTGGCGTAGGTGATCTGCCCTTTGAGATCGGTTTTGGAAACCAGGATCTTGCCAACTGGAAAGGGCGACTCGACGTCTGTAACCGGTAAGTTCTTGCGCATGACCGTTTCTCCTGGTTCGATAACGAGGGAACCCGCTAGCAGGCGGATATACGATCTTTACGCGCGAGCGTGTCGATTCTTTAGACTTGAATCGAATATATTTAGATAATTATCAAAATATGCACCAGACTGGTGCGGGTCTGCCGGACGGCTTCGAGCGTTTCGGAAACCTGGAAGCGCAAGACCCTACAAACAGAAGGGGCGCTTTGGCGCCCCTTCTGTTTGTAGGGTCTCGATGTCGAAGCGTTATTCTGCGCTGGATTTGTTCGTGTCCAGCTTCTCGCGAATGCGCGCCGACTTGCCGGAGCGCTGTCGCAGATAGTAAAGCTTGGCGCGGCGCACGTCGCCCTTGCGCTTCACCTCGATGCTGGCGATCAGGGGGGAATAGGTCTGGAAGGTACGCTCGACGCCCTCACCCGAGGAAATCTTGCGCACGGTAAACGCGGAATTGAGGCCGCGGTTGCGCTTGCCGATCACCACGCCCTCGTAGGCCTGCACGCGCTTGCGCTCGCCTTCGACAACGTTCACGTTCACGATCACCGTGTCGCCAGGGGAAAACTCGGGAATGTTCTTTCCCAGGCGGGCGATTTCTTCCTGTTCCAACTGCTGGATGAGATTCATTGTCTTGCTCCTAAGTCGATTGGCGCTTGGCCTTGGGCGCAGAGCATGCCATGGCATGATGCGCGCGTTTCTCGTTTAACAAACTGCTGCTACTTCTGCTGCTCCCTCTTGAATTCCTCAAGCAGGGTTGATTCTTCCTGGTCAAGCTTTCGTTGCCTGATGAGTTCCGGCCGTCGCAACCAGGTACGGCCCAACGCCTGTTTCAACCGCCAGCGCCTGATCTCGGCGTGGTGGCCGGAAAGCAGCACCGGTGGAACCGGCAATCCCTCGTAAACCTCGGGTCGCGTATAGTGCGGGCAATCGAGCAGGCCGTCGGCAAAGGATTCCTCCACAGCCGAATCGGCATCGTTCAGTGCGCCAGGCAATTGGCGCACCACCGCATCGATCAGTGCCATCGCTGCAATCTCGCCACCGGAGAGGACGAAATCGCCCAGCGAAATCTCCTCATCCACGCAACGCTCGATGAGACGCTCATCGAGCCCTTCGTAGCGCCCGCAGAGCAGAATCGCCCCCGCGTCCTGCGCCATCTCCAACACTCTCTGGTGGCAGAGCGGGCGTCCTTGCGGCGACAGATGGACCACCCTCGCCCCAGGCTGGTTGCCCATGGCTGCAGCTATCGCTTTTTCCAGCGGCTCGGCCAGCATCACCATGCCCGGTCCGCCGCCGTATGGCCGGTCGTCCACCGTGCGGTAGTTATCGACTGCAAAGTCGCGTGGGTTCCACAGCGACAAACTCCACAGTCCCTTCTCGCGCGCGCGCCGCGTAATGCCGAAATCGGCCACAGCGGCGAACATTTCGGGGAACAGCGTGACGACATCGAAACAGATGCTCACCAGTCACGCTCCCAGTCCACCCGAACCTGGCGTCCAGCCAGGTCCACCTTCTTGATCACGGACGCCACAAAGGGCAGCAGACGCTGGCCGCCATCCTCGTCACGCACATCAAGCACCTCATGTGCGCCTGACCTGACCAGTTCCGCGATGCGTCCCAGCCGCTCGCCGGCCTGATTCACCACATCCAAGCCGATCAGGTCGACCCAGTAATATTCGTCTTTAGCCGTTTTCGGGAGTGCCTCGCGCGGTGCCCCGACGTAGAGCCGGGAGAGTTGCTCTGCCGCACTGCGGTCCTCGATGCCATCGAAACGGACGACTAGGCTCTTGCCGTGCAGCTTGCATTCGGCGAGTTGCCTCGTCTGCCATGCGCTGTCTGCCGCCGTTTCCTGCGCGCTCAGCCACCAGCACGGCATGTTTGCCCACGCCAGCGGGTCGTCCCCGAAGACCTGGATCTTGACCCAGCCGCGAATACCGTACGGGGCGGAAACGCGCCCCAGGACGATCATGCGTTTAGGCAGCAGCCTTGCCAGCGAACTGCTTGACCAGACGCGCCACGGTGGGCGACAACTGGGCGCCTTTATTGGTCCAATGCTCGACGCGTTGCATGTCGACGCGGAGGCCCTGCTCCTTTTCACCGGCAACCGGATTGTAGTAGCCGACGCGTTCAATGCAGGCACCATCGCGGCGCTTGCGCGAATCGGTGACGACCATGTTGTAGAACGGACGCTTCTTGGCGCCGCCCCGGGCAAGTCGAATGACGACCATGTGCTTAACCCTTGGTTGAAATCGGAAAAGGAAGCTTCAGTACTGGCCCCATCCGCGAAGCGAACGACAAGCAAAGCAGCCGAAGCTAAAAAGGGCGATATGTTAATGCAAAACCATCAGAAAAACAAGCACAAGTCGAATCCGCAAGACATTCTCCGGTCTGTCCTGCGCATCGATGCGTCCCCTTGCCCGGCGGGCCGATTCCTCTACAATGAACCCGTTATCATTTTAGGGGCCGCCCCGCGGCGGTCCGCAAGCTTGGCACGCACTGCCCCCGTCCGCCAGATCGATCCCTCCGACGACGTTGCCCACGTCCTGGACTGGCTCGCCTCCCCGATTCCGGATGACCCGTCACAGGATTTGGCCCAGTTGAGCGGAGAACTGGCTGCGCTAGGCCGTGCCCGCCTGGAGGACGCACATTACCACCGCATTCTGGACCTCTTCTACGACCGGGCACACCGGCTCTCACGCGTCCTGAAAACACGCCTGATCGAGGCCAGCCTGCCGCTTGGCAAGGAATTGCGCGCCATGGCCGCACTACTCGTCACCGTCCATCAGCATGTCGCGGCCGGTTATGAACGCGTCCTGCTTGACCCCGACCGCCTCGCCCATAGCAAGCGTCGTAATGCCGGCGCGGTAGCCGCCCGCGCCCTGCGCAGCCTTGCCGAGTCCCTGGAAACCAGCGCCATGATGGCCGGCTCGCCGCCAGCCGAACTGTGGCGCCGCGCCCACGCCCTGGCCAAGATGGCGCGCCAACATTACGAACCGGCGGCAACAGTGATTCCGGGGCTTTCCCTTGATGCCGAGAAAATCTACAAGGAACTCCTGGCCCTCGCCGCAGCACAACCCGAGGGTTTTTCGCCGGCGGAAATCGCACTGGCAAGTGAATACCTTGCCCAATTCTCTGCTGCGGTGAACCTGCTGCCTGCACCTCCGCCGGAAGAAGAAGGGTCCTGGTACTGGATGGACAGCAGTCGTGACATGGGGCCGGTGCCGCCCAACCGGCGCATACCCCCCGACCATGGCGACCTGCTCTACTGTTCTTTCCAGTTGCTGTCTCGACTCCTCGACGAGCAAGTCGCGGCATTGGAAGGCGGCATGCCTGCGGGCAATCTGCGGCTGCCAGAACGTGCCAACATGCCTGGCGGAATTGCGGCCCTCAAGCGTCTGCTGGCGCATTGGGCACACCCTCCGCATCGCCAGCATCCGCGCCGCCATAACAACTTTCGTGCCCAGGTCTGCATCGGCCTGACCGACCTATGGCAAATGCTGGAGCGAGGCGAGGCGCCGGAGGGAGCCGAGGCGAGTGCCGCGCACATGACGGAGTGGATGATCCTCAATGAGAGCCCCTCGGGGTACGCTGTCATGCATGTTGCAGGCGAGATCGAGGGACTGATGCCGGGCAGCGTCATCGCGCTGCGGCCCGAACCGGAGAAACCCTGGAACATTTGCATCGTGCGCTGGATGAAAAGCGAGAATCCGGAGCACATCGAACTGGGACTGGAACTGATTGCACCCGCCGCACGCTCGGTACAGATCATGTTCCGCAACGGTGACCCGGCCCAATTGCCCACTCCCGGACTGCTATTGCCGGCCATTCCGGCCCTGCGCGAGCATCCCGCGCTGCTTGCCCCCTCCGGAACCATCAGTGCGCGCCGTTTTTTCATCGTCTCCGGCGAGGACAAAACCCACGTTATGCAGGGACGATTGCTGAGTCTCGACCAACAGACCGGAGAGATCGAACTTTTCCAGTTCGAGCCCGATCCCTACCCGATGTGATCAGCGTCTCACAGGGCTAACTCACCCAGCACTGCGGTCGTCAGCGCGCCGGCCAGGACCACCAGCCAGGACAGATACAGCCACACCAAAAGGATGGGCACCGTGGCGAACGCGCCATAGATCAGGGTGTAGTTGGGGAATGCCGCCACATACACGCCAAAACCGCGTTGGACAAGCGCAAACCCGAGCGCCGCAACGATGCCGCCGATGACGGCATGCCGGGGCGCCACCGGGCGGTTCGGCATGGCGTAGTAGATCAGGCCGCACAACGTCGCAAGCAGCAGCGCCGGCAGCATTTTGAGGAGCAGGTTAGTTATCCATCTCGGCTCGTTGACCAGCCCAAGCGACGCGGTCAGCACATAGGTCGCCGCTGCCACGCACGCACCCAGCACCACTGGCCCAACCACCAGCCCCCCCAAATATATAACCATGCGCCTGACCAGCGGCCGCGGCTGCTTGACACGCCAGATCTGGCCGAATACACGGTCGATGGAGAGCATCAGCAACAGTGCGGTTGCCACCAGCATTCCCGACCCCAGCACCGTCAGCCGGCCGGTCTTCTGGCTGAATTGCAGCGCATAGGTGGCAATGACTTTGCCGGCTTTCTCTGGCAGCAGGTTGGCCAACAGAAAATTGCGCAGCGCTGTGCCCAGTCCCGAGAAAAGATCGAATTGGGAAATCAGCACGAGGGCAACAGTGATAAGCGGCACCAGCGCCAGCAGCGTGGTGAAAGCCAGACTGGCGGCAGCCTGGGCGCAGCGCTCCTCTCGAAAGCGCGCAATGCAGCGCGTCAGGAAGTCGGGCAAGGGGCCGACCAGGCGCATCGAAAAGTCCCGTTCCGATAGAATGCCGCGATTCTACCGGAAGCATCCATGCCTACCGCTGCTCGTCTTTACAACTATGCCGCTGCATTCAGCCTGGTTGCCCTGCTTTTTCTCTGTCTCGGCTGGGAATTGTGGTTGGCGCCGCTGCGTCCGGGCGGATCCTGGCTGGTGCTGAAGGCATTACCGCTGCTGGCGCCCCTGGTTGGCGTGCTGCGCGGAAAACGCTATACGCACCAATGGGTTTCGCTTTTGTCCCTGGCCTATGTCATGGAAGGCGTGGTTCGCGCCACCACCGAAGTGGGCGTTTCCCGCTGGCTGGCCATCGCCGAAACGTTACTTGCCAGCGCCCTGTTCGGCAGCGCGGTGCTCTATGCCCGCGCCACTGGAAAACGAAGTTTCAGTGAAGGCTAATGCCCGCAAAGCGGGCGTTATGCCGAAACTAAAGTCAGTCGCTGCAATACGGCGGTTCAGACGCGGAACTGGCTTACCGCAGTTCGCGTACCAACCGCCAGGGCTTCCAGCTGCCGTGCGGTATCGGCAGCTTCACGGGTCGCCGCGCTGTTTTCCTCAGACATCTGGGCGATACGCTCCACATTCGAAGCGATTTCGTTGCTCGCCACGCTCTGTTCCTTGAGCGCGCTGGAGATTTCATTGACCGCAGACACCACCCGTTCGGCACCGTCGCTGATGCCGCTCATGGATTCACCGGCACGGTTGGCCATTTCCACGCCACCCTCGACGCGGGCAACCGCCTGCTGCATGGTGCCCACCGCCGCCTGCGCACTGGACTGGACCGCATTGATCATGTCGCCAATCTCGGTGGTCGCCTGCGCGGTACGCTCGGCCAGTTTCCTCACCTCGTCGGCCACCACCGCGAAGCCGCGGCCCTGCTCGCCGGCGCGCGCCGCCTCGATGGCGGCGTTCAGGGCCAGCAGATTGGTCTGGTCGGCCACATCCTTGATCACCTGCACGATGCTGGAGATTCTCTGCGAGTTCTCGCCCACCGCATGGATGGTTTCCGATGCCTCCGCCACCGTCCTCGAAATTTCCTTCATCTCGGCAACCGTGTCCTGGATGACGCGCTTACCGTTGTTCGACTGCTCGCCCGTCTCGTCGGTCACTTGTCGTGCCTCATTGGCGCTGTCGGAAACATGATTGATGGAAACTGTCATCTCTTCCACCGCGGCAGCCATGCTGGAGGCGGCCTCGCTCTGCTGCGCAGTGCCGATCGCCAGCTGCTCGGATGCCGAGGACAATTGATGGGCGGCACTGGCCACGCCGTCCGCGTTGGCCTTCAGATCGCCGATCAGCTTGCGCAGGCTCTGCTGCATGTTCCGCATGGCCGCCAGCAGGCTGTCGCTGTCGCCTTTGCGAAGCGCGATGTCCTGCGTCAGGTCGCCCTGGGCAATGCGGGCGACGACTGCCTTGGCCTCGTCGGGCTCGGCCCCCAGCGGCCTTGTCACGGCGCGAATGATCCAAGTAGCCAACACTACGGCCACTACAGCCATCATCGCCATGAACATGATCAGGACGTTGCGTGACCACGTATAGATGTCGCGCGTCTCCTGAGCAGTGTTCTCAAGGATGCGCCCCTGGAACTTGATCAACCTATCCACCGAAGCCAACAGGGCATCCAGGGCCGGAACGGTTTCCGTCGCCATCACTCTGGATGCCTCGGCATCCTTGCCGGCTTCCAGCAGCTTGCCGACGCTGGAGAAGGATGCAACATAGGTCTTCCGCTTATCGCGAATCTCCGCCAGCATGGCTTTGCCTTCCGGCTTGTAGAGCAGTTTTTCCAGCTCGTCCAACTTCGACGTGATGGACTGCACGTTGGATGCAATGCGCTGCCTCACGGACGCCCTATCCTGTGTCATGAACAGCAGGAAGGTCTCCCGTGCGTTGGCGTTCATCAGGTCGATGGCATCGTTGGCCAGCACTGTCTTCTGCCAGTCCTTCGTCACGATCCGCTCCATCATCTCCTCGATGGTTTCGAGCCGGTTCAGGCCCAGCACCACGGAAACCAGCAGCATGATGAAGAACAAGCCGAACCCCAGCGCCAGCCGGAGAGCAATGGTGAGTTTTCCGAACATTTGATTTCTCCTTCGCTTCAGACAAAGCAACCATGTGGCTCCCGGAAATCTGGGGGGAGCGATAGCAGACGGTTCTGGGTCTGGTTCCCGCTCAGCCGAACACCGGCGGGACAACAAATCTTGATGGTTGAAATAACGGAGAAGAGAATGAAAACTTGAGAAATATCAAGTTTATTGAAAACAACAGGTTAGCCGCATCCCTTGAGGGACGCACACCCCTTGGAGACAGGGCTCAGGGGATCTTGCTGATGTTGAGAAGCTCTGCTGCCGCGAGAATCTCCTCAGCCACCTCACCAATTTTCCGGCGTTGTGTGCGCGCAGTCGTACGCAGGGTCTCGAAAGCCTGCTGCCGATTGAGCCTGCGTCGTTCCATGAGAAGCCCCACCGCCATGCTGACCTCGCGATTTTCGTTGAGGGCAGTCTGCAATTGCAGTTCGGTATTGCGCAATTTCTTGAGATCTGCTGCCCGAGCCAATCCCGCCTCAATGGCTGGAACCAACTGGGGAATATCCACGGGCTTTACCAAATAGCCTAGCGCACCATTCTCGGCAGCCTTTATTACGACATCGGTCTCGCTGTAGGCAGTCAGAAAAATGAATGGGATTTGCTGATCCTTGCTCAACTCCGACGCCAAATCGAGCCCTGAAATACCCGGCATGCGGACATCCAGCACCGCAATATCCGGTGCATCCAGAGCTATGACCCGCTTAGCCTCTTCGACCGAGGCGCAGGCCTGTACCGCGTAGCCGGATTGCTCCAGTCCCTTTCCCAAGGTCGCCAAGACCAGCCGGTCATCATCCACCAGCAGTACCTTGCGGGGTTGCTCCTGTTTGAGTTGCTCCATAAATGCCCTCCAGGCACTGATTGTTCGCCTGTTTAACGGCGCTTTCCTTTAACCCTTAAATATATATAGGGGTGGATTGGCGCAAAAAAAGGCATTGGCCGCTACTTTAGGCCGCCGCCTCTAGTGCGGCTAAACCAGGATGAGGCAGATTTGAAGGCCGAGATGCTGAGTACTACCTCTGCGCAGGAATTGGGCGCCAACTACATGAGACGGCGAGAAAGCCTGGCTTATGAGGCCGGAATGAATGAAGGCAGCAGGAGTTGGGCTGCCTTGTGCGTCTTCGACAGGAATTAAATCACCCCTCCCCCGTTCCCGCAATGCCCCTTTTGGGGGAGGGGCCATGTTCGAACCACTACACCTGCGGGTTCACCTTCTCAGAATTGGAGACCAGCTTGTTCAAGGCGTTGATATACGCCTTCACCGAAGCGACAACGATGTCCGTATCAGCCCCCTGGCCATTCACAACTCGGCCATCCTTCGCCAATCGTACGGTAACCTCCCCTTGCGCATCAGTACCTCCGGTAATGCTGTTCACCGAGAATAACAGCAGCTCGGAGCGGCTGTCGGCCACGTGCTCAACCGCCTTGAAGCAGGCATCGACTGGTCCGTCGCCATCCGCTTCGGATTTTCTCTCGGCTCCCCCCGCGGAAATCGTGATACGGGCGTGCGGGACTTCGCCAGTCTCCGAAGCAACGCGAAGACTGATCAGTTTGTAATGTTCCTGCTCCGGCGTAACGGCCTCGTCGGACATCAGAGCCTGCAAGTCCTCATCGAAAATCTCATGCTTTTTGTCAGCCAGTTCCTTGAATCTGGAAAACGCGAGGTTCAACTGCTCCTCGCTCTCGATGACGATGCCAAGGTCGGCCAGCCGGGTCTTGAAGGCGTTGCGGCCTGAGTGTTTCCCCAGCACCAGCTTGTTCTGCGTCCAGCCGACGTCCTGGGCGCGCATGATCTCGTAGGTCTCGCGATGCTTCAGTACGCCATCCTGGTGGATGCCCGACTCATGGGCGAAGGCATTGGCGCCGACAATGGCCTTGTTCGGCTGGACCGGGAAGCCGGTGATGCTCGACACCAGCTTGGAAGCCGGCACGATCTGCGTTGTGTCGATGCGGGTTTCACAGCCGAAAATGTCCTGGCGCGTACGCACCGCCATGACGATCTCCTCCAGCGCGGCATTGCCGGCGCGCTCCCCCAGCCCATTGATGGTGCACTCCACCTGGCGGGCGCCTTCCATTACTGCGGCGAGGGAATTGGCCACGGCCAGGCCGAGGTCGTTGTGGCAATGCACGGACCAGATCACCTTGTCCGAATTTGGCACGCGCTCGCGCAGATTCCTGATCGTCGTCGAGAACTGCCCCGGCACGTTGTAACCGACGGTATCCGGCACGTTGATCGTCTTCGCGCCAGCCTTGATTACCGCATCGAAAATCCGGCAAAGAAAATCCAGTTCGGAACGGCCGGCATCCTCCGCAGAGAACTCGATATCGTCGGTGTACTCGCGCGCCCATTGCACGGCCTTCACCGCCTGCTCGACGACCTGATTGGGCGTCATGCGCAACTTTTTCTCCATGTGGATGGGGCTGGTGGCGATAAAGGTATGAATGCGGCCGGAATCGGCCGGCTTGATGGCCTCGCCGGCGCGCCGGATGTCGTTCTCGTTGGCGCGCGCCAGGGAGCAGACTGTGGAATCCTTGACTGTCTCCGCAATGCTACGGATGGCGTCGAAGTCGCCCGGCGAGGCGGCGGCAAAGCCGGCTTCGATCACGTCGACGCGCATGCGCTCCAGTTGGCGCGCCACGCGCAACTTCTCTTCCTTGGTCATGGACGCGCCCGGGCTTTGCTCGCCGTCGCGCAAGGTCGTGTCGAAAATCACCAAATGGTCGCTCATGTTCGTCTCCGAATGGAATGCGTCAGAAGTCGATCGGGGGCTTTGCCCTCGTCGGCCGGATACAGCTCAAATTGTGGGTTGGGGAATTTAGCGCGCGCGGCGCAGCAGCGGCCGAGCCAGCAGGAGGCCGCTGAGAAGGAGTGTTGCCGTCAGGATCAGTGCAATTTGAAGCATGGCTCGACTATAGCCAGATTCCGGCAACGGCGCAAGGGGGGTCAAGACGGGGATTTATGGCGCCTAACCCAACCTAGGGCAGCCATGATGTAGCCCGAGAAGGCGTAGCAGAGGAAGAGCGCGAAGAGGATGCCTGGGGGATAGCTGGAGACCAGGACGAAGAAGAGGACAATCGCCAGTACGGCAATGAACGGCACGCTGCGCCGCAGATTGATGTCCTTGCCACTGTAGTAGCGGAAGTTGCTCACCATGGTCACGCCGGCAAAGATGGTCAGGGCCCAAGCATACCAGCGCACTTCCTCGCCAGTGTAGTTAAGGTCCATCAGCACCCAGACGAAGCCGGCGATCAGTGCCGCCGCCGCGGGGCTCGGCAGCCCCTGAAAGAAACGCTTGTCGACCACCTCGATATTGGTATTGAAGCGCGCCAGACGCAGGGCGGCACCGACACAATAAATGAAGGCCGCGATCCAGCCCCACTTGCCCATACCTTTCATGGCCCATTCGAACATCACCAATGCCGGCGCAACGCCGAAGGACACCATGTCCGAGAGGGAATCGTATTCGGCGCCAAAGGCGCTCTGTGTGCGGGTCAGCCGTGCCACCCGTCCATCCAGCCCATCCAGGATCATGGCGATGAAGATGGCCACGGCCGCATGTTCGAAACGGCTCGTCATGGCCTGCACGATGGCGTAGAAGCCAGCGAACAGGGCCGCTGTCGTGAACAGGTTGGGCAGGATATAGATGCCCCGCCGCCTGAGTTCGGGGTTGACCAGCGCCTTGCGGGATCGGATCTCTGGCATGACCGCTATTGTAGCGGAGGGAATGTGCGCTGTCGGCTCAGGGCAGTTCGGCCAGTATGGTCGCCGAAGCGGAAACCTTCTCGCCAATCGTCACTTTGGCATGGGATTCCGGTGGCAGATATACATCGACGCGCGAACCGAAGCGAATAAAGCCGTAACGCTGCCCCCGGGCAAGCACATCGCCTCCCTTCGCGTAGCAAAGGATGCGGCGGGCAATCAGGCCTGCGACCTGCACACAGGTTACATCCTGGCCGTCCGACGTGCGCAACCAGACGGCATTGCGCTCGTTCTCCAGCGAGGCCTTGTCGAGCGCGGCATTCAGGAAACTGCCGGCGTGGTACCAGCACTTCTTCACTTCGCCGTCCACCGGACTGCGGTTGGAATGCACGTTGAAGACGTTCATGAAGACGCTGATCTTGAGCGCCTCACGGTCGACATAGGGATCGTGCGTTTTCTGGATGGCGACGATGCGCCCGTCGGCCGGCGACAGCACGTCCTTGGTTGTGCCCGGAATGGGCCGCGCCGGATCGCGGAAGAACTGCAGGACGAAGAGCGTCCAGATCCATAGCGGCACAGACCATGCGCCGCCAGCCAGCCAGCCTACGACCACTGCCGCCGCGATTGAAGCCGCCAGGAAGGGCCACCCCTCCCTGGCGATGATGGGGTGAGGATAGGAAGGCACTAGTTTTTGGTCTGATCGACCAGCTTGTTCTTCTTGATCCACGGCATCATGTCACGCAGCTTGGCACCGACCTGCTCGATCGAGTGGGCAGCCATGTTGCGGCGGGAAGCCAGCAGCGTCGGCGCGCCGGCGCGGTTCTCCAGGATGAACTCCTTGGCATACTGGCCTGACTGAATTTCCTTGAGGATACGCTTCATTTCGGCCTTGGTCTGCTCGGTGACGATGCGCGGGCCACGGGTGATGTCACCGTATTCGGCATTGTTGGAGATGGAGTAGCGCATGTTGGCGATGCCGCCCTCGTAGATGAGGTCGACGATCAGCTTCACCTCGTGCAGGCACTCGAAGTAGGCCATCTCCGGGGCGTAACCGGCCTCGACCAGCGTCTCGTAGCCATTCTGGATGAGTTGCGTCAGGCCGCCGCACAGCACCACCTGCTCACCGAAGAGGTCGGTCTCGGTTTCCTCGCGGAAGGTGGTTTCGATGACGCCGCCGCGCGTGCCGCCGTTGGCCGCCGCGTAGGAAAGAGCGATGTCGCGCGCCTTCTTCGAGACGTTCTGGTGGACGGCGATCAGCGAGGGCACGCCGCCGCCCTGGACATAGGTCGAGCGCACCAGATGACCGGGACCCTTCGGCGCGACCATGATGACGTCGAGGTCGGCACGCGGCTGCACCTGGCCGTAATGGATGTTGAAGCCGTGGGCGAAGGCCAGCGCCGCGCCTTTCTTGATGTTCGGCTCGATGTCTTCACGATAGACCTGCCCGATGTTCTCGTCCGGCAGCAGGATCATGACAAGATCGGCGCCCTTGACGGCATCTGCGACGGACTTCACGGCCAGGCCGGCCTTCTTGGCCTTGTCCCAGGAAGCGCCGCCCTTGCGCAGGCCGACGGTGACCTTGACGCCGGAGTCGTGCAGGTTAAGGGCGTGGGCGTGGCCCTGCGAGCCGTAGCCGACGATGGTGACCTTCCGGCCCTTGATGAGCGAGAGATCGGCGTCCTTGTCGTAATAGACTTTCATGTTGTTCCTTTCAATGAATCAAAAGTCAGTCCGCCTGGCACGGCGGGAAGAAGCGGTTGGTCAGACCCTGAGCACCCTGTCGCCACGGCCGATGCCGCAGACGCCGGTGCGCACCGTCTCAAGAATGAGCGAGCGGTCGATGGCCTCGATGAAGGAGTCGAGCTTGGCGGTATTGCCGGTCAGTTCGATGACGTAGGTGGTCTCCGTGACATCGATGATGCGGCCGCGGAAGATGTCCGACATGCGCTTCATTTCCTCGCGATCCTTGCCGGTCGCGCGCACCTTGACCAGCATGAGTTCGCGCTCGATGTGGGCCGCCTCGGAGATGTCCACCACCTTGATCACCTCGATCAACTTGTTCAACTGCTTGGTGATCTGCTCGATGATGTCGTCGGAACCGACGCTGACGATGGTGATGCGCGACATGGAGGGATCCTCGGTCGGCGCCACTGTCAGCGATTCGATGTTGTAGGCGCGCGCCGAGAAAAGCCCGGACACGCGGGACAGCGCGCCGGCTTCGTTTTCGATGAGGAGGGAGATAACGTGCCGCATGGCGTTACAACTCTTCTGAGAGGATCATTTCGGTGAGGCCCTTGCCGCCCTGCACCATGGGATAGACGTTCTCGGTCGGATCGATGGCGAAATCGAGGAAGACCAGGTCGTCCTTGCGCTTGAAGGCTTCTTTCAGAGCGCCTTCCACGTCGCCCGGTTTCTCGACGCGCATGCCGACATGGCCATAAGCCTCGGCCAGCTTGACGAAATCCGGCAAGGCATCGACATAGGACTCGGAGTAGCGGTTGCCATGGAAGAGCTGCTGCCACTGGCGCACCATGCCGAGGTAACCGTTGTTCAGCAGGATCACTTTCACAGGCAGGCGGTACTGCTTGCAGGTTGACAGCTCCTGGATGCACATCTGGACGCTGCCTTCGCCGGTAACGCAAGCCACGGGGGAACCCGGATGGGCGAGCTGGACGCCCATCGCCGCCGGCAGGCCGAAGCCCATCGTGCCGAGGCCGCCGGAATTCATCCAGCGGCGCGGCTTGTCGAACTTGTAGTATTGCGCCGCCCACATCTGATGCTGTCCGACGTCGGAGCAGACGAAGGCTTCGCCCTTCGTTACCTCATAGAGTTTCTCGACGACGTACTGGGGCTTGATGATCTTGCTCTTGCGGTCATATTTCAGGCAGTCCTTGCCGCGCCACTCGTCGATCTGTTTCCACCAGGCCTTCAGCGCCTTCTCCTCGGGACGGTCGCCTGCGGCTGCGAGCAGCTTCGAGATGTCGTCGAGCACCTCGGGCAGATCACCGACGATGGGCACATCCACCTTGACCCGCTTGGAGATCGACGAAGGATCGATATCGATATGGATGATCTTGCGCGGCACCTCGGCGAAATGCTCCGGATTGCCGATGACGCGGTCGTCAAAGCGTGCGCCGACGGCCAGCAACACGTCGCAATGCTGCATGGCCATGTTGGCTTCGTAGGTGCCATGCATGCCGAGCATTCCGACGAACTGCTTGTCCGTCGCCGGATAGCCCCCCAGGCCCATCAACGTGTTGGTCACCGGAAATCCGAGCTGCCTGACCAGCTTTGCGAGCTTGTCCGCGGCATCCGACAGGATCACGCCGCCACCTGTGTAGATCATCGGCCGCTTGGCCTCGAGAAGCAGTTGCACCGCCTTCTTGATCTGCCCCTGATGCCCCTTGATCACGGGGTTGTAGGAACGCATGGAGATCGTCTTCGGGTAGGCATACTCGCCCTTCATGGCCGAGATGTCCTTCGGAATATCCACCAGCACAGGCCCGGGACGGCCGCTCTTGGCCAGGTAGAACGCCTTCTTGATGGTCGAGGCGAGCTCCCGGATATCCTTGACAAGGAAGTTGTGCTTGACGCAAGGCCGTGTGATGCCGACGGTATCCACTTCCTGGAAGGCATCCTGGCCGATGTAGGCGGTGGGAACCTGGCCGGAAATGATCACCATCGGGATGGAGTCCATGTAGGCGGTGGCTATGCCCGTCACGGCGTTGGTCACCCCCGGTCCGGAAGTCACCAGTGCCACCCCCACCTTTTCGGTCGAGCGCGCATAGCCGTCGGCCGCATGGACAGCTCCTTGCTCATGGCGCACCAGCACATGGCGGACTTTGTCCTGCTTGAACAGCTCGTCGTATATGAAGAGGACCGAGCCGCCAGGGTAGCCGAAAACATATTCGACCTTTTCTTCCTGCAGGCACCTGATTACAATTTCCGCACCGGTCAAAACCATTGTTGCACCCAGAAGGCTTCCATAAACAGCTGAAAAACCTGTGACTTTACTTACTCCCCCCTCTTTGGTCAAGGCATTTCGCGATGGGCAAAGCTCTTCGCCACGAATGGAAAACTGAATCCTGGCCGCAAGAACGGAACTGTCGGATTTTCTCGCCAGCGTAGAGCGACGCGCCTATAAACAGGCTCTGTTTGCCGTGCGCGACGACGAAACGGCATTGGATATCGTGCAGGATGCGATGCTCAAGCTGGCGGAGAAGTATGGAGGCAAGCCGGCGGGGGAACTGCCGATGTTGTTCCAGCGTATTCTGCAGAACACCATCCGGGATTTCTACCGTCGCCAAAAGGTCCGTTCGCTATGGACCACACTGCTCTCGGCATTCTCCTCATCGGATGACGAGGATTCCGACCCTCTTGAAACTTTGGAGGTAGAGCAGGGGTCGTATTCCCCGGCGACGCCGCATGCAAGCCTGGAGCAGTCACAGGTTCTTGAAATAATTGAAAAAGAAGTAATGAAGCTACCGCCGCGTCAACGCGAGGCCTTTCTTATGCGTTACTGGGAAGACATGGATATCGCCGAAACCGCGGCGGCGATGGGATGCTCGGAAGGCAGCGTGAAAACGCATTGCTCCCGGGCGACTCATTCATTGGCCGCGGCATTGAAGGCAAAGGGCATCGAGCTATGAAAAATGAACGCGAATTCGCCTACAAGGTACGCCACCAACTCAATCTGGGAGCGGAAGGGATTGACGATGAAACCGCCAACAGATTGTTTCAAGCTCGCCAGAATGCGCTTGCCCACCAGAAAGCCACGGAAGCGCAATTGAGTCTGGCCGGGGTGGGGCATTTTGCAGCGGACATGATTCTGCCCCATGCGCGCGCGTTGGTTGCAATAGTCGGTCTGGTAGTCGGGGTCGTCGGTGTGGCGACGTGGAACGACTTCCAGAAGGCGGCTGAGCAAGAGGAAATCGACAGTGCATTGCTGGCCGATGACCTGCCGATCAACGCCTACCTCGACAAAGGCTTCCAGGCATGGCTTTCCGAGCACTCGTCGCAGGACTGATACTCGTCTTTTCGTTCGCCCCCTCCGCCCGCGCCGTTGTCCCCGAACTGAGGCAGCCGGCATGGGTTGAACTCACCCAGGAACAGAAGCAGATCCTCGCTCCCCTTGCCCGCGATTGGGACAGGATGGAGGCGTTTCGCAAGAAAAAATGGCTGGGGATCGCCAAGCGCTACCCGGGCATGAAGCCGCAAGAACAAGCTCGAGTGCAGCGACGCATGCAAGACTGGGCCAGCCTGACCCCGGAGCAACGGACCCAGGCTCGGGCCCGCTACAAGAACCTGAAAACTGTTCCGCCTGAGCAAAAAGAAGCCCTCAAGAAAAAATGGGAGCAATACAAGGAATTGCCGGAAGAGGAAAAAAAACGACTGGCGGAGAAAGCTGCCAGAAAGCGCTCGCCCAAAGCGCATTCACTAACGCCGAAACTGCCCGCAGGGTCTCAGCCCTTGCCAACCGCCGCCCCTGCCGTCACCGCCCCGCCATCTCAGCCCCCCCCGCCACCCTCGGCTAGCGCGGAGGCACCGACGACCCCGGCTCAAGGCGACAATCCCGCTACGACCGAGGCCACCGCACAGCCGGCCCCGGCAACGCCCGCCGCATCCGACCCTCCTGTCTCGCAGTAGTCGCCGTGGCGGAAGCAATACATGCCGCCATGGCGACAGCCAGCATTCGCCGGCGCCTTGCCAGCATGCTCTATGAATCGCTTTTGCTTTTGGGGGTGTTGAGCGTCGCCTTCGTTGTTCCCCATCTGCTGCTTGGCATGGCCTGGAAGGTGGCCCTGCCCGGCCCGCTTCTCTGGCTGCACCTATTCATCGTTTTGCTGGCTTATTTCGGATGGCTCTGGAAGCGAAACGGGCAAACCCTCGCCATGCAAACATGGAAAATCAAGCTGGTATCTGCCAACGGCATGCCTTTGACGAACCGGCAGGTTTTCCTTCGCTTTTGCTTGGCATGGCCGAGCCTGCTTGGCTGCGGAATTGGCATCCTCTGGGCACTTTTCGATCGTGACCGCCAGTTCCTGCATGACCGGCTGGCGGGAACGCGCCTGATAAGGCTTGGAACCTCAGCGCCGCTCGACCCACCATAGCATGCCGGTAGCCGCCAGCAGGAACAGCGCGCTTGGTGTGATGGCCGAGAAGAAGGGGGGCCAACTGTTGATGATGCCAAGGTTGGAAAAAAGGCCGTTCAGCATATGGAAGGTGATGCCGAGCATGATGCCGGCAAAAACCTTGACGCTGACGGCTCCCATGCGATCCTGCAGATAGGCAAACGGCAACGCCAGTGCCATCATGACCAGCGCAGCCAGCGGATAGACCAGTTTTTTCCACATGGCGATCTCGTAGCGCTGTGTCTTCACCTGGTTGTCCTTGAGGTGGCGGATATAGCGATACAGGCTCGCTACCGACATCCGCTCCGGCATGACCAGAAGCACGCCGAGGATTTCAGGATTGATCGCCGACTGCCAGACCGCCTCCGGCAGGCGATTCACCCTGGCCCGGTCCTTTTCGAAAACCGTCTGTGCAACCTCCTTCAGTCGCCACTTGTCAGGCGGCAGGTATTCACCTTCCTTTGCCTCGGATATCGAGCGCAGGACATGATGCTTGTCGAACTCGTAGATGCGCACGCCTTCCAGTCGCGAATCCGGCAGGACGGTACGGACGTTGATGAAGCTCATGTCGTCCTTGACCCACAATCCTGAGCGAAACTCCTGTCCCACCACCTGCGACATTGCCTCCAGCCGCAGCTGCTTGGCAGCACGTTCGGCAGGGGGCGCAATGAAGTCTCCGACAATAAACGTCAGCAAGACAAATGCCAGTCCTACCTTGGCAAGCCCGCCCAGAATCGCTGCCGTCGACAATCCCGAAGCCCGCAGCACCGTGATTTCGGAATGACGCGCCAACATGGTCAGGGCATAAAGCGTACCGATCAGAACCGCGATGGGGGCCAGTTCGTAGATATGGCCGGGCAGCGTCAGCAGCACAAACAGCGCCATGAAGCGCAGCTGATAATTTCCCTTGCCCAGGCTTTCCAGTTCGTTGATGAAGTCGAAAAAGGCGAACAGCATCAGGAATGCGACGAGCACCAGCGTCACCGCCGAATAGATCTCCCTCGCCAGGTAGCGCTGATAAACTTTCACTTGCGCAGCCTCGGCCAGGAGAAAACCGACAGCCGCTTGAAGAACAGCAGGATCAGCATGACAAACATCACGACGTGCACAAGCCACCAGCCGACTTCAAAGCGCAGCTTCCCCTGCGCCACCCAGGCCTGGCTGACCGAAAGCAGATTGCTGTACAGCATGTAAGTGAGGAGCGCCAAAACCAGGTTGTTGGTGCGGCCGGCGCGGGGATTGACGAAACTGAGCGGTATCGCCAGCAGGGCCAGGTTGAGCGCCGCCAGGGGCATGCCGATGCGCCAGAGGATCTCACCCTTGCCGGAATTGGTCGGATTCTGCACCAGCGCCCAGGTCGGCGTGTTTTTCGTCGTCACTTCGATGCCGCGTGCCTCCTTCGTTTCGATGCGCACGGCGTAGCGTTCGAATTCCATGACCCGGTATTCCGGCGACCCCGGCGTACCTTCGTAGCGCCTTCCATTCACGAGGACTACGAAGCGGTCGCCGTTGGGCAGGCTTTCCGTGTAGCCGTGGGTGGACATCATCACGCCCAGGCGGCCGTGCTGCATCGAGCTGATGAAGATGTTCCTGACCGCCCCTTCCTCGCCTGTGGCGGAGTCGGCCGAGGCCGCCTCTACGAAGAACACCCGCTCGCCACTGGCCGATTCCTTGAAGGCCCCGGGTGAAACGCGCGCCACATCGTCACGGGTATCCATGCGCTGGCGGTATTCAACGCTCTTCGACTGGGCCCAGGGCGACAACAGCAAGGACAACACGGCAATGGCTGCAACAAGGGGGACGGAAAACTTCAGGACGGGCTTCATCCAGGCCGTCAGCGAAAGGCCGCACGAGAACCACACGGCCATTTCCGAATCGCGATAGCTGCGCGACAGCGTCATCAGCACCGCAATGAAAAGGGTCAAAGACAGCAGGATCGGCAGATGCGTCAGGGCACCAAAGCCGAGCAGGGCGATCACCGCCTCGGAGACGAGTTTGCCGCCGGCAGCCTGGCTCAGCAGGCGGATCAGCTGGGTCGTCAGCAGAATGGCAAACAGGGCAACGAAAGTTGCGCCCGCCGTGCCGGTGAACTCCCGCATCACCGCACGCTCAAAAGTCAGCCCGCGCGCCATTTTGACTTTTTCGGAGGGGAGAAGGGATAATCGGAGCCTAATTTGCCGGAGAGGAGTTGCGAGTGGAATTTAGCATAAAAAGCGGCGGCCCGGATAAGGCCAAATGCGACTGCGTCGTTGCCGGCGTGTTCGAATCGCGCAAGCTGTCGGCACCGGCGCAAAAACTGGACAAGGCCTCAGGCGGCTACCTGTCAGGCATCCTGCGCCGCGGCGACATGGATGGCAAAAGCGGCGCAACGCTGCTGGTGCACGGCACGCCCGGCCTCGCCGCGGGACGCGTCCTGCTGGTCGGCCTCGGCAAGGAGGCAGAGTTCGGCGAGAAGGCCTATCGCGACGCCGTGGCCGCGTCGGTGCGCACACTCAAGGACACCGGCAGCAAATACATCGTCATCACCTTGAGCGAACTCCCCGTTGCCGGGCGCAATGCCGCCTGGCAGGCACGCCAGGGAGCGCTGGTCGTCCATGAGGCCCTTTACCGTTCCGACCAGCTCAAGTCGAAGAAGGACAATGCCAGGCCGACCCTGGCCGCCATCGCGTTCTCCGTGGCCGGCAAGGATGCCAAGGCTGCCGCTGCCGCGCTCGAACAAGGCGCGGCCATCGCCCGGGGCATGGATCTCACCCGAGAACTGGGCAACCTTCCGGCCAACATCTGCACGCCGACCTACCTCGCGCAGCAGGCGCAGAAGCTGGCCAGGGAATTCAAGCTCAAGTGCGAAGTGCTCGACCGCGCCCGCATGGAAAAGCTCGGCATGGGCTCCCTGCTGTCGGTCGCGCGCGGCTCGCGCCAACCGCCGCGCTTCATCGTGCTGCAATACCACGGCGGCAAGGCCAAGGCGAAGCCCGTCGTGCTGGTCGGCAAGGGCATTACCTTCGACACCGGCGGCATCTCGCTCAAGCCCGGCGCCGAGATGGACGAGATGAAATACGACATGTCCGGCGCCGCCAGCGTGCTGGGCGCCTTCCGCGCCCTCGCCGCCATGAAGCTGCCGCTGAACGTCGTCGGCCTCATCCCCACCACGGAAAACATGCCGGGCGGCGCCGCCACGCGGCCGGGCGACATCGTCACCTCGATGTCCGGCCAGACCATCGAAATCCTCAACACCGATGCCGAGGGACGCCTCATCCTGTGCGACGCCCTCACCTACGCCGAGCGCTTCGACCCCGACTGCGTGGTCGATGTCGCCACGCTCACCGGCGCCTGCGTCATCGCGCTGGGCGCGGTGGCCTCCGGCCTGATGGCCAACGACGACGGCCTCGCCGCAGAACTGCTGGAAGCCGGCCAGGCCTCGGGCGACCGCGCCTGGCAATTGCCGCTGTGGGACGACTACCAGGAGATGCTCAGGAGCAACTTCGCCGACATCCCCAACATCAGCGGCAGCCGCGCGGCGGGCACCATCACCGGCGCCTGCTTCCTGGCACGCTTCACCAAAAAATACCGCTGGGCGCACCTCGACATCGCCGGCACCGCCTGGCGTTCCGGCAAGGAGAAGGGTTCCACCGGCCGGCCCGTCCCGCTGCTGACACACTTCCTGCTGAAGCGCGCAGGCAAGCTGTGACCAGCATCGACTTCCACCACGGCGCCAGCGACAAGGTACAGGCGGCTTGCCGGCTGATCGGCGAGTTGTACGCAGAAGGCCGCAAGGTGCTGGTGTATGCGCCGGAGGAAAGTCTGGCCGCCCAGGTGGATCGCCAGTTATGGGTCCAGCCCGCGACGGGTTTCCTGCCGCATTGCCGCCTCAGCGATGCGCTTGCCGCGGAAACCCCGGTCGTCATCGGCGGCTCGCTGGATCATGCGGCCCACCACGATGTGCTGGTCAATCTCGATGGCGACCTGCCGCCGGCCTTTTCCCGTTTCGACCGGCTGGTCGAGATCGTCGGCACGGACGAAGCCGACCGCGGGCCGGCACGCGAACGCTTCAAGTTCTACCGGGACCGCGGCTACGCCATCGCGGCCCACGATCTCTCAAAGGGCTGAGCGGTGAGCGACGACATCTTTGGCAAGGCCGACGCGCTGATGAAGCGCCGCGCCTTCGTCGCCGGAGGCGCCCAACCGGCCCCGCCACCTGAAGACGTACCCGTACTCACCGAAGTGGTCGATCCGAGCCATACCGTGCCGGCCCTCACGGCAGCGCTCTCGGGCAGCCCCGGTGCCGAGCAGCTGGCCGAGCGCATGCGCGATCTGCTGAACCCCCTGCCGCCGGACATCGCACGCGCGGTGGAGAACTGGCTGGTCGCCACCTTGCCGCGCCTGGTCGCACGCCGCCTCGATGGCATCGCCGAACAGGTCGCCGAAGAAGTCGGCGCGGCCCTGCGCGAAACCCTGCCCCTGCTGATTTCCGACCTGATCCGCTCAGCCCAGGAAAGAACCAAGCAAGGCAAGTAAGACGCTCCGTGGCAGGTAGCCGCTCCGGTATAATTTCGGCTTTTCCGCCTCATCCTTCCCCCTGAGCGATGGAACTCGCCAAATCCTTCGAGCCGGCCGACATCGAGCGCCGCTGGTACCCGCTGTGGGAGTCGCGCGGCTATTTCGCCGCCGGCGCCGACACCGCCAAGACCGACAATTTCTGCATCCTGCTGCCGCCGCCGAACGTTACCGGCACGCTGCACATGGGCCATGGCTTCAACCAGACCCTGATGGACGCGCTCACCCGCTACCACCGCATGCGCGGCGCCAACACGCTGTGGCAGCCGGGCACCGACCATGCCGGCATCGCCACGCAGATCGTCGTCGAGCGCCAGCTCGACGCGGAAGGCGTCTCGC
Source organism: Denitratisoma sp. (assembly GCA_032027165.1). Taxonomy (NCBI): domain Bacteria; kingdom Pseudomonadati; phylum Pseudomonadota; class Betaproteobacteria; order Nitrosomonadales; family Sterolibacteriaceae; genus Denitratisoma; species Denitratisoma sp. The sequence goes on along the minus strand of JAVSMO010000001.1, from coordinate 270,147 downwards.
GCCATGACCTCGGCCGGGAGAAGTTCCTCGAGCGTGTCTGGCAGTGGAAGGAATACTCGGGCGGCACCATCACACGGCAGATGCGCCGCCTCGGCACTTCGCCAGACTGGGCGCGCGAGCGCTTCACCATGGACGCGGGGCTCTCGAAGATCGTCACCGAGACCTTCGTGCGGCTCTTCCGCGAAGGACTGATCTACCGAGGCAAGCGGCTGGTCAACTGGGACCCGAAGCTGCTCACCGCAGTGTCCGACCTGGAAGTCGTCTCCACCGAGGAAGACGGCTCGATGTGGGAGATCCGCTACCCGTTCGTCGAGGGCGATGGGGCATTGATCGTCGCCACGACGCGCCCCGAGACCCTGCTCGGCGACGTCGCCGTCGCCGTGCACCCCGAGGACGAGCGTTATTCGAAACTCGTCGGCAAGCACGTCCACCTGCCGCTCACCGGCCGCAGCATCCCGATCATCGCCGACAGCTACGTCGACAAGGCATTCGGCACCGGCTGCGTGAAGATCACGCCGGCGCACGACTTCAACGACTGGCAGGTCGGCCACCGCCACGGCTTCGCGCCGCTCTCCATCCTCACGCTGGACGCGCGCATCAACGAGCACGGCCCGGAGAAGTACCGCGGCCTGGACCGCTACGACGCCCGCAAGGCCATCGTCGCCGACCTCGAGGCCGAGGGCCTGCTCGCCTCGGTGAAGCCGCACAAGCTGATGGTGCCGCGCGGCGACCGCACCAACGCCGTCATCGAGCCGATGCTCACCGACCAGTGGTTCGTCGCCATGTCCAAGCCCGGCGCCGACGGCAAGAGCATTGCCGGCAAGGCGCTCGACTGCGTGGAAACAAAGGAAAAAGCGGGCGAAATCCGCTTCGTGCCCGAGCAGTGGGTGAACACCTACAACCAGTGGCTCAACAACATCCAGGACTGGTGCATCTCGCGCCAGCTCTGGTGGGGCCACCAGATTCCGGCCTGGCACTCGGACGACGGCCGCGTCTACGTCGCCCACGACGAGAACGAGGCCTACACGCTCGCCCGCGCCGACGGCTACTCGGGTGGCCTCGAGCGCGACCCGGACGTGCTCGACACCTGGTATTCCTCGGCGCTGTGGCCGTTCTCGACGCTGGACTGGACGCCGGAGTGGCCGGCGAAGTCGAACACCGCGCTGGACCTCTACCTGCCCTCCTCGGTGCTGGTCACCGGCTTCGACATCATCTTCTTCTGGGTGGCGCGCATGGTGATGATGACGAAACACATCACCGGGAAGATTCCCTTCCGCGACGTCTATGTGCACGGACTGATCCGCGATGCGGAGGGCCAGAAGATGTCGAAGTCGAAGGGCAACGTGCTCGACCCGATCGACCTCATCGACGGCATCGGCCTCGACGCCCTGGTCGAAAAGCGCACCAGCGGCCTGATGAACCCGAAGCAGGCGGCGCAGATCGAGAAGCGCACGCGCAAGGAATTCCCCAACGGCATCCCCGGCTTCGGCACCGACGCGCTGCGCTTCACCTTCGCCTCGCTCGCCAGCCCGGGGCGCGACATCAAGTTCGACATGGGCCGCTGCGAGGGCTACCGCAACTTCTGCAACAAGCTGTGGAATGCCACGCGCTTCGTGCTGATGAACTGCGAAGGGCAGGACTGCGGCCTGCAGGACGGTCACGCCTGCGGCACCGACATCGTCTTTTCCGCCGCCGACCGCTGGATCGTCAGCCGCCTGCAGCGCACCGAGGCCGAGGTGGCGCAGCACTTCGCCGACTACCGCTTCGACCTGCTCGCCCGCGCCGTCTACGAGTTCGTCTGGGACGAGTACTGCGACTGGTACGTCGAACTGGCCAAGGTGCAGATCCAGACCGGCAATGAGGCGCAGCAGCGCGGCACGCGCCGCACCCTGGTGCGCGTGCTGGAGACCACGCTGCGCCTGGCCCATCCGCTGATCCCCTTCATCACCGAGGAGCTGTGGCAGAAGGTCGCGCCCGTGGCGGGACGATCAGGCGAGAGCATCATGCTGCAGCCCTATCCTGCCTCCGAACCGTCGCGCATCGACGAGAAGGCCGAGGCCGAAGTCCAACTGCTCAAGGACCTGATCAACGCCTGCCGCAGCCTGCGCGGGGAGATGAGCCTCTCGCCGGCGCAGAAGGTGCCGCTGCTCGCCGCCGGCGACAAGGGCCGTGTCGCCGCCTTCGCGCCCTACCTCGCCGCCCTGGCCAAGCTCTCCGAGGTCGCGGCCACCGGCGCCGAATTGCCGGCCGGCGACGCGCCGGTGCAGATCGTCGGCGACTTCCGCCTGATGCTGAAGATCGAGATCGACGTCGCGGCCGAGCGCGAGCGCCTGGGCAAGGAAATCACGCGCATCGACGGGGAAATCGCCAAGGCGCAGGCCAAGCTCGCCAACGAGGGCTTCGTCGCACGCGCCCCTGCCACCGTCGTGGCGCAGGAGAAGGAGCGGCTGGCGAACTTCGGCGCGCTCGCCGACAAGCTGCGTGCGCAACTCGCCCGGCTCCAGTAGGAACCGCGACAGCGGCAGCGCTGTCCGACGCGGATGAAGCATCTCGTGCGCGCGCTCGGCCAGCGCAACTTCCGCATCTACTTCATCGGCCAGAGCGCCTCGCTGGTCGGCACCTGGATGCAGCAGATCGCGCTGGCCTGGCTGGTCTACCGCCTGACCGGCTCGCCCTTCATGCTCGGCCTGGCGAGCTTCGTCGGCCACGTCCCCATCCTCTTCCTCGCCCCGCTCGGCGGCCTCTGGGCCGACCGCTTCGACCGCCGCCGCAGCATGCTGGTCACGCAAGTGCTGTCATTGCTGCAAGCCGCCGTCCTGGCGGGACTGACTTTTGCCGGAATGGTCGAAGTCTGGCACCTGCTCGTGGCGGCGGCCTTCCTCGGCGTGGTCAACGCCATCGACACGCCGCTGCGCCAGTCCTTCCTGCTGGAACTGGTCGGCTCGCGCGAGCACCTGCCCAACGCCATCGCGATGAATTCCCTGATGATGAACGCCTCGCGCCTGGTCGGCCCGCCGATCGCCGGCGTGGTGCTGGCGCTGGCCGGCGAAGCCTGGTGCTTCACGATCAACGCCCTCTCCTACCTGGCGGTGATCGCCTCGCTCGCGGCCATCCGCGTATGTGGCCTGCCGCGCAAGCCGCACACCCAGGGCTGGCTGGCCGGGCTGAAGGAAGCGGCGCAGTTCGCCTGGCATTTCCTGCCGACGCGCAGCATGCTGGCGCTGGTGGCGCTGGTAAGCTTCTTCGCCAACCCCTACGCTTCGCTGATGCCGGTATTCGCACGCGACATCTTCGCCGGCGGCGCCGACCTGCTCGGCGTGCTGGTCGGCGCCGGCAGTGTGGGTGCGGTAATCGGCGTGCTCTATCTGGCATCGCGCAAGCACGTGGCCGGCCTGGAGGCGCTGGTCCCGGTCGCCGCCGGCTGCGCCGGGCTGGGCCTGCTCGTCTTCTCCCAATCGCCATGGTTCGGCCTCTCGCTCGCCGCCCTGCCCCTGGTCGGCTTCGGCATCATGGTGAACACCGCCTCGGCGAACATGATCCTGCAGTCGGTGGTGCCCGACCACCTGCGCGGCCGCCTGGTCAGTTTCCACGTCATGGCCTTTCTCGGCGTCGCTCCGCTCGGACACTTCGCCTCGGGCTGGATCGCCGAGCACTTCGGCGCACGCGTGGCGCTGGCGATCGGCGGCCTCGCCTGCCTGCTCGGTGCCGCCTGGTTCGCCGCGCGCCTGCAGCGCCTGCGTGCCGTGCTCGACCCCCTGCACGCGCAGCACAAATGAAAAGGCCGGAGGCAAGCCTCCGGCCTTTTCCCCTGCCTGAAGTTCCTAACGCGCGTCCTTCTTGCCGCCGACCGACAGCGCCAGCGCCTCGCGGATCGCCTCGGGCGACTTCATGATATTCATGAAGCTGTTCGCCCCCATCATCGAGAGATCCGGGAAGCTGATGGCGATGCGGAAGCGGGCATACAGCGCATACACCTTGTTGTCCGAGACCAGGATGTCGTAGGGCAGGTGCGCGGTCGACTTCACGTCCTTGAAGTCGATCTCGCTCATGATGTACTTGTCGTCCATGAACTTGCCGGACTCGCCCTCGCCCTTCATGGCGACGCCGAACAGGGTTTCCTTCTTGCCGGCGACATCGACGCGGTAGACCTTGGTCACGCCCTGCCTGCCGGCGGCCAGGCCGGCCTCCACCGCCTTCACGGCCTCCTCGTAGCTGCCGTACTTGACGAACTCGTTCGGCTCGTCGAAGTACTCCATGCCGAAGGTGTAGTGGTACTTGCGCAACTTGTCCGCCGTCAGGCCCTTGGCGCCGAATTCCTCGATGCGCCCCAGGGCCGCCTGCAGCTTCGCCGAAGTCTCCTTGAGATCGCCCGCCATGCGGTAGGCGTTCGCCATATACACCGGATTGGTGTAGGCGACCTGGACCTCGTTGCCGACCTTGGTGACGGAGACGCGCTGGGCGGCGCCGAAGCCGCCGTGCTCCGACTTGGCGGCTGTGGTACGCATTTCTTCGTTGGTGACGGCAATCACCATGGCGTTGGGATACGGCGCATAGCTGCCGGCAACCGTGAAACCGTGCTTCGCCAGCGCCGCCTTCACCTCATCCGTCTTCGCCGCCACCTCTCCCGGCCCTTTCGAGGCCAGCACGAACGGCTTCAGCACGGCATCCTGCGCCCAGACGGCGCTGCTGATGCCGAAAATCAGGCAAAACACTCCCCTGAGAATGGCTCTCATCGTTGCTCTCCTTTGGTTGTTAGCGATTTATGGTTTGGCGAAACAAAAAGGGCCGAAGCGCTTGCGCTTCGGCCCAATTTTTTACTGCATCGGCAGGCGGCTGGATCAGAACTTCAAGCCGTAGGCGATGCCCAGCGAGTCTTCATGCATCTTCAGGTTGACCTCCGCGGTTCCCGGGGCCGCCAGCGGGAAGGAACCGGAACCCTTCACCTTCTTGCTGAAGGCATGCATGTATGCCACAGTCAGTTCCGTGCTGGGCGATACCGCCCAGGTTGCACCCAGGGTCAGGTGATTCTCAACCACGCCGGGCGCAAGCATGTTGAAGAGAGTTTCATCTTTTGGAATCGGTTGCCGTGTCGTGCTAACACCTGCACGCAAGGTCAGCTTGTCGCTATAGGCGTAGCTCAGGCCGAGTTTGAGCACCGTCATGTCGCGCCAGCCAAAACCCGGACCGTTGTCGCTGCCCAGGGGGTTTCCTGCCAGCAGATTGAGAACCGAATTCGAAACCGAATCGACACTACCGAAATTGATCTGCTGGACGTCGGCGGCAACGGTCAGTTTCGGTGTTGCCTTGACGGCGATGCCGATACCGTAAGTCTCGGGGATGTCGAAATCCCCCTGTTCGGCAAAAAGTCCCTTGTACTTGCCGAATTTTTTCATCCAGGTGCGGGATTGATAAGTTGCACCGACAGTCACCGCGTCCGTGAGATTGCCCGTATAGCCGATCTTGATGCCCCACCCGGTTGAGGTATCTACGCCTCTGTCTGTCATGTTGGTGGGGAACATTGAAAACCCTGCAAAGCCGCCTAAGCCATCGGCCCGGAAGCGCTGGTAGGCGAGATTCAGGGACACGCCGACGGCATGGTTCTTGTTGATCTTGTAGGCGAAAGTCGGTGCAATAAACAATTGTTCCAGATTCTGCCCGGTCTTCTGTCCGGTGCCCCCATTGAACAAGGGAATGCCGCCGCCGAACGGAGCCGGACCGTTGTCATACGTCGTATTCATGCCGCCGTTGCCGTAGACGCTGACGCCCAGCGACATGTTCCAGCCGAGCATTTTGTTATAGCCGAACTCCGGCACAAAAAAATCCTTCTTGCCGCTGCCATTGAAATCACCCGTCAGACCCGGGATGGCTCCAAAGGGGGAAACGATTTCGGCGTCGCGAATCGGCCGGAACCAGTCCACGCCGACATCGAGGCGATCGCCGACGAAAGCCATGCCGGCGGGGTTGGTCGCAGCAGCCAGCGCATCCTGCGGCAGGGCGATGCCGACGCCGGCCATCCCTTTTGCCTTCATGCCGTAGCCGTGCGAAAAATAGCCGTTGGTCGCCAGGGCCAGGCCCGGCGCAGTGAGGCCGGCAATCGCCAGCACACCCATCAGTTTGTTCAGTTTCATCCTCCTGCCCCCTCCCTTTGGTTATGAATCACCTGCTGAACCACGCAAGTAAAAGTATTCGTTTAAATATACGAATGCAAATATTCTTTCATCAAGATATAGCCGGGCCGTCTGTTCTGTTGCGTGAAAGCAACATCACATGAACAGGCAGACGTCGGACTGCTGCGCCACCGGCAGGAAAGTCGCTGCGCCGGCGTAGTCGATGCCCTCGATGAAGTCGTCGTGGGTAAAGCCGAACAACTCGACCGTCATCTGGCAGGCGATGAACTTGACATCGGCTTCCTTCGACAGCGAGCGAAGCTCGTCGATCGTCGCCACGCCATTGTTCTTGATGGTCTGCTTCATGAGCATGGTGGCCACCGACTCGAAGCCCGGAAGGTTCGACTGGATGAGGTTCGGCATCAGGAATTTGTTCCAGTCGATGCCCTTGAACCAGTCCGGCCCGAAGGGCATCTTCATCGGCATGCCGGGGTTGCCCAGCGGGCTGACCTTGAGGTCGCTGACGTCCTTCTTCAGCAGGTTGAGGCCGTAGAAGGTGAAGAAGATCTGCACGTCCCATCCCAGCGCGGCGGCAGTCGAGCCGAGGATGAAGGGAGGGTAGGCCCAGTCGAGCGTACCTTTGGTCGCGATGATCGACATCGAGGGCGTCTTGGACGCCTTCAGTTCCTCGAGTTTCTGCGGCAGGATTTCGTCGAGGCGCTGACGGATCAGCGCATCCAGGGCGGCCTGGTCGGTAGGCATGTTCATGGTTGCTCCTCTTGCGCGGGCAGGGTCGGATAAGGTCGCCCCATCGCTATATTTTATTCATTAACGAATAATAATGTTCTAAGGCAGCCCGGCTCGCCAGACGATTCTGCTTATCGACCCATATTGGCCGCATATGCTGCGCTGCGACAGGCCGGGCAAAAAGAAACGGCCCGGAAAACCGGGCCGTTCGTTCCAACGAATGCAGGCGATTACTTCCGCTTGATGTAGAACTCGAATTCCTTGCCCTGCTCGGCAGTCGACAGCAATTCGTTGCCGGTCTGCTTGGCGAAGGCAGCGAAGTCCTTCACCGACCCAGGGTCGGTGGCCATGATGCGCAGCACTTGGCCGCTCGTCATTTCCGCCAGCGCCTTCTTGGCACGCAGAATCGGCAGCGGGCAGTTCAGCCCCTTGGCATCCAGTTCCTTGTCGAAATTCATGATTCTTCCTCCGGAATAATTAGATCGAAACCCGCCTGCCGCACAAGCAAAGCGAAAGTCATTTCAGACGCCGCTAATATACTTTTGCCACAGGCCCAGCGCAACCCATGTCAGGCATTCTGCAGCATCGAATTTCTTTTTTCGTCCATTCAGGATACCGCCTGGTAATACAGGTTCTGCGGATGGTTCGCCTGGGCGAAGAAAAACCAGCGCTCAGCGAGGAGGCCGAGATACTGCACGGCGAAGGCGGCCAGCAGCAGCGCGCCTGATCCCCCCGTCGTCCCGCCTGCCAACAATCCCATGGGCAGGACGAAGGCCAGCAGGAGAAACAACCACTTCACCTGGCGCAGGAAGACGCCCGTCCGGCCATGGAAGAATTCGCGGGTGTTGAACGAACCGCCCATCGCGCCCTGCGCCTTCTGCACGATGCGCGGATGCTTCACGCCAATGGCCGTGCGCAGCGTCGATTTCGGCCTGAGGCGGGCATTGCGCAGCAGCGTGGCGACACGGCCGACCAGGGCCAGCAGCGTCAGGATCATGGCCCAGCCACCAAGGAAGCCTGTCACGCCGGGGGCCATCGACGCCGACAGCGCGGTGGCCAGCACGAAGCCCGACGCTCCGCCCAGCAGGGTGTAGTTGACCACCGTCAGCGGCGTGTGCCATTCCTGCAGGAAGCGCAGGCAGGCGTAGATCATGCCGGTACACACGAACAGCGCAAATGCCAGCACGGTGCCGGCCACGCCGAGCATTGCCGTGACATTGACCGGCGCGCCGGAAGGCAACTGCGCGAGCACCGGATTGAAGCCGGTGCAGTGCGCTGCGCCGTAGAGGAGCACCGTGCCCATGAAAGCGGGCAGGACAATCACCTCGCGCGACAGCCAGGAGGTGCGCCATTTCGCGGCGGAGCGCCAGGCGCGCTCGGGGTGGCCGAGGTGGAAAAAGGAGGCGATCAGGCCAGCGACAAGAAAGCCGAGTGCCACCGCGCTGCCGATCGCATAGAAACGGCCTTCCTGCGGCGGCAGCAGGCCGAAGGCGGCATAGGACTCGACGGTGAACAGGGCGAGGAACAAGCCTTGCCCGACTCCGATGAGCGTCGTAAGAAAGATCACCGAAAACGCGGGATGCATGGCTTCACCAAGAGGTTACGTCGTCGAGCGAAGGCTCTGTCATCGCCGGTTTCGGCAGCCTGCCCTCGATCTTCAGCGGGTTGTCGGCGCGCACCAGTTCGTCCTCGTGGATGCGCAGCTTCGTCTTGCGTCGCGGCAGGTAGTGGTTGGCCGGCTGCGTGCCCCACTCCGGCATGAGCTGGTAGCCGCCGCTCTCGCGGATCGCCTTCGACACTTCCGACTCTGGGTCGTGCACGTCGCCGAACAGGCGCGCGCTGGTCGGGCAGGCCAGGACGCAGGACGGCTTGCGGTCTCGTTCAGGCAGCGACTTGTCGTAGATGCGGTCCACGCAGAGCGTGCACTTCTTCATGACCTTCTGCTTCTCGTCGATCTCGCGTGCGCCGTAGGGACAGGCCCAGGAGCAGTACTTGCAGCCGATGCACTTGTCGTAGTCGACTAGGACGATGCCGTCCTCCTTGCGCTTGTAGGAGGCGCCGGTCGGACACACCGGCACACAGGGCGGCTCCTCGCAGTGCAGGCAGGACTTCGGGAAGTGCACGGTCTCCGTGTTCGGGAACTCGCCGACCTCGAAGGTCTGCACGCGGTTGAAGAATGTGCCGGTCGGGTCGGCGCCGTAGGGATTGAAGTCCGTCAAGGGTCCGGCCTGCCCGGAGGTGTTCCACTCCTTGCAGCTCGTCACGCAGGCATGGCAGCCGACGCAGACGTTTAGGTCGATCACAAGAGCGAGTTGTGTCACTTTTTCGCTCCCGTCATGTAGGCCCACAGGCTCTTGCGCTCCTCCTGCCCCGGGTAGGGTTTGAGCGGTTCGAATTGCGGAGAGGTTTCCGCCGTCTCGCCGGGACTGACTTTTGAAATCCGCACGCGCACGTCGTACCAGGCGGCCTGTCCGGTGATCGGGTCGGAGTTCGAGATGCGCCCGTTGCCTCCGGGCAACTCCTCCGAAATGACGTGGTTGAGCAGGAAGCCCAGCTTCGATTCGTTCGCGTCCGGCGTCAGGTTCCAGGCGCCGGCGGCCTTGCCGATGGCGTTCCAGGTCCACACCGTGCCCGGTTCCACCGCCTCGGAATGGCGCGCCATGCAGCGCACCTTGCCCCACTGCGACTCGACCCAGATCCAGTCGCCGTCGTCGATGCCGGCGAGCCGCGCCGTGCGGGCGTTCACGAACAGGTAGTTGTGCGCGTGGATCTGCCGCAGCCAGGCGTTCTGCGAGTCCCAGGAGTGGTACATCGCCATCGGCCGCTGCGTCACCGCGGCGAGCGGATATTTGTGCGTGTCGGTCGCCTGCACTTCGAGCGGGTCGAAGTAGAAGGGCAGCGGATCGAAGTAGGTCTCGATGCGCTGCTTCAGGTGCTCGGGCGGCTTGCGCGAGATGCCCTTGCCCTGCGCGGCGAGGCGGAATTTCTGCAGCACCTCGGAGTAGAGGTGGATGAGGATCGGCTCGGCGTAGCGCGTGATGCGGCTGCGCTGCGACCACTCCAGATAGCCCTGGTTCCAGTTGCGCATGTACTGGTAGGAGCGCGGCAGCTCGTGGTGGTACACGCAATTGTTCTGCGCGTACATTTCCCACTGGCGCGGATTCGGCTCGCCGCGCATGAATTTCTCGCCGCCCTTGCCGCGCCAGCCGGCGAGGAAACCGATGCCCGATCCCGGCTCGGTCTCGTAGTTGGTGATGAAGTCCGGGTAATCGCGATACTTGCGCGCCCCGTCCTTGCTGACGAACACCGGCAGTTTCAGGCGCGTACCCAGCTCGATCAGCACCTCCTGGAAGGGCTTGCACTCGCCGGTCGGCGCGAGCACCGGGATGCGCACGGAGTCCACCGGACCGTCGAACTCCGAGATCGGCCGGTCGAGCATGGACATCACGTCGTGGCGCTCGAGATAGGTGGTGTCGGGCAGCACGAGATCGGCGAAGGCCGTCATCTCCGACTGGAAGGCGTCGCAGACGGCGATGAAGGGAATCCTGTATTCCCCGTTCTCGTCCTTGTCATTGAGCATCTTCCTCACCTCCGCCGTGTTCATGGTGGAGTTCCACGCCATGTTGGCCATGAAGATGAGCAGGGTATCGATGCGGTAGGGATCGCCGCGCCAGGCATTGGTGATGACGTTGTGCATGAGGCCATGCACCGAGAGCGGATACTCCCAGGAGAAGGCCTTGTCGATGCGCACCGGGTTGCCTGATTCGTCGACGAACAAATCGTCCGGCTCGGCCGGCCAGCCCAGCGCCATGCCGTCCAGTACCGAGTTGGGCTTCACCGCCAGCGGCGTGTTGGGGGTCTTGGCGCAGGGCGGGATCGGCCGCGGGAACGGCGCCTTGTGGCGGAAGCCGCCCGGCCGGTCGATGGTGCCCAACAGCGACATCAGGATCGCCAGTGCGCGGATGGTGTGGAAGCCGTTGGAGTGCGCCGCCAGGCCGCGCATGGCGTGGAAGGCCACCGGGTTGCCGGTGACGGTGTCGTGCTCCTTGCCCCAGGAATCCGTCCACGCGATCGGCAGCTCGATCTTCTGGTCGCGCGCCGTGACGCCCATCTCGTAGGCGAGGCGCTTGATCGTCGCGGCCGGAATGCCGGTCAGCCCCTCGGCCCATTCCGGCGTGTAGTCATTCACACGCTCCTGCAGCAACTGGAAGGACGGCTTCACCGGCGTGCCGTCGGCAAGTTTGAATTCGCCGAGCAGGAAGGGGTCGCAGCCTTCGGTGTGCGTGATCACCGGCTTGTTCGTGGCGCGGTCCCACCACAGCTTGTTCTGCGGGTCGAAGCAGCCCTCCTCCTCCGGCACCTCGGTGCGCAGGAACATGCCGAACTCGTCGCTCTTCGCGTCGAGGTTCACCAGTTGGCCGGCATTGGTGTAGCGCACCAGGAAGTCGCGGTCGTACAGGCCCTGGGCGATGATCTCGTGGATGATCGCCAGCAGCAGCGCGCCGTCCGTGCCCGGGCGGATCGGCACCCACTCGTCCGCGATGGCCGAGTAGCCGGTGCGCACCGGGTTGATCGAGACGAAGCGGCCGCCGTTGCGCTTGAACTTCGAAATGGCGATCTTCAGCGGGTTGGAGTGATGGTCCTCGGCGGTGCCGATCATGACGAACAGCTTGGCGCGGTCGAGGTCCGGCCCGCCGAACTCCCAGAAGGAGCCGCCGATGGTGTAGATCATGCCGGCGGCCATGTTCACCGAGCAGAAGCCGCCGTGCGCCGCGTAGTTGGGCGTGCCGAACTGGCGGGCGAAGAGGCCGGTCAGCGCCTGCATCTGGTCGCGGCCGGTGAAGATGGCAAACTGCTTCGGGTCCGTGGCGCGGATCTTCGCCAGCCGCTCGGACAGGATCGTAAACGCCTTCTCCCAGGAGATCGGCTCGAACGCGCCGGCGCCGCGCTCGCTGCCCGGCTTGCGCAGCAAGGGTTTCGTCAACCTTGCAGGCGAGTACTGCTTCATGATGCCGGAACTGCCCTTGGCGCAGATGACGCCCTGGTTGAGCGGATGATCCGGATTGCCGTCGATGTAGCGCACCTGCCCGTCGACCAGATGCACGCGGATGCCGCAGCGGCAGGCACACATGTAGCAGGTGGTTTTCTTGACCTCTTGAACCGGAGCAGAGGAGGCGGACATTGTTGGGAATGTGGATGTATTAGTAATTGGCGATATTCTTAATACTTTAACTAACCGCCTCAAGGCAAATGTTTTTATTTGTCCATAAGTGCCTATCTGAATAGCTACTTATGGGATAAGCTTGCGCAAATATTGGATACTGCCGCTTTCAACCTAGCAGGTTTTGCCCATGAGCGACATTCCCGGATTCACCCCCCAGGAGCGGCGAGCCGTCGAGGCCGCCATGATCTACCGCTATGGCCAGCTGGTCCCGCTCGAGGAGGCCGACGTCGAGGTGCGCCTGACCGCCGGTTCCGAAGAACTGACCACCGTACCGGGCATCTACTGGAACGAGCGCAACGTGCAGTTCGTCGTCTGCAAGCTGAGCGAGAAGCGCTACCGCTCCTACTTCTTCTACACCGAGGACCAGCAGTACCGCATCGGCGAACAGGATTACGACATCATCGAAGACTGCGTGCGCAACCTCCTCCAGCTGCAAGTCGACCACGACGTCAAGCGCCGCGCCATCATGTCCAATCCGGGCCTCGGCCCGGATGACGACTACCACGGACCGATCGTCGTCTGATGACCCTCGAGCGGGCGCGCCAGTTGTTGCAGGCGCAGGCCGGCTTCGGCGGCGGCTACAGTGCCAACGGCGCACGTCTGGTGCTCGCCGAGGTGCAGGGTGAGCATGGCCGGGAGGCCGTCGACGCCCTGATCGCCGAACTCGACCTGGAACGCATTTTCGGCTTCGCCCCCGGACAGGATTTTTCACTTTACAGCTGGAAGAAATGAAGGTCTGCATCGTCTCCGACAGCCACGACCGCGGCCCCATGCTGGCTGCAGCGGTCGAGGAAGCCAAGTCCCTCGGCGCCGAGGCCGTCCTGCATTGCGGCGACGTCATCGGCCCCAACACCCTCAAGCCCCTGCTCAAGCTCGGCCTGCCGGTGCACGTCATCCACGGCAACAACCTCGGCGACTTCACAGCCATCTGCCAGATGGCCTCGCGCTCGGACGGCCTGCTGCACTATCACGGCGGCGATGCCGCGATCGAGCTGGCCGGGCGCAGGATCTTCCTGGTGCACTACCCGCACTACGGCCGGGCCATGGCGTGCACCGGCGATTACGACCTGGTCTGCTGCGGCCACAGCCACAAGCCTGAAATTGCGAAACAGCCGAATGTCCGGGGCGGCGAATCCTGGCTGGTGAACCCCGGCACGGTGGCCGGCCTCGGTGCACCGGCGGCGACCTGGGTGCTGGGCGACCTGGCAACGATGGAATTCGCCATCCGTCCGCTCGTCATGCCGGCCGTTTGACCCCATGAATCCAAGTGGTTTGATTTGCGTCAAGCTTCCCTTGAATACGGGATTGAGTCTTTCAATCTTCACATAGGGAAATTGAGACGAGAATCAGCGCGTTGTTGATTAGAATCCGTTTCTGTTCTTCAACAAGAATTTCCGTTTCCGGGAGGCTCGATGTCAGCATCCATCGCTACCAGCCAGACGATCCTCGTCGTGGGCGGCGGCATCTCCGGCATGACGGCGGCGCTCGAAGCCGCCGAGTGCGGCCAGCAGGTCATCCTCGCCGAGAAGCTGCCGACGCTCGGCGGGCGCACGGCGCTGCTCTACCGCTACTTTCCCAAGATGTGCCACCCCACCTGCGGCCTCGAGATCAACCTGAAGCGCCTGCGCGGCAACCCCAACGTGCGCGTCATGACCATGACCGAGGTGGCGGCGGTCGGCGGCACGCGCGGCGACTACACCGTCACCCTCAAGGTCAAGCCGCGCTACGTGAATGAGAACTGCACCGCCTGCGGCGACTGCGGCAGCGCGGTGTCGGCGGAGATCCCCAACCCGGCCAACTACGGCCTGGACAGGATCAAGGCCGCCTACCTGCCGCACGGCATGGCCTACCCGCAGCGTTACGTCATCGATCCCTCCATCGTCGGCACGCCCGAGGGCGAGAAGGCCAAGGCCGCCTGCAAGGTCGGCGCGGTCGACCTCGGCATGCAGGAGGAAACCGTCGAGCTGAAGGTCGGCAGCGTGATCTGGGCCACCGGCTGGCGGCCCTACGACGCGGCGAAGATACAGCCCTACGGCTACGGCCGCATCCCCAACGTCGTCACCAGCCTCGAGTTCGAGCGCATGGCCGATCCGCACGGCCCCACCGGCGGCAAACTGCTGCGCGCCGACGGCAAGGAGGCGAAGAACGTCGCCTTCATCCAGTGCGCCGGCTCGCGCGACGAGAACCACCTGCGCCACTGCTCGCGCATCTGCTGCATGGCCTCGCTCAAGCAGACCCACTACGTGCGCGAGGCCTGCGGCGACGAGGGAAAATCCACGATCTACTACATCGACATCCGCGCCATCGACCGCTTCGAGGACTTCTACCAGAGCGTGCAGAACGACCCGACGGTCACCTTCGTCAAGTCGAAGGTGGCGCGCATCGCCTTGAACGAAGAAACCGGCAACCCGGTCCTGCACGGCGTCGACACCGAGGGCTACCACCGCTACGCCACCGAGCACGACCTCGTCGTGCTGGCCGTCGGCATGGAGCCGGAGGTCACCGGTGTCAAGCTGCCCGAGGACATCGTTCTCGACTCGTCCAACTTCATCGAAGGCTCGAAGAGCGGCGGCATGTTCGGCGCCGGCAGCGCCGCCAGCCCGCTCGACGTCAACCGCTCGGTGCAGAGCGCCACGGCGGCCAGCCTGAAGGCGATTCAAGTGATCCACAAAACCGCATCCACGGAGGCAGCATGAACGCCCCCGCTACTCCCAAGTACGCCGCCTACGTCTGCTCCGGCTGCGGCATCGGCGACAAGCTCGACGTGCCGACGCTGGAGAAGATCGCCCAGAAAGAGGGCAAGATGACGGTGGTGAAGAGCCACCCCTTCCTCTGCAACGCCGAAGGCGTGCAGATGATCCGCGACGACATCGCCAACGACGGCGTCACGCACCTGTGCATCGCCGCCTGCTCTCGCCGCGCCAAGGCCGAGGCCTTCAGCTTCCCAGAAGCCGCCGTCTCGCGCGCCAACCTGCGCGAAGGCGTCATCTGGGTCGTCGCCGAGGGTTCCGAGCACGACGAGGTGCGCCAGGAAATGGCCGAGGACTACGTACGCATGGGCTGCGCCGAGGTCAAGAAGATGAAAGTGCCGGGCGGCAACGTCAAGGAAGCCTCGAGCAAGAAGATCCTCGTCGTCGGCGGCGGCATGTCCGGCATGACGGCGGCGCTGGCCGCGGCCGAGGCCGGCTACGAGGTCGCGCTGGTCGAGAAGTCCGGGGCGCTGGGCGGCTTCGCCAGCAATCTGTGGAAGCGCGTGCCCTTCGCCGCGCCCTATGCAGAGGCCCAGCCGGTCGGCGCGGCGGAACTGGCGGCGAAGGTCTCCGCCAACCCGAAGATCAAGGTGCACCTGAATTCCACCATCGCCGAAACCAGCGGCGCGCCGGGCCGCTTCGCCGTGAAGATCGCGCAGGAATCCGGCAGCGTCGCCGAGGAACTCTGCGGCGCGATCGTCCAGGCCACCGGTTTCACGCCCTATGACATCAATAAGCTGCCGGAACTCGGCGGCGGCCAGCCCAACGTGGTCGACCAGGCCGGGCTGGAAGCATTGGCGCGCGCCGCCGACGGCGGGCCGATCAAGCGCGCCGACGGCAAGGAAGTGAAGTCCGTCGTCTTCGTGCAGTGCGCCGGCCAGCGCGACACGAGCGGCCAGCACCTGCCCTACTGCTCGGGCCACTGCTGCGCCACCAGCATCAAGCAGGCGACCTACTTCAAGGACCAGAACCCCGAGATCGACACCGTGGTCATGTACCAGGACCTGCGCGTGCCGGGCATGGGCGAGGACTTCTACCGCAGCGCGCAGGACAAGGGCGTCGTCTTCACCAAGGGCCAGGCCAACAAGGTGTCCGGCGGCGACGGCTGCAAGGTCGACTTCAAGGACCTCATCCTGAATGAAGACGCGAGCATCGACGCCGACCTCGTCGTGCTCGCCACCGGCCAGGTGCCGAACGCCGGCGTGAACCTCGACGAGTGGACCGCCACCGTCACCGCCGCCGAGAGCGGCGACGAGGCGGCGAAGATCAAGAAGGGCGAACTGCAGAAGATCTCCGTGCTCAACCTGAACTACCGGCAGGGCCCGGACATGCCGCAGTTCAAGTACGGCTTCGCCGACTCTCACTTCATCTGCTTCCCGTATGAAACCCGCCGCACCGGCGTCTATGCCGCCGGCCCGACGCGCCGTCCGATGGACATGCTGCAGGCCACCGAGGACGCCACCGGCGCCGCGCTGAAGGCGATCCAGGCCGTCGAGAACGCCGCCCGCGGCCGCGCCGCCCATCCGCGCGCCTGGGACCTGTCCTACCCGATCGCGCGCCTCGAGGGCTGCACCCAGTGCAAGCGTTGCACGGTGGAATGCCCCTTCGGCGCCATCGACGAGGACGAGAAGCGCTTCCCGAAGTTCAACGAGGAGCGCTGCCGCCGCTGCGGCACCTGCATGGGCGCCTGCCCGGTGCGCGTCATCTCCTTCGAAAACTACTCCTGCGACACCGTCGGCATGCAGATCAAGGCGGTTAACATCCCCGACGAGTTCGAGGAGAAGCCGCGCATCCTGATCCTCGCCTGCGAGAACGACGCCTACCCGGCCCTCGACATGGCCGGCATCCAGCGCCTGACCTATTCGGCCTTCGTGCGGGCGATCCCGGTGCGCTGCCTCGGCTCGGTGAACACCATCTGGATCACCGACGCGCTCAACTCCGGCTACGACGGCGTGATGATGATGGGCTGCAAGAAGGGCGACGACTACCAGTGCCACTTCGTCAAGGGCTCGGAGATGGCCTACTACCGGATGAGCAAGATCGACGACACGCTGAAGCAGCTCGGCCTCGAGACCGAGCGCGTGCAGACGCTGGAGGTGGCGATCACCGACAATGCCCGCGTGGTGAAGCTGATCAACGAGTACGTCGATCAAATCAAAGAGATTGGTTTGTCACCGATGAAGGGCTTCGGCTGAGGAGCGCATGATAATGACCACCGCGAACCAAACCGCCATCGCGAAATACAAGAACAGCTTCCTCAAGGAAGTCGAGGCCAACGTCGAGGAAGGCCACTGGGTGCGCATGTGCATGCAATGCGGCGTCTGCGCCGGCTCCTGCCCGCTCGGAAACGCCTGGGCGCATCCGCCGCAGGAAATCTTCATGATGATCCGCGCCGGCAAGCGCGAGGAAGTGCTCTCCTCCGACTCGATGTGGATGTGCACCTCCTGCTACAACTGCATCGTGCGCTGCCCGCGCAAGCTGCCGATCACCCACATCATGCACGGCCTGGCCAACTACGCCCACCGCCTCGGCATCGCGCCGAAGGGCCAGCCGACGCGCGAGACGGCGACGCTGTTCTGGAACAACCTGATCAAGAAGGGCCGCGTGAACGAGCTGACCTTCTCGCTGGCCCTCTACTTCAAGGACGGCTTCGTGCAGGGCATCAAGAATGCCCTCAACATGCAGGCGGTCGGCCTCGGCCTGGTCAAGGCCAAGCGCCTCAACCCGATGGAGATCCTCGGCGGCCACGGCGTCAAGGACCAGGCCGGCTTCAAGGCCATGATCGAGAAGGCGCGCCAGATCGAAGACCGCAAGAAGGGCTTCGCCAAGTAGGCCCCGACGGAGAAAGCAAATGGCAAAGAAAGAATACGCGTTCTACCCCGGCTGCTCCTCGCAGTCGAAGGCCTCGGCCTCGAATTACCTGACGTCGGTGAACGCCATGTGCGACAAGCTCGACGTCAAGATCACCGAAATCCCCGACTGGAACTGCTGCGGCGCCTCGATCGGCTACGCCGAGGGCGGCGAACTGCCGCGCCTGGCGCTGTCGGCGCGCAACTTCGCCCTGGCCGAAACGCACATGCCGGGCAAGGAGATGGTCGCCACCTGCGCCGCCTGCTGGCTCGCCCAGCGCGAGGTGAAGGAACGCCTCGACCACAGCGAAGTCCTGCTCAAGGAAACCAACGAGGCGCTGGCCGCCGCCGGCCTGCAGTACCAGGGCACGACGCCGATACGCCACATGGTCGAGGTGCTGATCGAGGACCTCGGCTACGACGCCCTCAAGCAGCCGGTGGTGAAGCCGCTGGAAGGCATCAAGTTCGCCGGCTACGTCGGCTGCCAGACCAACCGCCCCTTCGGCATCGCCGGCGAATCCTTCGAGAACCCGGTGTACCTCGACAAGCTGGTCGAGACCGTCGGCGGCGAGGCCGTGCCCTACGACCAGAAGGTCACCTGCTGCGGCGGCGCGCTCGCCTTCTCCGAGCCGGAGAAGTCGCAAAAGCAGATCCGCGACATCGTCGAGTCGGCCTACGACCACGGCGCCGAGATGATCGTCACGCCCTGCCCGCTGTGCCAGGCCAATGTCGAGATCTACCAGAGCGAGATCAACAAGAAGCAGGGCACGAAGTTCAGCATGCCGGTGCTCTACTACTCCCAGCTGATGACCGTCGCCTACGGCGGCAGCGCCAAGGAAGCCGGCCTCGACGGCCAGCTGATCAAGGCGACGAAGCTGGAAGAGATCGCGAAGAAGTAGCCGCGGGAAAAGTCAGGCCGCACGGCACGGCGAGGCGGGGGCCTCGCCGTTTGCTTTTATCGGTACCGTTCCGCGCAGCCCATCACCTGCCGGTTGGCCTCGAAGCGCAGGCACTCGCGCGCATCTTCCCCGGCCCGGGAACGCATCGGCCGCGAGGCCGCCGCGGACCCGGCGTCGGCCGCCGACGCAGGCTTCCCGGCGCGCTTGGCCGTGAGCAGCTTTTCGAGGCCGGCACCGAGGCGCTCCGAGCCGCTGCGGATTTCCTCGACCAGGGCATCGAACATCAGCCCCAGCACGAACTGGGTGCTGGGCTTCTCGTGCAGGCGGGCGTATTCGGCCAGATCGGTATCGCTCACGTCGCGATAGGCGTAGGCCAGGGAAAAACGCACGGCGTTGCGGATATTGTCTGCCGCGGCCGCGCGCTGCTGCTCGATCGCCTTGTCGACATCGGCGGCCTGCTTCGCATCGGCGCCGGAAAAACCGCGCGCCATGCCCCTCACGGTGGCGAACATGGACTCGGTGGCCAGTTCGCTGGCACGGCCGGCCATGTCGATGCGCTCGACCAGCTTCACCCGCATCGGCGCCAGCGGCTTCGCCTTCAGTCCGGCCATGAACGCCGCGAGTTCCTCCTGCTTCGGCTGCAGCTTCTCCAGCTCAGTCATGCGCTTTGCCAGCGGCATGGAACTGTCGGCGAGGAATTCCCGGAAACGCTGCGCCTCGAACCCCTTCTTCAGGGCGGCCGTCACGCGCTGCCGGAAGCCCTGCGCGGGGAAGGCTTCCCGCGTCAGCCGCTCCAGTTCGGCCAGGTCGCCCGGCGAGAGCTTGCCGCTCTTGTCCTGCTTGCCAGCCTGGCGCATGCCGGCCAGCATCTGCTCCGGCAACTGGTTCAGCATATGGTCCATGCCCGTCACCCGCAGGATCTCCTCGATCGTCTTGTCCTGGTTGGGCGCGGCAGGCGCTGCAGCCGACTTGGCAGCCTTGGGCGGCGGAGGTGGTGGCGGGGGCGGCTCGTTGAAGTATTGCCAGGCAAACCAGCCGCCGGCCGCCAGCAGAACGGCCACAGCCACCATCAACAGGGTCTTGCCCGGTGTTTTCCGATCTGCCATGACGCCCCCTCCCGTTCGGTTGTCGCGCCCATCGTGCCACCGAACGGCAGAGGGCTCAAGCCGCCGGGCCGGGAAAGCGCCGGCTAGATCGACCGGCTGGCCGCCTCGAAGGCGGCGGCCAGCTCATCGTAGCTGCGCGTGACGGGGAACTGCGGAAACTCGTCGATGACGTTCTGCGGCGGACGGAAGAGGATGCCGGCGTCGGCCGCGGCCAGCATGGCGGTATCGTTGTAGGAATCGCCGGCGGCGATGACCTTGAAGTTGATCGACTTGAAGGCCTTCACCGACTCGCGCTTCTGCTCGGGCATGCGCAGGGTGTAGTCGCGCACGAAACCCTTCGCATCGACCTCCAGCTTGTGGCACATCAGCGTCGGATAGCCGAGTTGGCGCATCAGCGGCATGGCGAACTCGTAGAAGGTGTCCGACAGGATGATCACCTGGAAGCGCTCGCGCAGCCAGTCGAGGAACTCGGGCGCGCCCGGAAGCGGGCCCATTTCGGCGATGACCTTCTGGATGTCGGGCAGGCCGAGCTTGTGCTGCTCGAGAATGGCCAGGCGCCCCTTCATCAGCCTGTCGTAGTCCGGCTCGTCGCGCGTCGTGCGCGACAGTTCGGGGATGTTCGTCCGCTTCGAGAACTCGATCCAGATTTCGGGAATCAGAACGCCTTCGAGATCCAAACACGCAAGCTGCACTTACTCACTCCTGGTCGTCATGCCGCCGGCCCGGCAGCCGGCACAAAGGTTCGGCATTTTAGCCGAATTCATCGGCCTTCACCGCCCGGCGTCGCGCGCCGAAGCCCATCGGTAGTAATATCGAATCCGGAAATTTCCGAACCGCAACGATGACACCCTCGCCGCAGCGCCAACTGTCCGGCCAATGGCTGGCCATCGCCTTCCTGCTCCTCGCCGCCGGCATCGGCGCCCTCTGGTACTCGGCCGTCTCCGCCTACGAGGCGGCCGTGCTGCGCGAGCGCGGCCGAGAGCTGCAGGCCACGGCCGAACTGAAGATCGAGTTCATCCGCTTCTGGCTGGATGAACGGCGCAGCGATGCCCTCGTGCAAAGCAACCGGCCGCTCCTGGCCATCGCCGCGACGGGAAAAGGCGCTGACGCATGGGCGTATGGGCCGGACGCCCTGCCGAATCAGCTCGAGCAGATCCGCAAGGAATACGGCTACGAGGCGGTCCTGCTGCTGGATCGCCAGGGCAATCGCCTATTCGGCGTCGGCAAGATCGGCGAGGATGCATTGGCGGCAGCGGCAAAGGCGGCCCGAACCGCCATGGAAGCAGGACAAACCGCCATCTCCCGTGCCTACCACAGCGAGGCCGGCAAGCAGCACCACATCGACATCGACATCGCTGCGCCCGTGGCCGACAGCCGGCGGCCTGGCGCGCCGATCGTCGGCGCGCTGGTGTTCCACCTCGATCCGAAAGCCCATCTCGACCCTTTCCTGCGCCGCTGGCCGTCGCCCAGCGAGAGCGGGGAAACCTTCCTGGTCGAGCGCACCAACGGCGAGATCACTTACCTGAGTTCGCTCCGACATGCCGAAGCGGAGAAGCTAAAAAGGCATACCGGGGAATCCAGTCTGCCGGCAGCCGTGGCGGCCCGCGGCGGCCATGGCATTACCGAAGGCATCGATTACCGCGGCGTGCCGGTGCTGGCGGCCGTCGGCCAGGTGCCGGACATGCCCTGGTTCGTCGTCTCCAAGCTCGATCGGGAAGAGATTCTCGCTCCGGTGCGGCGTGAAGCATTGTGGTCCGGCACGCTGGCGTCGCTGCTGGTGATGGCGCTGGGCCTGGCCATGCTCGCCTGGTACCGGCGCGGACAAAGCGAACTGGCCCTGACCCAGCAGGAATCCACCAAGGCGGCACTGGCCGCCAGCGAGGCGCGCTTCCGAAGGCTGATCGAGAATGCCTGGGACTTGCTCGTGCTCTTCGACCGCGACATGCGCATCGTCTACGCCAGCCCCTCGGTCGAGCAGCAGCTGGGGAGCAGGCTGACGGGAGAGAGCATCGCCAGCGGAACGGCGCTGGTGCACCCGGAAGATGTCGGCCGTGTCGAGGCGGCCCGTGTCAATGCCCTCGCCCATCCCGGTTTGCCCCAGCGGTTCGAGCACCGTGTCAGGGGCCGCTACGACCACTGGATGCTCGTCGAGGCCAATTTCACCAACCATTTCGGCGATCCGGACATCGGCGCCCTGACCTACACCGGGCGCGACGTCAGCGAACGCAAGTGGGCCGAGCAGGCCCTGCGCGACAGCGAGGAGCGCTACCGCTTCCTCTTCAAGCTCTCGCCCGACGCCGTCTTCGTGCACTGGAACAACATCGTCCTCTACACCAACGACGCCGCCGTGCGCCTGTTCCGCGCGGAATCGGAACGCGACCTGGTCGGCCGCGACTGGCACGATCTGGTCGCCCCGACGGACAGGGCGAATACCGAACGGCGCGCCGCCAGCCTTGCACTGGGAGAGGTGCCGTTCCTGCAGCCGGCGGAAATGCACTACCGCGCGCTCGACGGGCAGGTCATCGAGGTCGAAGCGGCCGGCGCACGCATCGTCGTCGACGGCAAGCCGGCGATCATGTCGGTGGTGCGCGACATTTCCGAGCGCAAGCGGGCCGAGGCGGAACTGAAGCAAAGCGAGAAACGCTACCGCTTCCTCTTCGAGAGCAGCCCGCTGCCGATGTGGGTGTTCGACGTCGACACCCTCGCCTTCATCGAGGTCAACGGCACCGCCGTCGCCCAATACGGCTACACGCGCGAGGAGTTTCTCGCCATGACCCTGTGCGACATCCGCCCGCCGGAGGAAGTGGCCGAATTCGAAAGGATGGTGAAGGCCAAGGTCAGGCCGCAAGGGCGCACGTGGACGCACAGGCGCAAGGACGGCAGCCTGCTCAAGGCGGCGATCTGGTTCCAGGACGTGGAATTTCTCGGCCGCCCGGCGCGCATGATCCTGGCCGAGGACGTCACCGCGCGCGTCGAGGCCGAGCAGGCCCTGGCGGAGAGCGAGGCGCGCCTGCGCGCCATCTTCGACAGCGCCCCGGTCGGCATCGCCATCGCCGACGCCGGCGGGCGCTACCTGATGGTCAACCGCGCCCAGTGCGAGATGCTGGGCTACAGCGAGGCGGAACTGCTGCAACGGAGCTTCGCCGACATCACACATGCCGAAGACGTGCCGGCGAACCTGGCGCTCAGTGTGCGCTTGCGCAGTGGGGAGATCGGCGTCGGTTCACTGGAAAAGCGCTACGTGCGCAAGGACGGCTCGGTCTTCTGGGTACTGCTGACCATCGGCCTGGTGCGCACTGCTTCGGGCGAGGTGATCGGCAGCGTCGGCGTGGCGCAGGACGTCACCGAACGGCGCGAAGCCGAGGCGAGGCGCCTGGAATACGCCCGCCAGCAGCGCGACACCCTGGTGCGCGAAGTGCACCACCGCATCAAGAACCACCTGCAGGGCCTCGCCGGGCTGCTGCGGCAGCACATTCATGAACAACCCGGGCTCGAGTCCGTGCTGCAGAACTTCGCCGCACAGATCAACGCCATCTCCATCGTGCACGGCCTGCAAGGGCGCGCCGAAACGGGCGACGCCAGCCTGCGCAGCCTGGCAGCGGAAATCACCGCCTTCCTCGGCGGCATCACGGGCGCTCCCATCGGCCTGAACTGCCCCGACCGCGCCTGCAGGTGGGCCGTCGCCGAAGCGGAGGCGGTGCCCGTGGCGCTCATCCTCAACGAACTGCTGACGAATGCCCTGCGCCACGGCAAGGACAGGACGCAGGTCTCACTCGACATCCGCTGCGATGGAGACAGGGCGCAACTGATCATCAAAAACCCGGGACGTCTCGACACCAGCCTGGATTTCGCCGGCGGCAAGGGGCTCGGCACGGGGTTGAACCTGGTCCGCTCCCTCCTGCCGCCCACGGGGGCCGCCCTCAGTCTTGAAAACGCGGAAGACGGCTGGGTCGAGACGCGGCTGGATCTGGGCCCGCCGGTGCTGCTGCCGCTGGCCGAGCCTCAGGTGGTCAGCCTGCGGTAGATGTCGGCCACCTTCAGCGGCAGTTTCTTCGCGTCGTCGAGCACCGTGTAGCGCGCCGGGCCGTAGAGGCGCGGCAGGTAGTCGGCGCCGTGGCGGTCGATGGTGACGCAGTAGCTGCGCACGCCGCGCTCGTGCGCCTCCTGCAGCGCGCGACGCGTGTCCTCGATGCCGTAGTGGCCGCGGTACTCGTCGCCGAAGTCGTCCGGCCGGCCGTCGGAGAGCGTCACCAGCAGCTTGTGCCGCGCCGGCTGCGCTTCCAGCAATTGCGTGAGATGGCGGATGGCCACGCCCATGCGCGTGTAGTCCTTCGCCTCGATGGCGGCGATGCGTGCGCGCACCGCCGCGTCGTAGGCTTCGTCGAAGCGCTTCACCGGATAGATGTCGCAGCGCGTGCGCGTCCAGCCGGAAAAGCCGTAGATGGCGTAGGCGTCGCCGAGCGTCTCCAGCGCCTCGCACAGCATCACCAGCGACTCACGCTCGGCGTCGTTCACCCAGCCCTTGGTCGAGCCGCTCATGTCCACCATGAACATCGCCGCCAGCGAACGCTCGTTGCGGATGCGGCGGCTGTACAGCCGCGCTTCCGGCTCGGTGCCGGCGGCGCGGTCGCCGGCCGCCTCGACCAGGGCGTCGACATCGATCTCCTCGCCTTCGGGCTGGCGGCCGAGCAGGCGGTCCTCGCCGCGCAGCAGCTCGAAGCGCCGGCGGATCTGGCGGATCGGCGCCGCATTGCGCAGACTGACTTTTGCCACGTAGTCCGGATCGCCCGGTGCCAGGTCGATCTCGAAAAGATGGCACCAGCCGCGGCGGTAGGCGCGGCGGCGATAGTCCCACTCGTCGTAGCGACGGTGGGGCTCGCGGTGGCTGGTGAGGGCATCCTCGCCGCCGCTCTCGCACTCTTCACGTTCGGTCGGCTGCCAGGCGCCGGGGCCGGCCGGCACCAGGCATTCCGGCGGCAGTTCGTCCAGGTCCTGCAGCAGCGACTGCGCTGCCGCCTGCGCCTCGGGCGGCAGCGCGATGGCTTCGCCGTCGAGGCGGAATTCGAGCTTGCCGCCTTCGAGATTCACCGTCGGCGCCTGCTTGCCGGCGCCCTGGCGGCCGCCGAAGCCTTTCAGGGTGGACAGCGCCTTGCGCACGACCTCGGCCTCGCGCGCGATGCGCGCCGCGCGCACGCGCAGCGCGGCCGCGAGGTCGATCGCGCCGGCATGCGGCAGCGAGGGCGGCTCCGCCTCGCCGGCCATGCATTCGTCGAGAAAAGTCAGTGTCTGCGACACGGCGGCATCGGGGCGGCCGAGCCGTTCGACGGCCGCGCGCAATTCCTCCGGCCAGGGCCCGCGCAGCGCGGCGATCTCGGCGGCGAGGCCGGGCAGTTCCTCACCCAGCACCGCCTCGAGGCGCACCGCCTCCAGCGCGGCGAACCAGCGCAGCGCCCGCTCGCGCTCGGGCCAGCGCGCGAACGCCGCCTCGATGTCCACCGCCGCCGTGCCGAAGGTGCCATGGCGCGTCTGCGCCCACAGCAGCGCCGCCGTCGCCTTGTAGAGGCGGCGGTTGCCATCCTGCGTCGGCAGCGACGCCAGTTGCGCCGGCAGGAAGACGGTCTCGGTGTCGGTGTGGGCGACCGCTCCCGCCGCGAGTGCCAGCGGCCGGCCGGCCAGGCCCTGCAGGAAGCGCCCCAGGCGCGTCTCGATATCGGCGAGAGACGCCGCTGCGGGCGCGTTCTCGCGCAGCGCGCAAAAACCGTCGAGGTCGCGCAGCAAGGCCATCGCCGCCTGACCGCCCTGGCGGTCGTAGGCGTCCAGACCGGCCAGCACCCAGGCCTCGAAGCCCGCGGCATCCAGCCGTTCGAGCGCGTGCGGCGCCAGCGCGGCGACCTGATAGCCGATCTCGGCATACGACTGGGCGGCGACGCCGACCCAGTGCAGCACGCGCTCCTGTTCTTCGCGCTTGAGTCGCTCGAGGCCGTCGGCAATGCCCTTCGCCGAACGGTGCGAGGTGGAGGCGAAGAGCAGCTCGTCGAGGCGCTGCTCGAGTTCGTCGGAGAAAAGCTTTCTAGAAGACGGCGTGGACGAGGTCATCCAGCGTCCCCGTCATCTCGGGATCGTCGCTCAGCGCCCGCGCGACCGCCGCGGTGCAGGCCGCCGCCGGTTCGACGCCGTCGGCGATGAGCTGGGCGGCGTGCACCAGCAGGCGCGTGCTGGCGCCCTCGTCGAGACCGGCGCCCTTCAGGTTGCGCGTCAGTTCGGCCAGCTTGACCAGGCGGCGGGCCGTCCCGGCGTCGACGCCGCCTTCGGTGGCGACGATGCCGGCCTCGACGGCGGCCTCGGGGTAGTCGAATTCCAGCGCGACAAAGCGCTGGCGCGTGGACGGCTTGATCTCCTTCAGCACGCTCTGGTAGCCGGGGTTGTAGGAGATCACCAGCATGAAGTCGTCCGGCGCGGCGAGCAGTTCGCCGCGCTTGTCGATGGCCAGCAGGCGGCGGTTGTCGGCCAGCGGATGGATCACAACCGTGGTGTCCTTGCGCGCCTCGACAATCTCGTCGAGATAGCAGATGGCGCCGGCGCGCACCGCGGCGGCCAGCGGGCCGTCCACCCACACCGTCTCGTTGCCGACGATGAGGTAGCGGCCGACGAGGTCGGCGGTGGTGAGGTCGTCGTGGCAGGCCACGGTGACCAGCGGCCTCTTCAGCCTCCAGGCCATGTATTCGACGAAACGCGTCTTGCCGCAGCCGGTCGGCCCCTTCAGCAGCACCGGCAGGCGGCGGCGATGGGCGGATTCGAAGAGGGCCACCTCGTCATGGATGGCCTGGTAGTACGGCTCGGTCTCGATCCGCGCCAGGGTGGGAGCGATGCCGCGGGTACCGAGCGCCTCGCTCAATCGTCGAACCCCTCGTCGCGGGGATCCTCTTCGCGCGCCAGCTTCTCGGCGGCCTCGCGCTCGGCCTGCTGCGCCTTCGCCCGCGCCTGCTCGCGACGCTTCTCCGCCGCCTCCTTGTGCAGGCTGATCGAATCCTCGCCGAACAGCACCTGGCGCAGGAAGCGGTAGCCGAACTGCAGAAGCCGCTGCTCGGCCTCCAGCGTGTCGCCCAGCATGGCCTGGCGCTCGGCCGGCGGCACGTCGTAGAGGTCGTTGAAGGGGCCGGAATCGACGAAGGCGCGGAAGGTGTCGATGTCGTAGCAGGTCATGAAGAACAGCTGGCGGCTCTTCACCGAGGGCTTGCCCACCGTCGGGCCCGAGGACATCTTCTTCAGCACCAGCTGGCGCCAGCCGCGGCCCTGCTCGTCGTATTCCGGCAGGCCCTGCTCGGCGCGGTATTCGTCGATGGTGAGGCTGCGCGGCTCGTTGTGGCCGAGGCAATGCGCCTCCTTCACCAGGGCGTAGGAATGCGTGTCGGTGTATTCGTCCTGCTTGCGCATGGACAGCAGCGCCACCGGGTAGTAGCGGCAGGCGGTCGGGCGATCCTCGTAGACGCTGCAGCCCTCCGGCGTCATGAACTGGCAGGCGCTGCCGCCGCTGACCGGCTTCAGCTTGATGCCGGCGATGCCGTCCTTCTCCAGCTCGTAGGGCACGGCGTACTGCTGCAGGAACTGCGCCGAGGCGAGTCCCAGCCGCCGCTTCAGGCGCAGGATGTCGTAGGGCGTCAGCGAGATGTCGATGTTGCTGCAGCAGGCATTCCAGCAGGCGATGCCCTTGCGGCACTGGAACTGGATGGTCTTGCCGCCATCCACCATCTCCGGCACGACCGGGCTCTCGGGGAAGGGCAGGTCCTTCGCCATGTAGGTGTCCATGCTCATGTCTCTTGCTCTTTCACTGGCTTGATTTCCCGAATCATAGTCCGGGACCTTGCGATTCACCAACCCGCACGACAGCAGGGGGAATGCGGGGCTGGAAAGCAAACCGGGCGCCTTGCGGCGCCCGGTTGCATTTCCGACAACCTGCGGACGGCTTAGTGCGCGGCCGCCTTGAACAGCTTCGACTTGTCCACCAGGTCGACGTGCTTGCGCTTGAAGCAGGTCCACTTCTTGGTGTTCTTGTCATAGACGGAGTTCACGAAGCAGTGCCAGTTCTGCTCATCGACGAAGTTCTTGTCGGTGCGGTAGTAGAAGCCGGGGTAGCGGCTCTCCTCGCGGAACTGGATGTGCTTCATGTGCGCTTCGGCGGTCAGGATGCGGTGGTAGTTCTCCCAGGCCCGCAGCAGCTCGTGCAGGTCCTTGGCGCGCATCTTCTGGGCGTCTTCCTTGAGCATCTCCAGCTTGCCTTCGGCCACGGCCAGCATCTTGTCGTTGGTGTTGTAGTAGGTGGCGACACCGGCGACATACTCGTCCATGATCTTCTGCAGGCGGAACTGCAGCATCTTCGGCGTGATGTACATCGGGTTCACGTCGATGGCGGTGCTGTAGTCCTTGTGCTCGAGGAAGTTGCGCACCGGCTTGTAGATCTCCTCGGCGAGGACGGCGGGATCGGTGTCCAGCTCGACCTTCCAGTCCTTGTTGTCGAGGGCGTACTTGACCATGGCCTTGGAGGCGAGGCGGCCTTCGGTGTGCGAACCGGAGGAGAACTTGTGGCCCGAGGCGCCGACGCCGTCGCCGGCGGTGAACAGGCCCTTGACCGTGGTCATCGAGCGGTAGCCCCAGTTCCAGCCCTTCGGCAGGTGCTCGGGCACGCCCGGCAGTTCCTCGGTGGTCGGCGCGCCAACGTCGGTCGGGCCGGACACCCAG
The DNA here is from genome assembly GCA_032027165.1 of Denitratisoma sp. Lineage (NCBI taxonomy): Bacteria > Pseudomonadati > Pseudomonadota > Betaproteobacteria > Nitrosomonadales > Sterolibacteriaceae > Denitratisoma > Denitratisoma sp. Next base: position 241,729 of record JAVSMO010000001.1, on the reverse strand, counting down.
ATGCCGCAGCAGCCGGAGTGCGAGCCGAGCAGGTAGGGCTCGGTCGGCATCAGCTCGGACATGGTCTTCTCGGGCTCGATGTTCTCGCCGACCCAGATGCCGCACTGGCCGATGCACATGTCGAGGAAGTCTTCCCAGGCTTCCGCTTCGAGGTGCTTCACTTCCTTCGGCGTCAGGGTCTCGCGCAGCTTGGCCAGCGCGGTGACGGTGTCCATGTAGATCGGGCCGCGGCCTTCCTTCATCTCTTTCAGCATGAGGTGGTTGCGCAGGCAGGAGGCGGGAACGGCGGCCTGACCGTAGGGCGGGTAGTCGTTCAGCATCTCCTTGTTCTTGACCATGTAGTCTTCGCCGTAGGCGTTGGTCGCCTTGGCCTTGAAGAGCAGGAACCAGGCGCCGACCGGGCCGTAGCCGTCCTTGAAGCGGGCCGGCACGAAGCGGTTTTCCATCATCGTCAGCTCGGCACCGGCTTCGGCAGCCATGGCGTAGGTCGAGCCGGCGTTCCACACCGGGTACCAGGCGCGGCCCGTGCCCTCGCCCACCGAACGCGGACGGAACAGGTTCACGCAGCCGCCGGCGGCCAGCAGGATGGCCTTGGCCTTGTACACGTAGATCTTGTTCTCGCGCACCGAGAAGCCGACCGCGCCGGCGACGCGCGACGGGTCGTTCTTGTCGTTCACCAGCTTGACGATGAAGACGCGCTCCTGGATGCGGTCGAGGCCGAGGGCCTTCTTGGCGGCTTCGGCGACGATCCACTTGTAGGATTCGCCGTTGATCATGATCTGCCACTTGCCCGAACGCACCGGCTTGCCGCCGTCCTTCAGGGCGGGCAGGCCTTCGCGCTGCGACTCGGCGCCGTCGTGGCGCACGCCGTCGGCGTCGGTCTTCCAGATCGGCAGGCCCCATTCCTCGAAGAGGTGCACGGAGTCGTCGACGTTGCGGCCGAGGTCGTAGGCCAGGTCGTCGCGGGTGATGCCCATCAGGTCGTTGGAGACCATGCGGGCGTAGTCGGCCGGGTCCTGCTCGGGGCCGATGTAGGTGTTGATGGCGGACAGGCCCTGGGCCACGGCGCCGGAGCGGTCCATGGCGGCCTTGTCGACCAGCTTGATCTTCAGTTCCTTGCCGGTCTCGGCCTTGACGGCCTCGGCCCAGCGCATGATCTCGTAGCCGGCGCCGCAGCAGGCCATGCCGCCGCCGATGAGAAGGATGTCCACTTCTTCCTGGACGATCTCGGGTTTGTCAAAAGTTCCAGACATTGCAGTCACCTTATTTCGAAAGTTGTCGGTTCGCCGCTTACTTCACGCGGATCAGTTCGTCGGCCTTGCCGCCGCGGTAGCCGCCCATGACGTCCTTGGTGAAGACGCCCGGCTTGTCGAGGTCGGCCATCTTCGGCATCGGCTTGCCGCCGTACGGGTCGATCGAGCCTTCGGCGGTGGTGCGGATCGGGAACTTGAAGCGCTTGATGGTGCCGTTGCGGAACTTGATGGTCCACATGATGGAGTCGGAACCGCGCAGGGGCTGCACCGAGCCGCCCAGCGGCACGATGTCGGCGTAGTGGCGCGCCTCGATGGCGTTCTGCGGGCAGATCTTCACGCAGGAGTAGCACTCCCAGCACTGCTCCGGCTCCTGGTTGTAGGCCTTCATGGCATGGCCGGTGTCGGAACCGTCCTTGTCCAGCTTCATCAGGTTGTGCGGGCAGATGTACATGCAGGCGGTCTTGTCCTGGCCCTTGCAGCCATCGCATTTCTCGGTACGAACAAAGGTTGGCATTTTCCTTCTCCTAAAAAACGACGCCGGCACCCTTGTGCCGGCGTGAACCAAAATCAGCGCGCCGAATGGCCGGCGAGCTTGATTTCAACTTTTTCGGTCAGTCCCGCGTAGTACGCGCGCAGGATCTCCAGCACTTCGGGACGGGAGAACTCCGGCGGCACGTCGCCGCCTTCCGAAAGCATCTTGCGCAGCTTGGTGCCCGACAGCAGCAGGCGATCCTCATCGCCGTGCGGGCAGGTGCGGGCGGAGGCCATGCCGCCGCACTTGTAGCACCAGAACGTCCAGTCGATCTTCAGCGGCTGGGTCTCCAGCGCGCCCTTCGGGATCTCGTCGAAGATGTGGTGGGCGTCGAAGGGGCCGTAGTAGCTGCCGACGCCGGCATGGTCGCGGCCGACGATCAGGTGCGAGCAGCCGTAGTTCTGGCGGAACAGCGCGTGCAGCAGCGCTTCGCGCGGGCCGGCGTAGCGCATGTCGAGCGGGTAGCCGGCCTGCACCACGGTCTTCTTGACGAAGTACTTGTCGGTCAGCGTGGCAATGGCCTCGGCGCGCACGTCGGCGGGAATGTCGCCGGGCTTGAGGTTGCCGAGCAGCGAATGGATCAGCACGCCGTCGCAGGTCTCGATGGCCACCTTGGCCAGGTACTCGTGCGAGCGGTGCATCGGGTTGCGCGTCTGGAAGGCGGCGACCTTCGACCAGCCGTAGGAGTCGAAGAGCGCCCGGGTCTGCGCCGGGGTCATGAACAACTCGCCGTACTTGGCGGGGAACTCGGCCTGCGAGAGCACCTTGACGGGACCGGCGAGGTTCACGTCGCCCTGCTCCATCACCATCTTGACGCCGGGGTGCTCCATGTCGGTGGTCTTAAAGACCATGGCGCACTCGTGCGCCTTGTCGATGGCGTACTTCTCGGTGACCTTCATGGTGGCGAGGATCTCGCCGCTGTCCGGGTCGAGCAGCGCGACGTCGCCGCCGGTCTTCAGCGAATCGGCGGTCGCCTTGTCGGTCGACAGCGTGATGGGAATCGGCCAGAACAGGCCGCTGGCCATCTTCATGCCGTCGCACACGCCCTGCCAGTCGCTGTGGGTCATGAAGCCGTCGAGCGGCGTGAAGCCGCCGATGCCCAGCATGATGATGTCGCCCTTCTCGCGAGAGCTGACCTTGATTTTCGGCAGCGTCTGGGCGCGCGCCAGTTCGGCCTTGTGCGCCTCGCCCTGCAGCAACAGGGGCTTCAGCGCGCCCCCGCCGTGCGGATTGACCAGTGCCATTGCGTCTCCTCCCTATATAGCCTTTTTCGAGTCGGAGCGAAGGCTAACACTTCCGGGAAGTGGCAATAATCGTTTTATTTTATTGTGAAATAGGGGGGGTCGATTTTTTGACCTGCATCAACCCATAAGCGATTCAAGTCGGCCTTACAGGGGCAACTTTTGCTTCGCTTCCTCCTGCTGCCGGACCCGCAGCTCGCGCAGGCGTGCATCGACCTGGGAATGCTCGAAGAAGTCGCCGTCGCCGGCCTTCTGGGCCAGCTCCAGCTGCTGGATCGCCGCCACCAGCTGGCCCCGCAGTGCGTACAGTTCGGCCTGGGCGCGATGCTGCTGCAGGCGCTTGCCGAGGGCGGCGTAGCTTTTCGCCTGCAGACCGTGCAGGGCGGCGTCGGAGGGCGTCAGCTGCAGTTCGTCGGTCGCCGTCTTCAACGCCGCCTGGGCCTGGCCGTTCGCCAGCAGCGCATCGATCTGGCCGTAGAGCAGCGCCCTGTTGCGGGGATGGCGAATGCGGGCCTCGCGATACAGCTTCAGCGCCCCGGCCATGTCGCCCTGCGCCTTCCTCACATCCGTGGCCAGGGTGTCGATCATGGGCGAGGACGCCTTGAGCCGGCGCAATTCGGCAAGCTCGCGTTCGACGGCAGGGTAGTTCCTCGCCCGCATCTGCGCCATGGCCAGTCCATAACGGGCCGAGGCCTCGGACAGATACTTGCGTTCCTGCAGCTGGGTTTCAAAATCGGTGACGGCGTCGCGCGGGTCGCCCTGGCCTGATCTCAGCTTGGCCCGCACCAGCTGGAACTCGGTCGAATCCGCCACCTGCCGGTACTGCGCCTGCAGGATCCGGTTCTCCATGTCGCTGATGCGCTCGACGGTGAGCGGGTGGGTGCGCAGGTAGCCGGGCGCGTTGTTCTCGTAGAGGCGCCCGAACTTCTGCATGCGCTCGAAGAAGCTGGCCATGCCGCGCACGTCGAAGCCGGCCCGATCGAGGGTCTGGATGCCGATGCGGTCGGCCTCGCGCTCAAAATCGCGCGTGTAGTTGAGCATGGTCTGCACGCCGGCGGCCGTGCCTGCCACGATCGCCGCCTGGCTCGCGTCGGAATTCGAGCGCGCCGCCAGGATCGCCACGGCCAGCGCCAGCCACTGCGTCACCTGGGCCTGGTTCTGCTTGCCCATCAGCCGGGCCAGGTGCTTTTGCGTAACGTGGGCGATTTCGTGCGAAAGCACGCCGGCCAGCTCGGACTCGGACTGCGCTGCAAGAATGAGGCCGCTATGCACGCCGATATAGCCGCCCGGCAGCGCAAAGGCATTCAGCGTGGCATCGCGCAGGGCAAAGAACTCGAAGCTCTGGCCCGCCTCGGGCATGGCCGCCGTGAGGCGTGCACCCAGGGAATTCAGGTAGGCGGCAATCTCGACATCGTCGATATAGGCCGGCTCCCGCAGGCGGATGTCTCGAACGATCGACTCGCCGATGCGCCTTTCCATATGGGGCGGCAGGTCCGACCGGGAGGCCTCGCCCAGTTCGGGCAAGCCCTCGGCGTAAGCGCCGGGCGCCAGGATCGCGAGAAAGGCGAAGGATGCCAGTGTTCTGAATCTCATCGCTTATATGATACCTTGGTGCACATCGGCTAGAATGGCGGCCAAAGGTAACAAAAAGTAAATTGATCAGATCGTCCCGATCAGAGAAGGTTCTCCCTTGAGTACACACGCCCTGCTGCTCGCCGAAGATTCGCCAGAGGACACCCGGCTGATCCTGAACGCCCTGCAGCCCGTCATCCCGGAAGACATGGTCGCGCTGTGCAGCGATGGCGTGGAGGCATTGGATTATCTCTTCGCCCGCAACGCCCATGCCAGGCGCAGCAGCGACGACCTGCCGGGCGTGGCGCTGATCGACCTGAACCTGCCCAAGGTGAACGGCCTGGAAGTCCTGCGCGAACTGCGCGAGCATCCGCGCACCCGGCTGCTGCCGGTAGTGATCCTGTCGGCCTCCTCCGAGCAGCGCGACGTGCGTGCTGCGGCCCTGCTCGGCGCCAACAGCTATGTGCGCAAGCCCCTGGATTACGGCCGCCTGCGCGAGACCGTCGAACTGCTCGGCCGCTACTGGACCGACCTGAACATCCCCCCGCCGCCGGCGCCCTCCGCCTGAACAGGCCGGCCATGTCCAAGCCCCTGACGCATTTCGATGCCCGCGGCCAGGCACACATGGTCGACGTGGCCGAAAAGGGCGAAACGCATCGCATCGCCCGTGCCGTCGGCACCGTCTTCATGCAACCTGCAACCCTGGCCCTCATCGAATCCGGCGACGCCAGGAAGGGCGACGTCCTCGGCGTGGCGCGCATTGCCGCCATCCAGGCGGCAAAGCGCACCTCGGACCTGATCCCCCTCTGTCATCCGGTCCCCCTGACACGGGTCGGCGTGGAGTTTTCCATCGACCGTGCGCGCGCCAGCATCACCTGCGAAGCAACGGCCGAAACCGTCGGCCGCACCGGCGTGGAAATGGAGGCGCTGACCGCGGTCAGCATCGGCCTGCTGACCATCTACGACATGTGCAAGGCCGTCGACCGTGGAATATATTTCGAAAATATACGTCTACTGGAAAAAGCCGGCGGCAAGAGCGGCCATTGGCGAGCAGGTTGATCATTGCTTTACGGTTGCAAGTATTAGCCGATACTGAAATTGGCAAGGCTTATTTTTCAATCAATACCAGTGAGTTGTCCTGCCGCGCTTTAACGGCTAGAGTCCGGACAGGTCCTTTGCGTGTCACGCTCCACAACCACAAGTTGACCGGGAACCTGTCGGCTTTGGACTGAATCTCACTGCTACATCGTCATGCCTTCCGAATCGGCAGACGAGCCAACAACATAGGAGTCACACGGATGGATGCATTGCGCAGAACCCTGCTGAAAGGGGCGGGCGCCACCGGGGCGATCGCGGCGGCCATAGCGGCCGGCGTGCTCAAGCCTTCCCAGGTGCTGGCCGCCGAATACAACCGCGCCGCCTTCGAGGCCAAGGACATGGCGGGCGCACTCAAGAACATCGGCGCCGCCAGTGCGGCCGACAGCACGGGCATCGCCATCAAGGCGCCGGATATCGCCGAAAACGGCGCCGTCGTGCCGGTCGACGTCAGCAGCAGCATTCCCAACACCATTTCGCTCGCAGTGCTGGTCGACAAGAATCCGCTGCCACTCTCCAGCGCCTTCGACTTCGCCAACGGCGCCCTGCCCGAAATGGCACTGCGACTGAAAATGGGCCAGACTTCCCTGGTCGAAGTCGTCGCCAAGACGGCGGACGGCAAGTACTACAGGGCCAAGAAGGAAGTCAAGGTCACGGTCGGCGGCTGCGGCGGCTGAGCGAATCCATCGACAAAGACTATGTGAAGGAAACGACATGGCAGATCCAATGAAAATCCGCGCCCAGATGAAGGGCGACACCGCCGAGATCCGCGTCCTCATGAGCCACCCGATGGAAACGGGTCAGCGCAAGGACAACGCCGGCAACCTGGTGCCCGCACACTACATCCAGTCGATCACCATCGATGTGGCCGGCAAGCGCGTGATCCAGGGCCAGACGGCCACCTCGGTCTCGCGCAATCCGGTGTTCGGCTTCCGCGTCAAGGGCGCAAAGGCCGGCGACAAGGTCGTCATCAACTGGGTGGACAACAAGGGCGACAAGCGCACCGACGAAGCCACCATCGCCGCCTGAGGCGGGACGGGGCAGAACAACAACCCGGGACGGCAATGACCGTCCCGGAAATGCAGCAGCACCCACAAGGAGGAAGAACCATGAAGCAGCGACTTGGCATGCTCCTCGCGGCCGCGGCATTGACGGCATCGTTCGCCGTGCACGCCCAGCAGCCCGCAAAGAAGGCCCCGCCACCGGCGAAGGCCGCCGCCCCCGCCAATAAAAGCGAGGTTTCGAAGGAATTCGAGAAATTCCGCGAAGTCCTCGAGGAGGACAACCCCGCTGAACTGTTCGAGGCCAAGGGCGAGGACATCTGGAAGAACAAGAAGGGGCCGAACGGCGCCTCGATGGCGCAATGCGATCTCGGCCTCGGCGCCGGCGTCGTCAAGGGCGCCTACGTGCACATGCCGCGCTACTTCGCCGACGTCGGCCAGGTCATGGACGCCGAGCGGCGCGTCGTGCATTGCATGATCAAGTACCTCGGCTACGACGAAGCGGACATCCGCAAGCAACCCTTCAGCAACGTCAACAAGACGCCTGACCACGTCTCCGTCATCACCTACGTTGCTGCCCAGTCGCGCAACATGAAGATTGCCGCGCCGCAGAGGCACCCGAAGGAGATCGAGGCCTACAACATCGGCAAGGAGATCTTTGCCTATCGCGCCGGTCCCTACGACTTCTCCTGCGCCTCCTGCCACGGCGAGGACGGCAAGCGCATTCGCACCCAGGACCTGCCCAACCTGAGGAAGCCCGGGGAAGCCATCCGCGCCTATCAGGGCTGGCCGGGCTACCGCATGACCGGCGGCTTCATGCTCACCCAGCAGTGGCGCATGAACGACTGCTTCCGTCAGCAGCGCTTCCCGGAGCCGAACTATCTTTCGGATTCCATCACCGCCCTGCTCGCCTACATGACCGTAACCGCCAACGGCCAGACGTACAAAGGCCCGGGCATCAAGCGTTAAGGGGACAGGAGATGAAAGCCATGAACAGAAAAATCATTGCCGGCCTCGCCGCCACCTTGGCCTGCAGCGCCGTGCTCGCCGACGACATCCGCAACTACCGCGCCGAGGCCGTCGCCATGATGAAGCGCGACTTCAAGGCGAAAGGCATCGCCACCACCGACCGCCTGCATGAGGACGGCGTCCAGGCCATCTGCAACCGCAGCGGCGACAACCCGCCCAAGGACGTCGCCGCGCGTCTCGAAAAAGACCAGCTGGAAGCCATCAAATATCCGGCCGACGGCAAGCTGATGGGCGACTGGAAGGCCGGCGAGAAGCTGGCGCAGAGCGGTCGCGGCATGACCTGGAGCGACAAGGCCGGCGTGCCCGGCGGCGGCAACTGCTACAACTGCCACCAGATCTCGCCGACCGAGATGTCCTTCGGCACCATCGGCCCGAGCCTCTACCAGTTCGGCAAGACGCGTGGCAACACCCCGGACATGCAGAAGTATGTCTACGGCAAGATCTGGAACGCCAAGGCCTTCAACCTGTGCTCGGCGATGCCGCGCTTCGGCCACGTCAATGCACTGAACGAGCAGCAGATCAAGAACCTCGTCGCCCTGCTGCTCGATCCGCAATCGCCGGTCAACAGCAAATAACAACGACCATGCTCACGGGGGCTTGGCGTTGCCAAGCCCTTTTTTTTGAGGACCCCCCGACATGTCCATGAACCGCAGAGAATTCCTGCAGATCCTCGCCGCCGCCTCCGCGGCCGGCTTCGCCCTCGACAGCCGCCAGCTTCTCGCTGCCCAGGGCGGCGAGAAGCTCTACGACCTGCCGCGCTACGGCAACGTGCATTTCCTGCACTTCACCGACTGTCACGCCCAGCTGCTGCCGATCTATTTCCGCGAGCCGAACGTCAACCTCGGCCTGGGCGGGGCGCAGGGCAAGGCGCCACACCTGGTCGGCGAGCACCTGCTCAAGGCCTTCAACATCAAGCCGAAGAGCATCGAGGCGCATGCCTTCACCTACCTCGATTTCGCCGCGGCGGCACAGACCTACGGCAAGGTCGGCGGCTTCGCCCACCTGGCCACGCTGGTGAAGCGCCTGCGCGCCTCGCGCCCGGGCGCACTGCTGCTCGACGGCGGCGACACCTGGCAGGGCTCGGCCACGGCGCTGTGGAGCCGCGGCCAGGACATGGTCGACGCCTGCAAGCTGCTCGGCGTGGATATCATGTGCCCGCATTGGGAGTTCACGCTGGGCGCCGAACGCGTCAAGGAAATCGTCGAAAAGGATTTCGCCGGTAAGGTCGAATTCCTCGCACAGAACGTCAAGACCACCGACTTCGGCGACCCGGTGTTCAAGCCCTACGTCATCCGCCGGATGAACGGCGTACCGGTGGCCATCGTCGGCCAGGCCTTTCCCTACACCCCCATCGCCCATCCGCGCCATTTCACGCCGGAATGGACCTTCGGCGTGCAGGACGAGGAAATGCAGAAGGTCGTCGCCGAGGCGCGCGGCAAGGGCGCCCAGGCGGTGGTGGTGCTCTCGCACAACGGCATGGACGTCGACCTCAAGATGGCGAGCCGCGTCACCGGCATCGATGCCATCCTCGGCGGCCACACCCACGACGGCGTGCCGGCGCCCTCGATGGTGAAGAACGCCGGCGGCCAGACGCTGGTGATGAACTCCGGCTCCAACGGCAAGTTCCTCTCGGTGCTCGACTTCGACGTCCGCGGCGGCAAGGTCCAGGGCTTCCGCTACAAGCTGCTGCCGGTGTTCGCCAACCTGCTGCCGGCCGACAAGGCCATGACCGCCTACATCGACAAGGTGCGCGCGCCGCACCGGGCGAAGCTGGAGGAGAAGCTGGCCGTCAGCGAGGGCCTGCTCTACCGCCGCGGCAACTTCAACGGCAGCTGGGACCAGCTCATCCTCGACGCCATGCTGGAGGTGAAGGGCGCGCAGATTGCCTTCTCGCCCGGCTTCCGCTGGGGCACCAGCATCCTGCCCGGCCAGGCCGTCGCCTTCGAGCATGTCATGGACCAGACGGCGATCACGTATCCCTACACGACGCTCACCGACATGAGCGGCGAGATGATCAAGAACATCCTCGAGGACGTCTGCGACAACCTGGTCAACCCCGACCCCTACAAGCAGCAGGGCGGCGACATGGTGCGCGTCGGCGGCATGAGCTATGCCTGCGATCCGAACGCCGCCATGGGCCATCGCATCCAGGACATGCGCCTGGACGGCAAGCCCATCGAGGCGAACAAGACCTACAAGGTGGCCGGCTGGGCGCCGGTGGCCGAAGGCGCCAGCGGCGAGCCGATCTGGGATGTCGTGGCGAAGTGGCTACGCGACAGGAAGGTCGTCGCGCCGCGCCAGCTCAACGCGCCGAAGCTGATCGGCATGGACGGCAATCCCGGCATCGCCTGAGAACGAAAGTAAGTCGGTTCCCGCAGGACGGCGCGGCGACCGGCCCGTTACATTCCATTACATTGCACTGCGGCATGGCACGGTAGAATTCGCCGTACCATGGAGACTGACTTTTTCCTGGCGCTGCGGCGCGGGATACTGGCCGCTGCCCTTGCCGCGACGCCGGCGCTGGCGGCCGATCCCTTCGGCGCGCTCGAGGCCGTGCCGCCGATGGCGGGTCTGCATCCCGCGCCGGCGCCCTGCCAGCCCGCCGATCTCGCCAGTCCGCTCGACCTGGCCGCGGTGGTGGACCTCGCCCTTTGCAACAACCCGCAGACGCGCCAGGGCTGGGCCAGCGCCCGCGTGCAGGCGGCCCAGGTCGGCGTGGCGCAGTCCGCCTTCCTGCCCTCCGTCTCGGCCGGCGCCTCGGTCGCGCGCATCCGCAACGAGGCGGCGCGCGGCAGCGACCCCTACACGCAGCGCTCTGTCGACGCCGACCTGTCCTGGGTGCTGTTCGATTTCGGCGCCCGCTCGGCCTCGCTGGAAAACGCCCGCCAGCTGTTTGCCGCCGCCTCGTTCGCGCGCGACGCCACCGTGCAGGCGATCTTCCTGGCTGCCGTGCAGGCCTTCTTCCAGCGCCAGGCCGCCGACGCCGTGCTGGAGGCCTCTCGGCTGTCGGAGAAGGCCGCCCTCGAATCGCTGAATGCCGCCGAAGCCCGCTACCGCGTCGGCACCGCCACCCCGGCCGACCGCCTGCAGGCGCGGACGGCCCATGCCCAGGCCGTGCTCAACCGCATCGGCGCCGAAGGCGCCGTGAAGACCGCGCAGGGGACGCTCGCCAACGTCATCGGCATCGATCCGACGCTGGCGCTGACGCTGGCGCCGCTGCCGGCCGCCGCACCGGGCGCGGGTTTCGAAGCCGACGTCACGCGCCTGATCGAGGAGGCACGCACGCGGCGCCCCGACCTTGCCGCGGCGGAGGCGCAGTTCCGCGCCGCCCGGGCAAACATCGATGCGGCGAAGGCCGCGCACTTGCCGACAGTCTCGCTGGGCGTCGGCGCCGGCCGCAGCCAGATCGCCGGCCAGCCGGCCTATGACAGCTCCAGCATCGGCCTCAGCGTGAACATCCCGCTCTTCAGCGGCTTCTCCACCACCTACAAGGTGCGGGCGGCGGAAGCCCAGGCCGATCTCCAGTCGGCGCGGCGCGAGCAGGTGCGCCTGCAGGTGGCGCTCGACGTCTGGAACGCCCATGCCAACCTCGCCACCGCCACCCAGTCGGTGAAAACCGCCGAAGATCTGCTGGAAAGCGCGACGCAGTCGGAGCGGGTCGCCGCCGGCCGCTACCGCGCCGGCGTCGGCAGCATCCTCGACCTGCTCACCGCCCAGGTGGCGCTGGCCAACGCGCGGCAGCAGCGCATCCAGGCCGGCACCAACTGGTTCGTCTCGCGCGCCGCCCTGGCGCAGGCCATGGGCGCGCTGGACTCGGGACTGCTCACCGACCTCGCACCGCAAGCCGCGGCCCCCGCCTCGCAGAAAGACCGTCCATGATGCACGTGAAGAAAACCGTCGTATTCGCCGTCGCTGCCTGCCTGGTAGCGGGCGCCGGCTACTACCTCTATCAGAAGAAGGCCGCCGCCAGCCCGGAGCAGCGCTACAAGACGCAGGCACTGGCCAAAGGCGACGTCACCCAGACGGTCTCCGCCAACGGCACGCTCAACCCGGTGACGCTGGTCAGCGTCGGCACCCAGGTGTCAGGCACCGTGAAGAAGCTGCATGTCGACTTCAACGACCAGGTCAAGGCCGGACAGGTGCTGGCGGAACTCGACGATGCCATCTATTCGGCGCAGGTGCGGCAGAGCGATGCCAGCGTCGCCAGCGCACAAGCCTCGCTGCAGCTCGCGCGCGCGAATGAAGCCCGGATGAAATCGCTCTTCCAGCAGGAATACATCTCGCGCCAGGAACTCGACCAGGCGGTGCAGGCGCGCGAGGCGGCGGAAGCGCAGGCCCGGCTCACCCGCGCGCAGAACGACCGCGACCGCGCCAACCTCGGCTACTCGGTGATCCGCTCGCCGGTGTCCGGCGTGGTGGTCGACAGGCAGATCGACGTCGGGCAGACGGTCGCCGCCAGCTTCCAGACGCCGACGCTGTTCAAGATCGCGCAGGACCTGACGCAGATGCAGATCTACACCACCTTCGCCGAGGCCGACATCGGGGCGATCCGCGTCGACCAGCCGGTGCGCTTCAACGTCGACGCCTTCCCCAACCGCAGCTTCCGCGGCAAGGTGAAGCAGATCCGCCTCAACCCGACGACGCAGCAGAACGTGGTGACCTACAACGTCGTCGTCGCCGTGGAGAATCCCGAGCAGACCCTGCTGCCCGGCATGACCGCCTACGTCAGCATCGTGGTGGCGCAGAAGAAGGGCGTGCTGCTGGTGCCCAATACCGCGCTGCGCTTCAAGCCCGCCGAAGCGGACAAGGCAGGCAAGCCCGCCGAGAAGGTCGACGGCGAACCCGCAAAATCCGCCAACGGCAGCCGGCCCGGCGGCCAGTCCGGCGGCGAAAAGCGGCGGCGCGATGCCGGCAGCGGCACCGTGCATGTCCTCGAGGAAGGCCGGCTCAAGGCCGTCAAGGTCAGCACCGGGATCACCGATTCCCGTTTCACCGAGGTCGCCGGCGGCGAGCTGAAGGAAGGCGACAAGGTGATCACGGGCGAAAACCTGCCGAACGCCTCGCCGGCCGCCTCATCGAGCACCTTCCGCATGAGGCTGTTCTGATGGCCGAGGCGGTCATCCGCGTCGAATCGCTGTTCAAGGCCTACGACACGCCGGCCGGCCCCTTCCCGGTGCTGAAGGACGTCAACCTCGCCATCCTGCCCGGCGAATTCGTCGCCATCATGGGGCCCTCCGGCTCGGGCAAATCGACCTTCATGAACATCCTCGGCTGCCTCGACCGGCCGAGCGAGGGGCGCTATTTCCTGGCCGGCAGCAACGTCGCCGAGCTCGGCAAGGACGAGACTGCGGCGCTGCGCAACCGCACCATCGGCTTCGTCTTCCAGGGCTTCAACCTGCTGCCGCGCATGACGCTCGCCGACAACGTCGCGCTGCCGCTGGTCTATTCCGGCATCGGCCAAGCGGAACGCCGCGCGCGCGCGCAGGAAATGCTCGACAAGGTCGGCCTGGGCCGCTACGCCGACTCGCTGCCGAGCCGCATCTCCGGCGGCCAGCAGCAGCGCGTGGCCATCGCCCGGGCGCTGGTGAACCGGCCCCGGCTGATCCTCGCCGACGAGCCGACCGGCAACCTCGACAGCCATACCGGCGAGGAAATCATGGCCGTGTTCGGCGCCCTCAACGACGAGGGCATCACCGTCGTCCTCATCACCCACGAGAGCGACATCGCCGCGCATGCGAAGCGCCAGGTGCGCTTTCTCGACGGGCGCATCGTACACGATGCGCCGACGCAGCCGCATGCGGAGGCCGCCACCCCATGCTAGGCGCCATGCTGCACGAGGCCTGGCGCGCCATGGGCGCCAACCGGCTGCGCACCCTGCTCACCATGCTCGGCATGGTGATCGGCGTCGGCGCCGTGGTGCTGATGATGGCCATCGGCCAGGGCGCGCAGTACGCCGTGGCGCAGACCATCAGCTCGATGGGCAGCAACATCTTCGTCGTCCTCTCCGGCTACACCTCGGCGGGCGGCGTGCGAACCGGCAGCGGCAGCGCGCCGACGCTCAACGTCGCCGACGCCAATGCCATCGCCGAACTGGACGGCGTCGACACCGTCGCCCCGGTGCACTGGGGCTCGGTGCAGATGGTCTACGGCCCGAACAACTGGAACGCCTGGGTGCAGGGCACCACGCCCGCCTACCTCGATGCGCGCTCCTGGCCGATCGCCGACGGCGCCTCCTTCACCGACTCCGACGTGCGCGCCGCCACCCGCGTGGCGCTGGTCGGCCGCACCGTCGCGCAGAACCTGTTCGGCGACGAGAACCCGGTCGGCAAGACCTTCCGCATCGGCCAGGCGCCCTTCACCGTCCTCGGCGTGCTGGCGCCGAAGGGCCAGAACCTCGAGGGGCGCGACCAGGACGACCTGGTGGTGATGCCTCTCACCACCGCCCAGCGCAAGGTGTTCGGCACCCCCTTCCAGGGTTCGGTGCGCCAGATCCTGGTGAAGGCCAGCTCGGCCGAGGCGATGCCGGCGGTGGAGAAATCCATCGAGGCGCTGCTGCGCCAGCGCCACCGCCTGCGCGACAGCGCCGACAACGACTTCACCCTGCGCAACCTCACCGCGGTGGCCGACACGGCGGCCGAGACGACGCGCGTCATGTCGCTGCTGCTCGGGGCCATCGCCTCGGTGTCGCTGCTGGTGGGCGGCATCGGCATCATGAACATCATGCTGGTCTCGGTCACCGAGCGCACGCGGGAGATCGGCATCCGCATGGCGATCGGCGCGCGCGAGCGCGACATCCTCGCCCAGTTCCTGCTCGAGGCCATCATCATTTCCGTGATCGGCTGCGCCATCGGCCTCTTTCTCGGCGTCGGCGGCGCCCTGCTGGTGAACCAGCTCGCCAAGATGACCGTCGTCGTCTCCGGCAGCTCGGTCCTCACCGCCTTCGCCGTAGCGGCCGGCGTGGGAATTTTCTTCGGATTCTATCCGGCCAGAAAGGCGGCCCGGCTCGACCCCATCGAGGCCCTCCGCTACCAATAGCTTATCGGCGCGCCAGATGGGCGATAATGCCCGTCTCATGAAGGAAGAAGTCGAAATCAAGCTGTCGCTGCCGGCCTCGGCGCACCGCGCCTTCCTGCGCCATCCGCTCCTGCGAGAGGCGGAAAAGCTCGCCGCCCGCAAACTCGTCAACGTCTATTACGACACGCCCGACCTGGCCCTGCACCGCAAGGGCGTCGCCCTGCGTACGCGCCGGCAGGGGCGCGGCTGGCTGCAGACCGTCAAGTGCGCGGGCACGACGAGCGGCGGCCTCGCCGTGCGGCCGGAATGGGAGCGGCCCTACCGCGGGCGCTTCGATTTCGCCGGCATCGACGACCCGCGGCTGCGCGCGCTGCTCGAGCGGCAGCGCATCCGTTCGCATCTCGAGCCGGCCTTCGAGACCGTCTTCAAGCGCCAGGCCTGGCGGCTGCGGCCGGCGCAAGGCGGCGCCATCCTGCTCATGCTCGACCGCGGCTGGATCGAAGCCGGCGACGAGCGCCAGGCCTTGTCCGAAATCGAGATCGAGCTGGAGCAAGGAAGGACGGATGCCCTGTTCGACCTCGCGCTCGCCCTGGCCGCCGATCTGCCGCTGCGGCCCGAGATTCTCTCCAAGGCGGAGCGCGGCTACCGGCTGCGCCTGGGCACGCCGCTGAAGCCGGTCAAGGCCGCGCCCTCGCCGCTCCGCGCGGCACAGGCGCCGCTGGACGCTTTTCGCGCCATCGCCGCCGCCTGCATCGCGCAACTGCAATGGAACACGCTCGGCGCCGGCGAGCAGGATCCGGAATTCATCCACCAGATGCGCGTGGCGCTGCGACGGCTGCGTTCAGCCCTGCGCACCTTCCGGCCGGCGCTGCCGGCCGGCTTCGAGCAGGCCGTGGTCCCGCCGATTCGCGACCTGTCGCGCAGCCTCGGCGGAGCACGCGACTGGGACGTGCTGGCGGCAGAGATCGTCGGGCCGGCCCAAGCTGCCTTTGCCGACAACGCCCAGATGGCGGCATTGGCAAAATCCGTCGGGCAGGCGCGCCGACAGGCACATGCCGCCCTGCGGGAAGCGCTGGCCTCTTCCTCGCACGCCCGTTCCCTGCTCGACTTCAATGCCCGCCTGCAGCGCACCGCAGGCGGGCAGCGCGGCGCCCCGGCGGAGGAAACGCTGGCGGCCTTCGCCGCCCGCCGCCTCAACCGGCTGCACCGCAAGGCGCTGGCCCTCGCCGACGCAGCCGGGAACGCCGACCCTGCCAGCCTGCATGCGCTGCGCATCGGCGTGAAACGGCTGCGCTACGCCATCGAATTCTTCGCACCGCTCTACCGGGAGCGGGAGGCGCGCAAGGCCCTCGCCATCCTCACCGCCCTGCAGGACAGCCTCGGCGCGCTCAACGACCTGTCGCGCGCCGGCCCCCTGCTGATGCAGTGCATGGGCAGCGACCCGGCGCTGCGCGAGGCGGTCGCCCTCACGGGAGGGTGGCACGGACCGCGCCACGCCGTCCTGTGCAGACTGGCTTTGCAGGGCATCCGGCGCCTGCGCACCATCAAGCGATTCTGGAAGAAAGGCTGACCATGGCCAACAAGCCCTCCGCCGCAGCGGAAAAGACGATGGACATCATTCTCTGGCGCCACGCCGAGGCCGAGGACGGCATGCCCGATGCGAAGCGCAAGCTCACCGAGCGCGGCCGCAAGCAGGCGAAACAGGTGGCGCGCTGGCTGGGGAAGCGGCTGCCCGCCGATGCGCGCATCCTCGCCAGCCCCGCCGTGCGCGCCGTGCAGACGGCCGAGGCGCTGGAACTGCCCTTCGACGTGAAGGAAAAGCTCGGCACCGGCGCCAGCGCGGCCAGCCTGCTCGGCGCCGTCGGCTGGCCCCATGCCGGCGGCACGGTGGTGGTCGTCGGCCACCAACCGACGCTGGGGCGCGCGGCAGCACTGCTGCTCACCGGCGACGCCGCCGACTGGAGCGTCAGGAAAGGCGCGCTCTGGTGGTTCACCCGGCGCATGCGCAACGGCAGCGAGGAAACCGTGCTGCGTGCGGTGATCGCGCCCGATCTGGTATAAACACCACGAAATGCCTACCGACATCCTCTTCGACCTCGACGGCACCCTGATCGACTCCTCGCCGGGCATCCTTGCCTCGTTCGGGCGCATCCTGGCGGCCGACGGCCTGCGTCCGGCCGTGCCGCTCGAAGCCTCGCTGATCGGCCCACCGCTGGCAGCGACGCTGCGGCAGGTGAGCGGCCTCGCCGACGAGGCGAGGCTTGCGCGGCTGGTCGAAGCTTTCAAGGCCGATTACGACACGGAGGGCTACCGTGAAACAGCGGTGTTCCCCGGCGTGGCGGACGGGTTGGCGCAACTTGCCGCGACCGGTGCGCACCTCTACATCGTCACCAACAAGCGGCTGGTGCCGACGCGCCGCATCCTCGAGGCGCTCGGCCTGGCGCGGCACTTCGCCGGCATCCACACGCGCGACGAGACCGAGCCGCCGGCCCCCTCGAAGGCGGCCGTGACGAAGCGCCTCGTGGCGCACTACGGCATCGACCCGGAGCGCGCCTGCTTCGTCGGCGACTCCGACGAGGATGCCGCCGCCGCACGCGAAAACGGCCTGCGCTTCATCCACGCCGCCTACGGCTACGGCGCGGCCGGCATCGCCACCGCACCGGACGCCGTGCTCCGGCATTTCGCCGAGCTTCCCGGCGCCGTCGCCACCCTTGCACGCCGGATATGCGCAACCACCGAGCGCCCATGAGTTCGATCACGCTCAACCCCCTCGCAATCGCCGCCGGCATCGCCCGCCACCGCTACCTGCTCGGGCAACTGGTCAAGCGCGACGTCCTGCTGCGCTACCGCGGCGCCATGTTCGGCGTGCTGTGGATCTTCCTCAGCCCCCTGCTCATGCTGGCCATCTTCGCCTTCGTCTTCGGCCACATCTTCCAGGCGCGCTGGCCCGAGCAGCGCGAAGGCCTGCCCTTCTGGCTCATCCTCTACTGCGGCCTGATCGTCTTCAACGTCTTCGGCGAAACCGTCTCGCGCGCCTCGACAGCCGTGCGCAGCTTTCCAGCCTACGTGAAGAAGATCATCTTCCCGGTGGACATCCTGCCGCTGGTGCCGCTCGGCGCGGCGCTGGTGCATGCCGCCTTCAACTTCCTCATCCTCGCCTCAGCGCTGGCATGGACGGGCAACCTCTCGTCCGGCCTGCTGCTCTTCCCCCTGCTGCTGCTTCCGGTCGTGCTGCTCGCCATCGGTGCGGCCTGGTTCCTCGCCGCCTGGGGCGTGTTCATCAAGGACATGAGCCAGATCGTGCCGCTCTTCGTGCAGATGCTGCTGTTCCTCTCGCCGGTGTTCTACCCCGCCAGCGCCGTGCCGCCGGGACTGACTTTTCTCTACAACGCCAACCCGCTCGGCGCGGTGATCGGAGCGGCGCGCGCCGCCGTCCTGGGACTGCCCGTGCCCTGGGCCGCCTGGTCTGCCGCACTCGCACTGGGCTTCGCCGCTGCCATCCTCGGCCACGCCTTCTTCCAGCACAGCCGCGACGAGTTCGCCGATGCCCTCTGACAAGCCCGCTCCCGGCAGCATCGATCCCCACCTGCGCTGGCACCCGCAGCGGGTGACCCGCGCGATGCGCGAGGCGCGCAGCGGCCATCGCAGCGTGCTGGTCTGGTTCACCGGCCTGCCCAGCTCGGGCAAGTCCACGCTGGCACATGGACTGGAGGAGCGCCTCTTCGCCGAAGGCCGCAACGCCTACGTGCTCGATGGAGACAATGTCCGGCACGGCCTGTGCCGCGACCTCGGCTTCGCCGAGCAGGACCGTGCGGAAAACATCCGTCGCATCGGGGAACTGGCGAACCTGTTCCTGGATGCGGGCATCATCACCCTGGCCGCCTTCGTCTCGCCCTACGCAGCCGATCGACGGAAGGTGCGCGAACTGGTCGGCGCAGAGAATTTCATCGAGGTGTATTGCCGCTGTCCGGTCGAAGTTTGCGAATCGCGCGACGAGAAGGGAAACTACGCCAAGGCCCGGGCCGGCGGCATCGCCCATTTCACTGGCGTGTCGGCGCCTTATGAGACGCCGGAGCACCCGGACCTGGTGCTGGACACGAGTCGAACCGGCGTCGGGGAATCCATTGCAACCCTGCTGTCGCTGCTGCGCGAGCGCAACGTCATTGCACAAGCCGAAGCCGGCCATGGCGTCTGACATCGTCATCTCCGCGCGCAATCTGGGCAAGATCTACCGGCTCTTCGGTCATCCCGGCGACCGCGTCAAGCAGTTCCTCAGTTTCGGCCTCAAGCGCTATCACCGGGAATTCACCGCGCTACGCGATGTCTCGTTCGACGTCCGGCGCGGAGAAATGCTCGGCATCGTCGGTCGTAACGGCTCGGGCAAGAGCACGCTGCTGCAGCTGGTGTGCGGCATCCTCAAACCGAGCGAGGGCTCGCTGTCGGTCACTGGCCGGATCTCGGCCCTGCTCGAACTGGGCGCCGGCTTCAACCCGGAGTTCACGGGACGGGAGAATGCCTATTTCCAGGGCGCACTGATGGGGCTGTCCGGAAAGCAGATGGAAGAAAGATTCGGCGATATTGCCGCCTTCGCCGACATCGGCGAGTTCATCGACCAGCCGGTGCGGACCTACTCGAGCGGGATGTTCCTGCGGCTGGCCTTCGCCGTCGCAGTGCATGTGGACCCCGAGATCCTGGTGGTCGATGAGGCGCTGGCCGTGGGCGATGCCGGCTTCCGCGCGCGATGCTTCCGGCGCATAGGCGATCTGCGCAATGCGGGCTGCACCATCCTCTTCGTGTCCCATGACATGGAACAAGTCGCCAGGCTTTGCGGGCGGGCGATCCTGCTCGATGAAGGAGAGCAGTTGTTGAGCGGTCCGCCCGAGTCGATCGTCGTGCAGTACCGGCGGCTTCTCAACGCCGGGCCGGACACCCGCCAGGCGGCGCGCGAGCGGATCCGATCGCAAGCCGGCGGGCATGCCGACAACGCGGGCCTCATGGCGGAGGTGTATGACGATGAGGGGGCAGGCGAGGCGGAGGCTCACGTTGCCGTGGCCTACGAGCCGAACGGCGCCCTGATCGAGGATGTTCAACTGGTGGACGCCGCCGGTCGGAGCGTGACCGTCCTGCGCACCGGCCAGGACGGCCGATGCCTGTTCAGGGCTCGCTTCGTCGCAGACGCCCGTCATGTGCGCTGTGCCATGCTGATCAAGACACTCGACGGCACGCGTCTGGGCGGCGCATGGACAGCCCCTTCGGCCGAAGCCGGCATGGCGCAGGTTGCCGGCGGCGAGACTGTCGTTGCGCAATTCGATTTCAAATGCGTCCTGAACCCGGGCAGCTACCTGATCAGCGTGGCGGTGTTCGGCAGTCAGGCGGGCATCGAATACGCGCTGCATGGCCGGCAAAGCGCCCTGCGCTTCCGCGTCGAGGCAGAGACGGAACATAGCGGCATCGGAGCGGTGGGCTTTAGCTGCCAGTCTGCGGCTCGCCTGGCCGGAAAGGCGGTGGCGTAGATGTCGCTTTTCCGGAGAAAACCCCGGCCCGGGTCGGTGCCGGCGCTCTTCCTGCACATCCAGAAGACCGCTGGCACGTCGATTCTCCATCTGGCACGGCAACACTACGGAGACAGCCTAGCCAGCCATGGCGACTGCTGGGGCAAGTCCCCCGACCAGTTGCACCATGTCCGCTTCATTTCCGGCCACATCGGCTACCATTTCGCGCGGCCCCTGATGGAAGGCCGCTACACCTTCACTTTCCTGCGGGACCCGGCTGAGCGCATCCTGTCCATGTACTATTTCTGCCGGTCTCGCGATCCGGCAGAATTCATCATTTACCAAAAGGCGCACGAACTGAACCTTGCCGGATTTCTGGAGGCCGGATTGCATGATCCCTGGGTGCGCAAGAACATCTGGAATAACCAAGTCTGGCAACTGGCCCACGGTTACGCCCACCGCGACGACCGGACCATCGCCGATTTCGGCGAGGACGAACTGCTGCGCCTGGCCAAGGAACATATTGCCGAGTTGTCGCATGTGGGCTTTACCGAGACGTTCGCCGCCGATGCGGCACCCGTACTAAGGGCGCTGGGGATACCTGGGATGGAAAGCATGCCGAAACTGAACGAGACGCCGGGGCGGCCGGGAGCCGAGGCGCAAGCCCCGGAAATTAGGGCGCTGCTGGACCGACTGACCGGGCTGGATCGCCAGCTCTATGACTACGCGCGAAACGAGCTGCCCCGCTTGAAGCGTGCCGGGTGATGGCGATGGTAAGGACCGATGGCTTCCAATATAAGCTGCGCCGACTGCGGCGCAAGCTGGTCATTTACCTTCAGTACCGCCATTTCGGCAGGCTGCGCCGCGTGCGCGACCGCTATCTGCAACTGATGCTGGACTGCCTGACGGGCAGCATCTACGAGGACCCGCCGCTGAAGGCGCTCGGCAGCGACACCTTCGACAAGACGTTGCGCGAGTACGGCTGGGACTGGCCATCCGTGGCCCACTCGATGATAGGGCGCAGGCGCATGGCAAACCTGCGCCTGCTGGCTGAGGAGGCGCTCTTCAACCGCGTGGCCGGCGACTTCATCGAGACCGGCGTCTGGCGGGGGGGTGCCTGTATCTATCTGCGAGCTGTCCTGGAGGCGTACGGCGTCAAGGACCGCAAGGTATGGGCCGCCGATTCATTCGAGGGCCTGCCACCACCCGATGCCGCCTATCCAGCGGATTCGGGAGATACATTCCACACCTACAGTGAGCTGGCTGTGCCGCTCGAGACGGTTCGGCACAACTTCGAGCGCTACGGCCTGCTCGATGGGCAGGTCGTCTTCCTCAAGGGCTGGTTCAAGGACACCCTCCCGGGGGCGCAGACCGGCCCGCTGGCCATCCTGCGCATGGACGGCGACATGTACGAGTCGACCATGGACGCTCTATCTCATCTCTACGACAGGGTCTCCGTCGGCGGCTATGTGATCGTCGACGACTACCGCGTCGTGGAGGGATGCCGCAAAGCCGTTGATGAGTTCCGGTCCCGGCGGAATATCGACGACGAAATCATCGAAATCGACGGCGTCGGCGTTTATTGGCAAAAAACAGGGCTCTGATCCCGCTACGAAATGATGGCCGCGATTTCTCGGCGCAGCGGAATGCCATCGGCGGAGCCAAGCCAAGCGAAATTCCGGAAGGTACAATGTCGGGCAAAGTGGATGTAATGTAATCCGGAAGAATCCGACTGCAGCCTTTTCCGTAGCACAAACGGCCTGAGCTATGGCCCAACGCCACAAATACGAATACCAGGTCAATCCCGACACTGCCGCCGCGAAGGTGATCCGCATGGTGGGTAGCGGCATGCGGGTGCTCGAGCTCGGCCCCGGCCCTGGCTCGATCACCCGCCACCTGCACGGCAACGGCTGCCGCATCACGGCACTCGAACTGGACGCCGAGGCGATCGCGATCGTTTCCGAATACTGCGAGAAGGTGCATCCCTGCAATCTTAACGACGCACAGTGGCCGGCGCTGCTCGGCGACGGGAAGTTTTCCGTCGTCGTCGCCGCCGACGTACTCGAGCACCTCTACGATCCCTGGGGCACACTCAAGAAGATGCTGCCCTTGCTCGCCGACGACGGCTGCGTCGTCATCTCCCTGCCCCATGTCGCCCACAGTGCCGTCGTCGCCTGCCTGCTCAACGAGGACTTCGAATACCAGCCCTGGGGTCTGCTCGATCGCACGCACATCCGCTTCTGGGGCATCCGCAACATCCAGAAGCTGTTCGAAGACGCCGGCTTCAAGATCGTCGAAGCCGACTTTGTGGTGCGCGCGCCGGAACAGACCGAGTTCGCCAGCCGCTGGCGCAAGCTGCCTCGCGAGGCACGCAAGGCGCTCGAATGGAACCGCTTCGGCAACGTCTACCAGGTCGTGCTCAGAGCGGTGCCGCAGGCCGCGGAGGGCAAGGCGCTGCAACTCGAATCGCTCGCAGTGCCGGCACCCGGCCAAGGCGGCTTCAGCGCTGGCGCCCAACGCAACCGGCTGCTCGGCTTCCTTATTTCCTTCCTGAGCCTGGAGACCCGAGCGCGGATCTCCCGCCTGCTGCAGCGCCTCGGCATCCGCCACTGAGGAACCGCCTCGATGATCGACCAGACGACGCCGGCCAGGCCCGACCGATTCCCCCGCATCATCGCCTTCTACCTCACGCAGTTCCATCCCATCCCCGAGAACGACAAGTGGTGGGGCAAGGGTTTCACCGAATGGACCAACGTCACCAAGGCGCAGCCCCTGTTCGACGGCCACTATCAGCCCCATCTGCCGGCCGACCTCGGCTTCTATGACCTGCGCGTGCGCGAAACGCGCCACGAGCAGATCCGCCTGGCGAAGGAATACGGCATCGACGGCTTCTGCTACCACTACTACTGGTTCTCGGGAACGCGCCTGCTCAACCAGCCGCTCGACGACATGCTGGCCGATCCGGAAAGCGACATGCCTTTCTGCCTGTGCTGGGCCAACGAAAACTGGACGCGCCGGTGGGACGCCGCCGAGCACGAGATCCTCATCGCCCAGCGCTACCTGCCGGACGACGACCTCAACTTCATACGGAGCCTGGCGCCCTTCCTCACCGACCCCCGCTATATCCGCGTCGGCGGCGCCCCTTTCCTCATCGTTTACCGACCGCAGCACCTGCCCGATGCGCGCAAGACTGTCGCCGTCTGGCGCGACTTCTGCCGCACCGCCGGCATCGGCGAAATCCATGTCTGCGCCGCACTGACGCACGGCAACCAGGATTACGCCCAGTTCGGCTTCGACAGCGGCGTGGAATTCCCGCCCCACAACCTGCAGAGCAGGAACCTGGCGAAGAACATCGCCTTCCGCGATCCCTTCGCCGGCTATGTGGTGGATTACAGGGAGATCGCAACGACGTACCTTGAAAGGCGCTACCAGCACTCCAACGTCTTCCGCGGCGTCTTCCCCGCCTGGGACAACACGCCTCGCACGGGAAGCCGCGGCGTCATCGTGATGGGCACCTCGCCGGAAAACTACGAGTGCTGGCTGGCGCAGGCCATCGAGCGCAGCGCGCGCGACTTCCCGGAGCAGGAGCGCCTGGTGTTCATCAATGCCTGGAACGAGTGGGCCGAGGGCTGCCATCTCGAGCCCGACCGAAGGTATCAGCGCCGCTATCTCGAAGCGACGCTTGCAGCAAAATGCGAGCCCGACCGGCCACGCCGGTTCGTGGATGCCCCCGATCCCGCCCTCTCGAGCGAGGCACGGCGCCGGCTGCTGCCCGATCTGGGCGCCGTGCTTGCCTATCATTTTCACCTGACCCTGGGCCGGCTGGTCGGCTGGCTGAAGGGGTACCCGCGCTTGCGCAGGTTCGTCCGCTGGGTCCTGAACGGCGGCCGCTAGGCGCGGTTCAACGCATCCGCGGCAGGCCGTGCCGAAGCAGCATCCTCAGCTTGTGGGGCATCAATACGAAAGCCGAGAAAAAGTCAGCCGCTGCGGCACGGCGCCGCTGCCTGATCCTGCGCCGATAGTCGATCAGCACACGGCGTCTGGAAAGGGTCGCTGCAAGCGCGGGAAGATAGATTTCCGAAAGGTATCGTCCATCCAGCCTCAGCAAAGTGAGCGCCACGCCTTCGAGCAACAGCAAGAACAGGTGCAGCGGCAGCAGCAGCGGCAGGACGGCCGCCGGACACGTCATTGCCATGACGAACGTCCTGTTCCGCTCCGACAGCGCACGCCGCCTGAATGTCGATGCCAGGACGCCGCCTCGCACCTTGCCGCCGCCGAAGCTGGCACCGACGCCATGCCTGTAGCCCGCCGTGCCGAACGCACGCACGGGATGGCCCTCCAGCCGCGCACGGCAGCACAGGTAGAGATCCTCGCCGATGGAGCCGAACCACTCCGGAAAGCCGCCCAGTTCATCCCACAGCCGCTTCGGAATCCACAGGCAGGCGCCGGCAACCATGCCCACGTTTTCGCGTTGCGGATCGCGATTGGGCACCGCATTGAAAAACGGATCGAGCAGGCTGCCGATGTCCAGAAGTTCTCCGCTGTCGGCATCGTATTGCGCCAGTCCCAGGATGGCGGCCTGCTGCAGGCGCCGTGCTTCGTCCATCAGCACGGCCAGCGCGCCGGGAAGCAGGGCGGCGTCGTTGTTGAGCAGCAGCAGGTATTCGCCGCGCGCCGCGGCGGCCATGCGGTTGTTGGCGACGCAGAAGCCGACGTTCTCCCGGCTGGTGATCAGGCGCACGTCCGGATGCCGCGCGGCGATGTACACGGCGGAGCCGTCGGTCGAGGCATCGTCATGCACGATGATTTCGACTGGAAAGCCGCAGTCCTGGCCCTTGACCGATTCGATGCAGGCGTCGATCAGCCCGATGCCGTTGAAGTTGGGGATGCAGACGGAGATGAAGGCCATCAGTCCAGATAGAAACCCGCGATTCCCTGCCGCCTGAACCTGTCGTGCAGCGACATGGAATTGATGTGCGCCGGGGCGCCGTGGGCATAGACGGGGATGCCAATTCCGGCCAGCAGTTTGTGGTGCTCTGAAAAAAAGCGCATCGGCACGGTCAGGGCATGCGGCTTGTTCGGCATCGCGGCGATACGCCTGACCAGCAGCCCGGGGTCATTCACGTCCATCTTGTAGATGGTCAGGATGATTTTCCTGAAGCCAAGCCCGGCCAGCGACTCGACATCCTCGATGGAGTAGGCCTGCGGTACGAGGCGCTTGAACAGCTTGGTGTCCTTGAGGGCGCGCGCCATCCGCATCAGGTCGTACTTGGTGTCCGTGACGATCACCATCTTCGGGTACTTGGTCAGCAATGTTTCCAGAAAGGGAATCGTTATGGCCGAGTAGCGTCCGTCGATGGCCGTCGGGCCGGCCGCGTTCAGGCGGCTGCTGGTGAATTCGGCATAGGACGGCGGCTGACTTCCCGCGTAGGCCGTCTGTTTTTTCCAGGTGTGCCAGTCGTGCGTTCCCACCCAAACGCCGTCCCGGGTCGGTGAGAAGTCCACTTCGAATACCCGGACGCCGGCCTTGAGATTCGCCAGAACGGCTTCCTCGCTGTTGGTATAGGGGTTGCCGTCGATGCCGCCGCCGGCATGGGCGATGAACAGGCAGCAGCGCGGATTGTCGATGTCGTGGTGGTAGGTCACCCCGGCAAGGGATGGGGGGCCGGCAAGGCAAGCCGCCAGGCCGAAGGCCGTCGCGAAGCGGGCCGGCATTGGCCGCCTGCCGGAACTGCCGCGGTCGCGCCCGGCAATAAGACCGATCATGATCCAACCCCCGTCAAGCGCATGATCTCCTCAGGAGAAAAGGTCGCCTTGTCGCGGACGATCAACTGGGTCCTGAAACGGTCTCCCCGGCCGGCAAACAGGCAGAAGGTTCCGGCCGGCAGCCGTGGATCCCTGCTGGCGCATTCGGCGATCAGCAGGAACCCCTTGTCGGGACTGTTCTGGGCCACGAAATCTCCGGCGGAAACGAGGTAGGGAAACTTGATGGTCGTTTGCATGTCCTGGTCGAAGGCGATGAACGCGGGAACGGCGAAATCCCGCCCGTCGATGCTCACCCTTCTGCCTTGCGCATCGACCTCGAGCCGGCTTCGGATCTTCGGAAAAGCCCAGAACCGCGCGAGCGGCGCCATCCATTCGCCGAGCCGGCCCAGTATATATTTCCTGCGCTCCGCGGTCGGAGGGTCCGCTATGAGCAGGCTGCTGCCCAGCCCCAGCCGGGAACCATGGCCCATGAAGTCGAGGATGGTCGGCGCCACGTCCAGCATCGAGCCCGCGGTATCGAACTTCCGTGACACGGCGCCTGGATCGATGACCATGAAAAGATTGCGCCGCGAACCGCGTTCGAGGAGGTCGTGGGCCGAGTTGCGCATGGCCAGGTGGTCCGAGGCGATCACGATGAGCGTATGCCGGCCCGCTTCGGAGCGCCGGATCCGGTCGACGAATTCGGCGAGGAGCCGGTCCGTGCAGTGCGCGGCATTCAGGATCGGATTCCCGCCGTCGCCGTAGCGCATTCCGCGGCAAGCCGCGGAAAGATGGCCGTCCGGATGATGGGTGTCGAGCGTCAGCATGAACAGTCCGAAGCGCTCCCGTGTCCTCGACAGGTTGGAGAACCGGTCAAGGGCCAGTTCAAGTAATTCGTCGTCGTACAGCCCCCAGGCGCTCGCGTAGGCGGGATCCCGCTGCCGGCTCCTCAACTCATCCAGCCCGGATATCTCGTCGAAGCGGTGGGTCTGATAGAACTTGCCCTTGCCTGCGAAACGCAGCCGGGCGCCGCCGATGTAGGCGAGATGGTAGCCGTCCTCCTTCAACAGGTCGCCAAGGCATTGGGCGGCCGGCAGATAGCTGTCCAGCCCGGACATGGAGTTGCCGTGCGAAGGCGTAAACAGCGGGATGCCGCACTGGCTGGCGACCATGCCCGCTATGGTCCAGCCCGTGCCAGGCGCCTGGATGACGTTGGTAAAGGTGGCGGCCTCCGATTCCAGCGCACGGAGACGCGGCATCAGGCCCGGGAAAATCGCTTCGTCGAAGTAGGTCCGTTCCAGGCTCTCCGCGTAGATGAACACCAGGTTCTTGCGCCGGCCGGCGGCCGGGTTAGCCGCCGCCCTTGCATAGTGGCGTTCGAAGTCCTCCTGCAGCTCGCGATCGCGCCGCTGCTCATCCCCGGATGCGTAGGCGGCGGTGCTGCCCGCTGTTGCCGCCGGCAGCATCCTGGCGATGTCGCCGGTCGCCGGATGCAGCATCAGGGAGCCTGCGGCAAGCGCCAACGAAAGCACCGTGCCGCGCCCGGGTACGCCAGCCGGAGCGGTCGCCGGTTTGCGCCTGTGGGACAGCAGCAGAATGGCCAGCCCCGACAGGAGCGCAAGCAGGGCGAAACCGGCCAAGGCCGCATACTCGGAAAAGCCCGCGCCGGACAGGCCGTAGCGGAGATGGTACACAACGGCCTCGTTGATGCCGTCGCCGGTAAAGTAATCCGAGACGAAATACAGCAGCAACAGCAGCAGCGACGCCAGCGCGAGGGCAGCGATGACGAGCCAGGTGCCGAGGCGCCCGCCGCTCCTGCCGTGGAGCCAGATGCCCGCAAGAAGCAGCGCCAGCGAGACCGCGCTCTGAAAGGCGGGGCTAGTCATTCGTGTCGCCGCGCCATGCCGGCATCAGGGCAGCCGCATAGCGCTGCGCCACCCCGGCCCAGTCGAAACGCGCCACCACCCGTCGCCGCGCCTCTTCCGCCATCGCCTGCGCCGACCGGGGATCGGCCAGCAGTTCGACCACGACGCGGGCCATGTCCGCGACGTCTCCGGGTCGGAACAGGCGCCCGCTCCGCCCATCCTCGACCATGTCGCGTAGCGCCGGCAAGTCGCTCGCCGCGACGGGACATCCGCAGCCCATGGCCTCCGCCAGCACCAGTCCGAACCCTTCCTCGAGAGAGGGCAGCACGAGGAGCGATGCGCGTCGGTACAACTCTGCCAACTGCGCGTGGGCAAGCGGCCCGGCGAACGTCACGCGTGCTCCGACGCCCAGGCTCCGGGCCAGGCTGGCCAGGCGATCCGCTTCTGGCCCGCTGCCGACCACGGTCAGCGTCGCCCGGGGATAGCGCCCACCCAGTTCAGCAAGGGCGCGCATCAGGAGATCCGCACCCTTGGCGGGCACCAAGCGCCCGACAAAGAGCAGGGTTGCCTCCTGCCGTCGCTCCCGGCCCGGCACGAACAGCCCGTTCAAATCCACCCCCATCGGAATCACGTCGAGCTTGGCGGGCGGGCACCCCTCCTCGGCGAGGCTCAGGCGCAGGGGCTGGCTGACGGCAACGACGCGATCGCAGCGCGCCATCGCCCAGCGCCTGACCCTGGCCCACAGGGCGCCTCGCAAAGCCGAAACGTCGCTGCCATGCACAGTGCAGACCGCGCGCGGCCGCAGACCGCTGAGGCGCAGGGCCGCCGCCAACACGATTCCCTGCGGCACGATCCAGTGGGCATGCACCGCCGCCGGCCTATCGCGCCGCAACGCAATCAGCAGGGCCGCCAGCTGGGCCAGGAAAAACGGCGGCAGCATCAGATACAGCAGCGGGTTCCGCCGCAGATTGGCCATGATCCCGCCCTCGTAGGCCAGCCTTTCCCAGCGTTCGGGCCCATAGCGGAAACGAACCACGCGCACGCCGGCGATGATTTCCGCTGTCCGCGCACCGGGTGCATGCGGCGCCAGCACCGTAACATCGAATCGCTCGGCCAGACGGCGGCACAGGTCGAACACGAAAGCCGGTTCCGCGTCGCCTTCCCGGCGCGGAAAGGTCGATGTCAGTACCAGAATCCGGCCGCGGCCTTCAGGGTTTTCCTTGGTCACTGTCCTTGTAGGTCAGCATCGTGATCTGCTCCGACACCAGCCCGATCAGGAACACCAGCACGGAGGTGATGAACAGCAGGGCGCTCATGTTGGTGAAGCGATGCGACGTCAGATAAGTGTATGTGTAATAGCCCAGTCCCGTCGCGAAGAAAGCCCCTGAAATCGGCAGGAACAGCTTCAGCGGCGAATACAGCGTGCCTATCTTGATGATGATCAGAATGAAGCGGATGCCGTCGCGCAGGGGGCGGATGTGGCTGCGGCCGATGCGTGTCGGCATGCTGACCGGCACGTAGGCGACGCCGAAGCCGGCGCGGAAGAAGCTCATCGTGCAGGTCGTCGGATAAGAAAAGCTGTTCGGCAAAAGGTAGAGGAAGCGGCGGAAGCGCTCCGCGCGCACCGCGCGAAACCCGGAGGTGAGGTCGTCCACGCGATGGTTGACCATCCAGCTCGCCAGCCAGTTGAAGACAGCATTGGCGAACCCCCGGTGCGCACCGGCGTGATCCTGCATGCCCCGTGCGCCGACCGCCATGTCGTAGCCCTCCTCCAGCTTCGCCAGCAGTCGGGGGATGTCCTCGGGCCGATGCTGGCCATCGGCATCCATGAACACCAGGATGTCGCCCGTCGCGGCGCGCGCACCCGTCTTCACTGCGGCGCCGTTGCCCTTCGGATAGGGATGGGAGATGACCTGCGCACCGCATCCCGTCGCTATCGCCGGCGTCCCGTCGGTGGAGCCGTCGTCGACGACGATCATTTCCGCCTCCGGCAGCAGGCGTCGGATCTCCTCGAGCAACGGCCCCAAGGCGGCAGCCTCATTTCGGGCGGGCATGATCAGGCTGAGTTTCAAATTTCCTCTCCGGTCAGGCGCTTCTGTGATTATGTCATTCTCCTCGGAAAGACCTCCATTCCGGCCGGCGGGCCCGCATCGCCGTCCCGTCGCCACTGACTTTTGCGCAATCGCTTCCGCTGCCGCAAGCCCTCAGCCGGCTCGTTCTCCCGATGTGCCGCCTCCCTTGCCGCCGAGATACGACTGCCACATCTCATGCAGGGCCGTTTCGAGATTGGCTGCGAAGCGCGGCGCATCGAACAGGGGCGAAGCCAGCACCTGATCCCGCAACCCGGCGCGCAGCTGCGCCAAGCGGTCAAGGTCGGATGTCAAAGCCACAGCCTTTTCGACGTACTCCGCCTCGTCATGGGCAACCCAGTCTTGAAGGCCAGCGCAGGTCAGCAAGCTTGCGCCCTGGCGGGCAAGCAAGGTGTTTCCGGCCAGCGTCAGTGTCGGCACCCCCATCCACAACGCCTCGCAGGTCGTCGTCCCGCCGGGATAGGGGAAGGTGTCGAGTATCACGTCGATTTCGTCATGCGCCGCGAGATACTCCTCCCTGAAGACAGGTCCGCTGATCTTCACCCTCTCGGAAGCGATGCCGGCCCGGGTAAACCGCTTCAGCAGGACCTCCTGCGCGGCGGGATCGTCCATCTGCTTGCAGCGCAACCGCAGCCGGGCTTGCGGCAAGGCCTTGAAGATGCGGCCCCAGACGGCGAGCACGCCGTCATTGAGCTTGGACAGGTTCTGGAAACAGCCGAAGGTAAGGTAGCCGTTGCGCCTGGCCGGCAGCATTGCCGGCCTCAGCTTCTCGACTGCCGTCGGCGGCGTGAAGCAAAGCCGGGTGTCCGGCAAATACCAGATCTTTTCCGTGAAATGCGCCTGATGGGGTTCCGGTACGGAGATTCTGTCTGCCAGCAGGTAATCCATTCCGGGCACGCCTGTCGAGGCGAAGTATCCCAGCCAGGTCACCTGTAGCGGTGCGGGCTTCCAGGCAAATACCGGCAAGCGGTTATGGGAAGTGTGTCCCGACAGATCGATCAGGATGTGGATGCCGTCATCGAGGATCCTTCGGGCTGCCGCTTCGTCGCCGAGATTGTCGATGGGATGCCAGGCCGAAAAACAGGGCTTGATGCGAGCGGTCAGGTCATCCTCCTCGGCAACGGTGGGATAGGCCACGAGTTCAAGCCTTGGGGATTTCAGGTGTGCAAGAACGCTTTCCAGGAAATAGCCTACGGGATGGCTCAGGAAGTCGGCCGAAACCATGCCGACACGCAAGACCTGCGCAGCGGGGTCGGCGGTCCAGCGCTGGTAGGGCCTCCTGGCTTTCGCCATCACCATCTCGCCATAGCGCCTGGCTTCGGCGAGGTACAGCTCCGGCGTGAAGTCGCTTTGGTAGCTTCGGGCAAACAGCAGGCAATCTACCGCCTCGACCCCAACCGCATCCGGATCGAGGGCGAGCGCTTTCCGATACCATGCTATCGATTCCTCGTAGCGCCCCAACTCCATCAGCGCCTTGCCGATATTGGAATGAACCTCGGCATAGTCGGGGCGCAACGCAAGGGCCTTTTCATAGCAGGCGATTGCCCGCTCGAATTGCTTTTCATGCATGCGCAGGTTGCCCAGGTAGTAGTGAAAGTCCGCATTGTTCGGGTTGAGCGATAGCCCCTTTTCAATAGTCTTTTCTGCGGTCTCATAGTGGCCGCCCCTGTACAGCGCGCGGCACAGGTCGCGATAGGCGACTTCAAATGCCGGGTTGAGTTCAATGGCCTTGCTAAAGCATTCGATGGCTGTCTCGACATTGCCCTGCTCCTCGGCAATGGTGCCCAGTATGTAAAAGGCGTCCTCCAGTTCCGGATTGATCTGAATGGCCTGCCTGAGGGAGCGTTCAGCATCGTCATAAAGCCTCTGCTCACGCAAGACGAATCCAAGATTGAGGTGTGCTTCGGCATAACGCGGATTGATCGATATCGCCTGCCTGTAGCAGTCTGCCGCCTTTCCCAGCTCACCTTTGGAAAGCAGCTGGTTCCCGCGTCTTCTCAGATTCGCGCTCTCGATGGCCGGATCCGGATTCGCGGACCGATGCGGGTCGGGCTCGGCGGTAAACTCCTCCGAGAGCTTCAACAGAGCGACGTCCACGGCATTCGGCTGGTTCTTGAAAGCAACCGCAGTAATTTCCAGATTGCCGGTACGGGTGAATATGAACGGAAAGCCCGCCTTCCGCACGGCTGCGGCTAGCGATTTTCTTGTGAATCCGGTTTTATGGGCGAAGAAGTCATTGCCGCTTCTGGCGATCTCGGTTCTCAATCCGTAGATGACATCCATGACGGCAATCGGGCCGGCTGGGGACTGATAGAGCACGTCTTCGATATCGAGCCCGTCGCGAACCACGCTGCGCATCAGTTCTGCCATGTCCGGGACGCGTATATAAGCAAAGCCTTCGTCCTTCAGGACGTGCAGGAATCCTGCAAGCACCCTCGACACGTCATGATGGAAATAATGCTCCAGATTGTGCGAGCAATATACGGAGTCGTATGCGGATCCCTTCAGGGTCGCCAGGTTGCGCGCATCGCAAACCACATCCGGGCGGACGGCTGGATCGATGTCCAGCATGAAATGCTGCCACCCGTTGTACAGCTCGGGTATTTGAATTTCCTTGCTGTTGCCACCGACGTTCAAGACTTTCCTCGTTCGCGGCGACTCACTGGTGGCGGAGTCTATCGGCTGGTCCGGCGAACGCCTCGGGGGTACAGTGGTTTTCTTGAAATAACTGAACATGGCCATTCCGATGAGATAGTTACCAACCCCCCGGATAACGACATGCAAATTCCATATCCGCCGTATAAGGAAGGGATTTCAGCAAGATTCGCTCCTGTCCGCAATAAGCAGATCTAGCTCAGTCCTCAGCAACTCGACGACGCTTCCCCAATCGTTGTGCGCAGGCTGCCTGAACAGCCGCACGGACGGGTACCAGGGGCTATTCGGGCGGTTGATGAACCAGCGCCAGTCCGGCACGTAAGACAGCATTATCCAAGCAGGTTTCCCAAGTGCACCGGCCAGATGGGCCACCGAGGTGTCAACGGCAATCAGCAAATCCAGATTCTCGAGAATCGCTGCCGTCTCGCTGAAATCCGTCAGTTGCTGGGAAAGGTCGGTCACATTGGGCATTGACCGCAGCAGCGTCCTGTCGTGCTCCCGCACCTCCTTCACCAAGGCGAAGAAATGATGGCGCGAGCCAGATATCAGGGGAGCCAGTACCTTCAGGGTCATCGAGCGGTTCATGTCGTTCGACTGCCCGGTATTGCCGGACCAGACGAGGCCGATGCGCGGAGAACGGTATTGCTTCATTTGGCCGGCCCAGTACGTGACGCGATCCGACGGCGCTGAAATATAGCGGTTCATAGCGGGGATCGTGGCAACTACCGTCTTGAACGCCAGGGGGAGGCTCATCAGGGGGCACTGGTACTCAAATGGCGGCAGGGGCTCGCCTCTCGCAAGAACCTTATCCATGCCCGGGTACGCTGACAGCAGCGACTTGAGCGGTGCCTGCACTTCCAGGATGACCTTGGCGCCCAGTGCCGCAACCTGTGCTGCATAACGCACGAACTGGAGCGTATCGCCGAAACCTTTTTCGGCGTACAAAAGGATGGTCTTTCCGCGAATATCCGCGTCGCCCAGCCACAAAGGCTGCGTAAAGTCGCGCGGCTGTTCCTCCTTCGCCAGCTTCCAGCGATATTCATAGCCCGGAAGGCCTCTTTGCAAGTCGCCCGTCAGCAGCGACAGCATCGTCTGGTGCCATCTGGATGCCGGGTAATCGGGGGAAACCGTCAGCGCCCGTTCGTAGCAGGACATCGCCTCATCGAACCTGCCCTGATCCTTCAAGACGTCGCCCAGATTGTGATGGGCCGCAACCAAGTCGGGCTTGCATGCAATGGCAGCCTGATAGCAGACCTCGGCTTCGGACAATCGTCCCTGATTCAGCAGCAAATTTCCGAGATTGAAATGCGCGGCGTAGAAATCGGGCTTGAGCTTGATCGCCTCCCGATAGCAGGCCTCCGCCTGGCCGGCATGGCCGCGCTTCCGGTAGAGCGTACCCAGGTTCGAATGCAACTCCGCATAATCCGGAAGCAGCGAAGCGGCAGCCCTGAAAGCGATGATTGCCGCGTCGAGATCGCCCTGCCCGGAAAGCACTTCCCCCATGTCCAAATGCGCTTGAGCGTAATCCGGCCTGAGTACAGTGGCATGACGGTAACTCGCGATCGCCTCCAGCAGGCGACCTTGAGCCCTCAGCGCAGAGCCGAGCAAGTAGTGGGCTTCTGCGACACCTGCATCCGCCTTGAGGGCGCGCCGACAGCATGCCTCCGCCTGCCTCGGCTGGCCTTCGGAAAGCAGGCGGTAGGCCTGTTGTACCTCCTCGTCCACCCGATAGGCAGTCATAACAGGCGCCTCTTGTCCTGTTGCAGGCTCGCTGCTGCCTTTGCTCAGAAAAACCTTCCTGAACCACTTGAACATCGAATCACCCAAGTACTTCCCGCTGGATGCAGCGCTATCGCAAGGCAAACATGAGGTCCTTGGTCATCACATCGACAAGCTCAGTATCGTGACCCATGTCATGCAATTTCCACTTGAAGGCATTACCCAGTTTCGCCTTTTGATACGCATTCAACTTATGCGCGGCATTGAACTGCCGGGCCTTCAGCAAAAGCTGCGCCACGAGTTTCTGCTGCTTATCCGCAATCTTTTGATTGCTCGCCTTCGCATTGAGTCTGGATTGCTTGTCATAGAAGTCGGCAAGGCCGTGCCCGAAATCGACTGCCGCCTTTGCATCGAACCAACTCAGGATCATGCATGCGCTCCCAAGGCCTATTCATAAAATGCAGCCGCCACTGCAAAATGAAATTCTACTGATTCCCGCTCCAGCGCCGGAACGGCTATTTGCCGACGCAGGCGACACCAGCCTGTGTGCTGTCGAGGCAACGCCTCAATTCGGCCATCAATTCCCTTTCGGCACGTTTCAAGGGCAGCTTCTCCACCTTGGCCAGAATCTCCAGGGCTTCTGCCCGACGGCCCAGGAGAATGGCCAGTTGCGCCCGCTTAAGGCGGTTGCCGGAATTATACGGGGCAAGAGCCAGGGCGCGCTCCAGTGCGATCTGGGCGGCAGGCAGATCGCGCGCACCCAGCACCAGGTAATCCGCCAGCCATGAGTGCATGTCGACACGGTGATGCGGGGCGGCGGTCGGGTTGTCCAGCGCAGCGACAAAAAGTTGCTCCACATCCGCTCGTTTGAGACAGAGGGTGCCCGAGATCGAGAGGTCCTTCAACTGGAGCAATACCCCGCTGTCGCCCGGGCCGAACGGCGTGTTGCGCAAGCGGCGGGCCAATTCCGCAACCCAGCCTGTTTCAGCCGGTATCCCGGCGCGGCAGTTCAGATAAATGAGCCCGAGCAAACCGAGCTTGAAGCCGGGATTCAGCTCGCCTGCCCGCTCGAAATGCGCCCTTGCGAACGAATAGGCCGGAGAATCGGTCTGCATCGCCTCGAGTTGCGAAGCCAGTACGCGCCCCGCATCGTACTGGGCCCGCGGCGACCCTCTATGATGCTGCGCCTCGATTTGCGTGCGCAGGAGTTCTCCGCTGAACTGGTGTGCCCGCAATGCGGTAACGAATGGCAGGTAGAGCAGCACCGCCACGGCCAGCGTGAGGCCGAGCGTCCTGCGTGGCCCGGGTGCCGCCAACAGGCGGCTCAGTCCATAGACGCCAGCCAGCAGGATGCCGAGCAGCGGCAGGTAGTTGCGATGCTCGTGAGCGATTTCCAGCGGCAAGAGGGTGGACTCCAGCGCATGGCCGACAAAGAACCAGGCAATGCCGAAAGACGCAAGCGGCGCCCGCGAACGGAGCCGCCAGGCCAGCCAGGCCAGGCCGACCAGGCCCACCCACGCCGGCAGCGTCGTCCAGGGCGTAAGCAAGCCGGTCGAGAGGGCGATGTCGTCGTGGTAGAGTCCTAACGCTTCCAGGCGCGGCAGGGCAACGAGCCCGATGTAGAACCACAGCACGCGCCCTTCCGTAAGCATCCGTTCGAAAGGGGAAAAGTCGCGAACCGCATAGCCCGCCCACAGCCATCGGCCGGAAGGCAGCGCCAGGTAGATCGCTGCCCCGAGCAAAGTCAGCCCAGCCAGTACGGCGAAGACGCGCGCGAAGCCGTCCAGACTGCCGCGTTCATTGCGCCGCAGGATCAGCTCCCAAGCCAGCACGAAGAACGGGAAAAGCGCACCGCTTTCCTTGCTGAAAAACGATAAGGGCCACAGCACGCCCCAGGCCAATATGAGAAGGGTTGCGCCGCCGCGGCCACCACGCTCGCGCGCGACCACATGAGATAGCAGGGCAGCCAGGAGAAACAGGGCCGACAGGCTGGTCATGCGCTGCACGACGTGCAGGACCGGCGTAAGTTGCAGCGGATGCAACAGCCAGATCACGGCCACAACGCCGGCAAACACCATTGCCTTGGGGACGCGCGACGCCGCGTAGAGGCGCAGGCTCAACAGGAAAACCAGCACCCCGCAGGCGGCATGGATGGCGAGGTTGGTCGCCTTGAAGGCGATGGGCTCGAAGCCGCTGAAATGGTAATTGAGGGCGAAGCTCAACTGGGCGACGGGACGGCCCGAGGGGCCGGAGCGTCCGCTGGCGAATGCTTCGCGCAGAGAACCTGCGTCGAGACGATCGAGGCGAACGCCTTCGGCATACAGAATGCTCGGCTCGTCATCGAAGAAAAAGCCGCCCTGCAGCCCCGGTGCGTAAAGCGCCGCCAGAAGCGTACAGACAACGAACGTCGCAAGCGCGGCAAGGGCTGAAGTTCGCACGGGGAGGCAGAAAGAAAAAGCCCCCTGGGATCGCCAGGGGGCCTCTCGTCAGACCGGATCGATCAGAAGTCCTTGCAGGAACCCGGCAGGTACTTCGAGTTGATCGTGCCCTTGCCGCACAGCCAGCCCACTGCGCCGGTCGTCGAAGTGCCAGAGGCACGGAGAATCAGGGTGGTATTTCTCGCTGCGCCCAAACCGGCAACGTCCTTGAGCGTCACGACGATATCGCCTGAATTATCGTCGGTATACGTCCAACCCACGCTTGCCACCCACTGCGAATCCTGCGTCTGCACGTTCATCGAGGCAGCGCTGGGCAGCATCCGGCCGGCATTCGCATAGACTTCGGAAACGGCGGTACGCGCCGACGAAGCGGCGATCAGACCTTCCGAAACCTTGGCGCGAACCGTGTAGTCCTGATAGGCCGGCAGTGCAACGGCGGCCAAGATGCCGATGATCGCGACCACGATCATCAGTTCGATCAGGGTAAAGCCTTTTTGAATCGTCTTCATGAAGTTCTCCTTCTGCAGTTGGAAAGTATGGCAGGGATCTTATGACGCTCCCGACACACGTGGGATTTTACGCAATAGTCGTGCCAGATGGGGTAATGATTTAATGCTTTGTTTTATTTAAGATGAATGCTTGAGAGGTGCATGGACATGAATTGCAAGGGCAGGAAGTGACGCCCCGCGTCACTTCTGCTGCTAAGCAGCATTCCGTGCTTGGTAGCCTGGAATTTTCGATTCATCCACTTCGTCGATCTGTTCCGGGTCGAGGAATTGCTCAGCGTACTTCAGATACACCTTTTGCCGCACGAAGACATCGAAAAGATCCGGATCGATGTGGCCGTTGAGCTTGAAGTTGCCGAGAATCTCCAGCGATTCGGATAGCGTCTTGCCGCGCTTGTAGGGCCGGTCGCGGGCAGTCAGGGCCTCGAAGATGTCGGCAATGCCCATGACGCGGGCCTGCACGCTCATCTGCTCGCGGGTGAGCCCTTTCGGGTAGCCTTTGCCGTCCATGCGTTCGTGGTGGCCGCCGGCGTATTCCGGGACGTTTTTCAGGTGCTTGGGCCAAGGCAACTG
Organism: Denitratisoma sp.; assembly: GCA_032027165.1. Classification (NCBI taxonomy): domain Bacteria; kingdom Pseudomonadati; phylum Pseudomonadota; class Betaproteobacteria; order Nitrosomonadales; family Sterolibacteriaceae; genus Denitratisoma; species Denitratisoma sp. The sequence goes on along the minus strand of JAVSMO010000001.1, from coordinate 203,909 downwards.
CTCGAGCATCTTGTTGGTGGCGACGATGTGGTAATTGATCGTCTCGCGTTCCTTCTGCGTCAGCGTGCCGGCGCGAATGTTGAGGTTCTCCAGTTCGTCATCGGTGAGGAAGTTGGCGGATTTGCCACCGACGTCCATCCAGCGGTAGCCGGTCCCGATCTTCTTCACGCGCTCCTGGGCTTCCGGCGTCATCAGCTCCGAGCCGATGTTCGCCTGACGCAGGAACTCGCGGTCGGCGTCGATCTGGCGCAGATGGCGCACGAGGTCCTCTTCGAGCATGGCCTCCGCACGCGAATCGTGGGAATCGCGAAGGTTCAGCTTGGCCTTGAGCATGGCGATCTGCGCATCGCGCTTGAGCACCTCGAAGCGGGTATCGACCAGGTGGATGCGATCGAAAAGCGTCTGCAGCTTGGTGGCCTTGTCGACCACATGCACCGGCGTCGTCACCTTGCCGCAATCATGCAGCAGTCCGGCAATCTTCAGTTCGTAGCGGTCCTTGTCCGACATGCCGAAGTCGGCAAGCGGCCCGGTTTTAGTCTCGTTCACCGCTTCGGCCAGCATCATGGTGAGCACCGGCACGCGCTCGCAATGGCCGCCCGTATAGGGTGATTTCTCGTCGATCGCCACGTTGATCAACTGGATGAAGGATTCGAACAGCTGCTCCAACTGCGTGATGAGCTGGCGGTTGGTCAGGGCAATGGCCGCCTGCGAGGCAAGCGATTCGGCCAGCTGCTGGTCGGCGGCCGAGAACGGCACGACCCGCTTCGTGTCCGGGTCAATCGAGTTGATCAGTTGCAGCACGCCGATCACCGCGTTCTCGTGGTTCTTCATCGGCACCGTCAGGAACGACTGCGAGCGGTAGCCGGTGCGCTCGTCGAATTTGCGCGTGCCGGAGAAATCGAAGCCCTCCGCCTGGTAGGCGTCGTCGATGTTGACGGTCTTCTGGTGGATGGCGGCGTAGGCGGCCACCATCGAGTTGTTCTCTTCGCCGCTCTCGGTGCGCAACGGCAACGGCGGGAAGGGGATGGGGTTGCCCGAGGTGCCGCCCAGGGCGATCTTCAGGCTGTCGTTGCGCATGATCTCGAAACGCAGGCTGGCCTCGCCCTCGGTCATGCGGTAGAGGGTACCGCCGTCGGCGTGGGTGATGTTTTTGGCAGCGACCAGAATGTTCTCGAGCAACCTGCCGATATCCCGCTCGTGGGAGAGGGCAGCGCCGATCTCGTTGAGCTGCTCGAACCGCCGAAAGAGGTCCTCGATGGTGTCCACGGCGCTTACTTGATGCAAACCGCCCGAACCTGCTTCATGTCGGTGATGCCCTGCAGCACCTTCTCGATGCCATCCTGCTTCAGGGTACGCATGCCGTCCTCCAGGGCGCAGGCGACCAGCTCGGCAACCCGAGCATGCTCCTGGATCAGCTTCTTGGCATTATCCGTTCCCACCATCAGTTCGTGCAAACCGACTCGCCCCTTGTAGCCGGTGTTGTTGCATTTTTCGCAGCCCTTCGGTTTGTAGAGCTTGAACTGTCCCTTGTCGTCGGCATAATTCTTCACCCATTCCTTGTACACCGTCTCGTAGCCTGCCTTGGCATCCTTCTTGAAGGTGCTGGTGTTGAGCAGTTCCTCGCAGTACTCGGTGAGCAGGCTCTTCATTTCCTCCCCTGAGGGGGTGTAGGCCTCCTTGCATTCTCCGCACAAGCGCTTGCCCAGGCGCTGCGCCAGGATGCCGAGCAGGGCGTCGGCAAAGTTGAAGGGGTCCATGCCCATGTCGAGCAGGCGGGTGATCGATTCGGGCGCGCTGTTGGTGTGCAGCGTGGCGAACACCAGGTGGCCGGTCAGCGACGCCTCGATGCCGATGGAGACGGTCTCCTTGTCGCGCATCTCGCCAACCATGATGATGTCCGGGTCGGCACGCAGAAAGGCGCGCATGATGGTGGCGAAATCCAGTCCGGCCTTGCGGTTGATCTGGACCTGCCGCAGCCCTTTCTGCGTGATCTCGACCGGGTCTTCTGCCGTCCATATCTTCGTGTCCGGCGTATTCAGGTGTTTCAGAACGGAATGCAGCGTGGTTGTCTTTCCCGAACCGGTCGGACCGCAGACGAAGAACAGTCCATAGGGCTTCTCGACTACGCTCTTCAACCGCTCCAGGTTGTGTGGCAGGATGCCGAGCTTCTCGAGCGGGATCGGTTCCCCGGCGGCGAGGATGCGCATGACCACATCCTCGACGCCGCCGGCCGATGGAATCGTCGCAACGCGCAGTTCGATATCGAGCGGACCGAACTTCTTGAACTTGATCTTGCCGTCCTGGGGCTTGCGACGCTCGGATATATCCAGATCGCACATGATCTTGATGCGCGCTGCCAGGGCATTGCGGTAGCTTGCCGGAATCTCGATGTAGTTCGCCAGCGAGCCGTCCTTGCGGAAGCGGATGATGGTCTTGTCCTTGCCCGGCCGCGGCTCGATATGAATATCCGATGCGCCCTGATTGTAGGCATCGATGATGATCTTGTTGACGAGCTTGACCAGTTCGTTGTCCGCTGCCGCAGAAAGGTCTTCTCCGGTCAGCTCGCCACCGCCCTCCTCCCCTTCGTCCATGCCGGAAAGAAGATCGCCAACCGAGCCATAATCGGCGGCGGCGCCATAGAACTGGTCGAGCGTCTGCTTGAATTCCTGGATGGTGGTGACGCGGAAGACCAGCTTGTTCTTCGGAAAGACGTTGTTGACGATGCGTGAGCTTTTGACCTGCTCGGGATCCATCGTCAGGATGACGACGCCTTCCTTCGTTTCCTCGATCGGCAACCACTGGTTTTCCTCGACGTAATCCCGCTTGAGGTTTTTCAGCAGATCCATCGGCTTGATGCGATCGCCCTTGAAGGGTTCATAGGGCACGCCGAAGAACTTTGACAGCGCGGAGCCGATCGCCGCCTGCTTGACCTGGAATTCATGCTGCAAAACCTCTTCGATATCCATGCCCTTGCGCCGCGCAGAACGCGTGGCAAGATCAAACTCGGCAGCCGAAAGCACGGCATCGGCGACCAGATGGTCATATTTCGATTTGACGACATGCGCCGGCTTCTGGCGCTGGGTGAATGCAATGGCCAGCGTTTCGCACAGTCCTTTTACTCCCTCCTCTGCCACTTGGGAGAAAGGCGCTCCGGACTTGTTGTTGATGAGCTGGACCACCCCGAGCAACTCACCGCTTTGCGCGTCGGTAATCGGGGCCACCAACATCTGCTTGGTGCGGTAGCCGGTACGCTTATCCACCTCCTGCAGGAAGCGCAGGCTGGGTGTGTGCGACTTCAGTTCCGCCTCGTCGTAGACGTCGCTGATATTGGCCAGCTTTTTCGACAGCGCAACGAAGCCGGCGATGCTCTGGTCGGCGATCGGCAGCCGCAGGTCCTTGAAGGAATTGAGGCCGGTCTTGACCTTGGAGACGATGGATGACTTGTCCTCGCTGATCGAGTAAATGGTCAGCCGATCCGCGTTGAACAACGTACAGATATCCTGCGACAACTCGAGCATGATCTCGTCGATGTTGGCCGTCGCATGGATCTTGTTGGTGACTGTCTGGAGGTTCTTGAAGAAAGACAGGCGGCTGGCGACATCGCCCCCGCCTCCAGAATCCTGAGTCGAACCAAGCACCGCACTCATACCAGATTTCCCTTCTGAGCCATTGGGATGCGTGCCTTATGCAGCACTGCCGCGAAGACCGCCTTCGAGCAGATAAGTCTTATAGCCACGCTGGGAGAGCAGAAATGCTGCCGCCGAACTGCGTCGCCCACTCTGACAGTAGGCAATATACTCCTTCTGGCGGTCGAGAGAGCCGAACAGGTTGCGTATCTCGTTGAGCGGAATGTTGATCGCCCCCGGCAGCTTGTCGGTGTTGTATTCGGCAGCAAAGCGGACGTCCAGCCAGATTGCTCCGGCAGCCGCTTTCTTGTCCGCTTCCGGACGCGAAATGCGATGCATCAGGGGCTCTTTCAGCAACTCGATGAAATCCGCCTTCGCCAGCCTCAACAGAACGCCATCGGTTTTCATTGCAACCGTCGCATTTCGCTTGGTGTTTGCCACCAAGGCTTCCTCCCCGAAGGCATCGCCGGTCTTCAACTCGGCCAGTCCGACGGTGGCGCCCCCAATCTGGCGGGACACCGTGCAACGCCCGCTTTCGATGACGTAATAGAAGTCTCCATCCTCCCCTTCTCTGATGACCACTTCGCCGCGCGCCACCTTGATGCGGTGAAAACGTGCGAACAGCGCCTCTATGTTGGCCGGCGGCAGACTGGCAAATATGCCGTGCGTCAGGTTCTCTGCCGCAAACATGCCGGACATCGTGCGCCAATCCGTACGATCCGCCGCATCCGGGGTTTTCTTCGCGCCAGCTGTGGCCTGCGGGGCGGCCAGCTGGTCCCACGTCAGCATGATATCGAGCAGTTCCTCGTCGATTCGGATCAACTCGACGTCCGTAATCGCCTTGGCGCCCGTAAATGCGGGTTTTCGTTTGTCCAGCGGACGAACGGCTGCCTCTGTCCCGCCGACCAGGATTTCGGAGCTTGAATCCGGATAATCAATCTTCAATTCGCCCTTGACGAGATAGACAGCCTGCCCCTGCATGCCCTGCAGCCGGAACGGGTCGAGATTCCGGCTGATTTTTTCTGCATAGCACATGCGGGATATCTCGCGAAGGCTGTCCGGCGACAGCGCCCCCAGCGGCTCGAGCCGCCTCAATACGTCCGTGGAAATGGATTGCATGCTCATTCGCGAGCCCTTACAGCTCAAACACCTGGTTGTTCTGCAACATGCGCGGCCTGTATTCTCCGATGAACTCCTCGATTTCCTGCATGGTCAGCTCGATCTGCCCGGGCTTGAGGTGAGTGATGTAGATATCCGCCTCGCGCTGGAGTTTCAGCAGTTCCTCCCGAAGCATATCGGGGCATAGATGCTTCGAGGCGACGGCAAGTTGCCGCTCGCGGTTGGAAAAGGCGGTTTCGATGATGAGGTAGCGCAGGTTGCGGATCTTGTTCACGACCTTCCACAACTCATCGCACACCGTTGTGTCGCCGCTGAACACCAGACTGCCCTCGCCGGAATCGATCCGATAGCCCACCGCGGGTACGGTGTGATTGGCCGGAAGCGGGGTGATCTCGCGCCCTTCCACCTTCACCGTCTTGCCGGTCTTCAGTTCAGCATAGCGCATGAACGGTTTCTCGCGGTTGGGGATTTCCGAGAAGTCAGGCCAGATGGCCCAGTTGAAGATGTGCGCCTGGATGATTTCCAGCGTGGCCTGGGTGGCATGCACCGTCAGCGGTTTGTTGCGCATGTCGCCCACGGTGTCGACCATGAACGGCAAACAGGCAACATGGTCGAGGTGCGAATGGGTGAGGAAAACGTGATCGATCAAAGCCAGTTCGGCCAGCGACAGATCACCCACACCGGTTCCTGCGTCAATTAGGATGTCGTGGTCGACAAGCAGCGAAGTAGTGCGCAGATGGCGCCCGCCAATCCCGCCGCTGCAGCCGAGAACTCTGACCTTCATTTCTTTATCTCTTACGTTACTTGGTCTCGAACTTCCACACGCCTTTCCATCCCGGCTCGGGCGGTTCCCTGCGCAGATGGGTAATCCGTTCCATATACTTGCCGTACAGTGCCCGTCCGGGCGCCAGCCGCGACAAGTTCAACAGCGCCACCTCCGCCTGATCCCATTCCTGGGCGCGGTAGTGGCGCAAGGCCTGGTTCCATAGCTTGATCTCTTCCTGTGTTGCCTTGTCTACCTCGCCTTCAAGGCCGATCGGCTCATAGATGGCAACCGGCTCTTCCTTGCCCTTCACCTGCACCCGGTCCACCTCCCGGAAGACGATGTCCTTGATGGCCTTGCGCGCAGTCTCGCCCACCAGAATGCCGACTCCGTACTGCTTGGTGATGCCCTCAAGCCGCGAACCGAGGTTTACCGCATCGCCCATGACAGTATAAGCCTTGCGCACGGCCGACCCCATGTCGCCCACGGTCATGTCGCCCGTGTTGACGCCGACGCCAATCTTGATTTCGGGCCAGCCCTTTGCGGCAAACGTCTTGTTGACCGCAGGCAGGGCGGCCTGCATTTGCATCGCCGTGACGACGGCATGGCGGGCATGCTGCGCATCGCTCACCGGAGCGCCCCAGAAGGCCATGATGGCGTCCCCGATATATTTGTCCAGGGTACCTCTGTTCCTGCGCACCACTTCGGTCATGGCCGACAGGTACTCGTTCATCAGGCGGGTCAGTTCGTCCGGCCCGAGCCCCTCGGATATCGTTGTAAATCCACGAATGTCCGAGAACAGCACGGTCAGCTCGGCCTTGCGGCCTTCCATGCTATAGGACTCGGGATTGCGGCTCATTTCCTCCACCAGTTCCGGTGGCACGTACTGTCCGAACAACTCGGTGAACTGCCGCTTCGTCCGCGACTCGACGAAATAGCCGTACGACATGTTGAGCGCGTATAAAGTCAGTACCAGCAGCACGGCGGAGGCGAGCGGCAGCACCAGGTTGCCGTACTCCCAGAAGACGAGGTTCACCGTCAGGATGAACAGCAACAGCACAATGGATGCAAGGGTTGCCCGTAGCGGCGATAGCAGCGGCAGCAACAGCACCATCACGAGGCCGGCCAGCAGAAGTAGAATCACTTCGGCCCCCAGCACATAGGACGGCTTATGCTTGATTGCCCCGTCAAGCATGCCTGTGATCAGGTTGGCATGAATTTCCACCCCGGGATAAGCCTCCCCTACGGGAGTGGCGCGCAGGTCGAGCAGGCCCGGCGCAGTCGTGCCGATCAGAGCAATCTTGCCTTTGAGCTCGCCCGGCTTGATCCGGTCCGCCATGATGTCGGCAATCGAATAGTATCGATAACTGCCCTGGTAGCCGCGATAGGGAATCAGGGCGGCAACGTTTTCATCCACCGGGACGCGCAGCGTGCCGCGCGCGGTCGGCAGGTCGATGGCTTCCATGCCCTGGTAGCTCTTGCTGGAAAACCAGCGGTCATCAGGAAACCAGGGCACCACCTTCGGCTGGCCGATCAGAGCCCGCACCATGGCCAGCGACAACGCTTCATAGTATTCGCCCTTGAATTCGGCCAAGAGGGGAACTCGACGCGAGATGCCATCGAAGTCGACCAGGGGATTGAAGTGCCCTCCGGAAAGGGCCGCTTTCTGGAACTCGGCCAGATTGCCACCGTAATTGGTCCAGATGGTGAAGGGAATGCTTCGCCCCGTGAAGCTGCCTTCGGGCAATACGGGCGGAGGCAATGCGCCGCTGGACACGCCGTCGCTTCGCCCCGAAAGGTAATAGCCGAGAATCACCGGACGTCCCCTGAGCGTTTCCACAAAACGCCCGTCATGATCCAGCTGCGGTCGGAGTTCCTTGAGCGCTGCCTGGAATTGCGTGCTGTCCTTGAGATCCCCCTTGGCCAGCCCTTCAAGCGCCTTCAAGCCGGAACTGTCATCCGGCTCGGCGAAGACGACGTCAAAGCCGAGAATGGCGACCCCATGCTGATCGAACAGTTTCCTGACGAGCTGCGAAACCCGATCCCGCCCCCAGGGCCAGCGGCCGATCTCTCCGAGGGATTTCTCATCGATATCGAGAATGACGACACGATCATCCATGCCCTTAGGCATGGTAAGGCGCACCTTGGTGTCATAGATGATGGCGTCGAGCCGGTTGATGAAGCCGAGCTCGTAGAAACGCGCCGCGTGGCCTAGCAGAACAAGCAATACCACGAACCCCAGTGCGTACCTGACGATGTACTGCTTCAAAACCGCCCCCTCCCGAACTGTCCCGCATTAAGCAAGCCTGACGTCCAACTCATGGTGGCGGTTTCAAAACTGCATGCAGCCGGGATACTGCATCCAAGATTGTGTCGCCGGACTCAGCTCTTGAGGAAGAACTCCATTTTGATGCCGGCCAGCTCAATGACGTCATGATCCTTCAATTCGCGCGGATGGGCATCCAGCGTAGTGCCATTGACGACCGGGAAGTTGGCCCCTTCGACATGGGTGATGAAGTAGCCGTGCGGGCGGCGGGTGATGACAGCCACCTGAACGCCCGGTTTGCCCAAGGTGGTGAGATTCTTGGTCAACTCCAGTTCCTTCCCTGCATTGGCGCCTGTCAGGATCTGGATGGCCCCGGTCGGCATCGCCTGCGGGGCGGGCGCCGCTGCCGGAGGAGCCCCCTGGGCAGGCGGCGCCATGCCGGCATGGGTATCCAGGGCCTTCATGCCGACCTGTGTATCGCTCATCGAGGATGACTTGGCAGCCGTCTGCTCCGCCGTCTTCTTCATCAGGTCGGGCCGCAGCACCATCGTTTTCTCGAAATCCGCAGCCGTCGTCTGCGTGGGCGTCTCGTTAATGTATTTGAGCTTGTATTTGCCCAATTCGACGACGTCGTTGTTCTGCAGAAAATGCTTTTTGATGGGCTGGCCATTCACGTAAGTGCCATTGGTGCTGTTCAAGTCCTCAAGAAACGAATCATTGAGGATCGTGACGATCACCGAATGTTCGCCGCTGATGGCCAGATTGTCGATCTGGATATCGTTATGCGGCTTGCGCCCGATCGTCGTCCGCTCTTTGGTGAGCGGAATTTCCTTGAGCACCAGGCCATCCATGCTTAGGATCAACTTAGCAGCCATGTTGCGTCCTTCTCGTCAATTCACTTGAACCATTGCAGCAGTCGCGCCCACCAGCCGCGCGCCGCCGGATATTCGCGCGTAATGCGCACCAGCACTACCGAAACATTGTCCCGCCCCCCGCTATCGTTCGCCGTCTGAATCAGCTGCGTCGCCGCCAGATCGAGGTTGGCTGACAGCGCCTGCAGGGTGAGGGCGATCTCCTCGTCCTCGACCATGTCATTGAGCCCGTCGGAGCACAACAGGTATAGGTCTCCCGGCATCGTATCGTAATCGCGGATCTCCGGCTCGACCGTCGGGTCTACACCCAGCGCCCGGGTAACCAGGTTCTTGTTCTGCGAATGGCGCGCCTCCTCCAGTGTAATCATGCCGCTGTCTATCTGCTCCTGCAACAGGGAATGATCGCGCGTGATCGCCTGGAATTCGCCCCCGCGCAAGCGATAGAGCCGGGAGTCGCCGATATGCGCGACCGTCATCATGTTGTCGTAGAACAGGGCAACCACCAGGGTCGTGCCCATGCCGGCATACTGAGGCTGACTCTGTGCCGCTTGGTAGATCGCCGTGTTGGCACGGGCGATTTCTGCCTCAAGGACGGTGTGGGAATACAGCTTGCCGGCGGCGTCGAGCTGGTGGGGCTCCGTCTTCGCGAAGGCCTTCTCGATTTCACTGCCCAACAGGGTGGTCGCCATGCCGCTTGCGACCTCGCCAGCGTTATACCCCCCCATCCCGTCGGCCAGGATGGCCAAGCCGCAGGCGGCATTCGCGAAGACGGCGTCCTCATTGTGCGAGCGCACCATGCCGGCATCCGAGCGGCTGACGATTTGCAGAACCTGGCTGAGATCCATCATTCCTCTCAAAGATTGAAATCAACCTGCGGCGAGGGCGCACCCCCGCCCGTGCTCAAGCCCATGCAGGCACGCAAATCGGCCGCCATTTCGGCGCCGGTCTGGTAGCGCTGCGCATTGTCCTTGGCCAGTGCCCGGTCGATGATCGCCGCCAGACACTCCGGCACCTGCGGGTTGAACTCGCGGATGTGGGGGTGCGGTTCGTTTGCGATCTTGAACATCAACTGGGCCATCGAATCGCCTTCGAAGGGCAGCTTGCCGCAAGCCATCTGGTAAAGCATGACGCCGAGGGAGAAAAGGTCGGAACGGCCGTCGATCTTCTTGCCGGCCAGTTGTTCCGGCGACATGTAACTGGGCGTGCCCAACACCATGCCCGTCTTGGTCTTCGACGAATCGGTAATGCGGGCGATGCCGAAGTCGGTCACCTTGACCGCGTCGGACTCCGGCTCGTACATGATGTTGGCCGGCTTGATGTCGCGGTGGACCACGCTGTTCTGGTGGGCGTAGGAAAGCGCGTCGGCAACCCGGGCGACAATGTCCATCACCTTGGCCAGCGGCATCAGGTTGCCGGTCTTGGTATATGGGACCAGGTCCTTGCCCTTGAGGAATTCCATGGCGATGTAGGCCAGGTCGTGCTCCTCGCCGGCATCGAAAATGGTCACGATGTTCGGGTGATTCAGACGACCCGCCGTTTCCGCTTCCCGGAAGAAGCGCTCCTTCACGTCCTTGAGTTCGTCTTCCTCGAACTCCTGCGACAACGCCATGGTCTTGATGGCCACGACGCGGTTGATCTTCGGATCGCGGCCAAGGTACACCACGCCCATGGCGCCCTTGCCGAGTTCCTTCTCAACCTGGTAACGGCCAAGCATGGGTTTTTCCACCTGGCCGCCCTCGAGAATCATGGTGCCCTGTGCGGTCGATCGTCCGCCGCCGCCCAGCATCACAGTCTCCGACATGGCCTTGGCCCGATTCAGCCGTGTTTCCAGGTCGCGAAACTTCGGATTGAAATCAGCCATGTAGCGAAAAACCGACTCGGCCTTGTTGAACTGGCGCTTGCGCTCGAAATCCAGTCCCAGGTTGTAGAGGTTTTCCATCACGGCCTCGTCCATCGGGCACTTGCGGAATTTGTCGAAGGCCATGTCGAGTTGGCCCTGGCCCTGGAAGGCCAGACCCAGCATGCGGTTGGACTCGGCCGACTCGGCCTCCGATTTCTCTTTGCCCCGTTCGGTGACGAGGAAGCGCTTGGTGGTCAGCAGGGCGTGGCCCACCAACAGCAAAGTTGCGGGCACCATAAGTTGCAGCCATATCAATTGCGTCGTCATGAGGACGAAGTGCGCCGCCACCAAGGCCGCAAACAGGCCAACGGTCACGCCCGCCCCCATGCCTGCCTTGAGGCGCGGCAGTAGCGCGATCAGGTAGGCGGCCACCAGAAGGAAGGCCAGCCGCTCGACGATCCAGCCCCATGTCGGCACGACGAAGAAATGCTCTTGGAGGATACTGGACACGGTATGCGCCTGCATCAGCACCGCCGGCATGGCGGGCGACACGGGCGTGACGAAGATGCTGCCGATGCCGGCGGCCGTCGGTCCGATCAGTACGATCTTGTCCTTGTACTTGTCCAGGGGAATCTTGCCGCTGGTCACGTCGAAGAACGAATCCACCTGAAAGGCAGGTTTGCCCTCGCGATCCTTGTAGAAGAAGGTGTTCATCTGCATGACCGGGTCGGTGCCGATCTTCAGATTGCCCAGCCTTACCGAGTCACCCAGCTTGACTTTGATGTCGGCGACGCCGAGATTGAGGCTCTTCGCCGCGATCATCAGCGACAGGGAGGGGTAGATTTCGTTGAAATGGGCCAGCACCAGCGGCTCGGTGCGTATGCCGCCATCCACATCGGGATTGACGTTGAGATGGCCGATTGCCGCCGCATTGAGGCCGAGCACCTCGACGACCGGCGCCTCCACGTCAGAGGTAAGAAGCGGCGCCTCCTCGCCTTTTTCGACCTGGGAAATCGCATTTTTCTTGATGAAGTCCGGCAAGGGTCTGTCCGGCCTCCCGCGCGGCTCCCCGAGCCGAAACAGCATCGGCAGGACTACGTTGCCCGCCTTGGCGACCGATTCGCCCATGCGTCGGTCGCTATTGAGCTTCTGTTCAGCCTCGGCCAACACCGGGCCGAACTGCCCCAGGGGGGGCAACTGGGCCGCCAGCGCCTCCGGCGTACCCGTCAGCGGCGCACCGCCGGCCTGGCCGTAGAGTTCGATCAGCTTGTTGATGTAGGCGAGCCCGGGATCGATCTGGGGCTCGGAGAAGAAAATGGATGAGGCGATAACCTTGGCCTTGGCGGCCGCCAGTCCATCGATCATCTTCGCATGCACTTCGCGTGACCAGGGCCAGCGGCCGAGGTTGTCGATACTCTGCTTGTCGATGGCGATGACCGCGATCCTGCTGCTTGGCTCTCGAGACACAGCACCGACACCGAGGTCATAGGCCTTGCGCTCCAGGCTCTGCAGCAATTCGCCGCTGCCTGCAAAGAGCATGACCACGCTCACGACAACGCCGATGAACCAGTCGGTTTTCCAGAAAGTCTTTGACACGCTGCGCTGTCCTCTCCTGCCGAATATTTTGTCTTTATTGGAGAAGCAACCGTGCGCATGCGGACACCCGACCCGCAACACATTCGCGCACAGCTTGAAACGTTATGCCGCAGGCCGCAAGAATACCCTTAAAGCCGACCAACCTGCGTAGAAACAGCAATTTAATCGTAATTCTTACAGGCAAACATGAAGATAGTCAAATATTTCTTGGTCGCAAATTTGACGGCATTTCAGTCATTGCCCAAGGTCTGCAAACAACAACGCCGCCCTTGAGGCGGCGCTGCTGCCAAATACAAGAAACGATTAGAGGACGGATTTGAGCAACCGGCCCATCTCGGCGGGGTTTTTCGTCGTCCTGATGCCGCAGGCCTCCATGACCGCCAGTTTCTCCTGCGCCGTGCCCTTGCCGCCGGAGATGATGGCGCCGGCATGGCCCATGCGCTTGCCCGGAGGCGCAGTGACGCCGGCAATGAAGCCGACCACCGGCTTCTTGTTCTTGCACTCCCTGGCATACCACTCGGCGGCGGCTTCCTCGTCGGAGCCGCCGATCTCGCCGATCATGATGACGGCATCGGTGTCGGGATCGTTCATGAACAGCTCCAGCACGTCCCTGTGCTTGAGGCCGTTCACCGGATCGCCGCCGATGCCCACGGCGGTCGACTGGCCCAGACCAAGGTCGGAAAGCTGGCCCACCGCTTCATACGTCAGGGTGCCGGAGCGCGACACCACGCCGATGCGGCCCTTCATGTGGATGTGGCCGGGCATGATGCCGATCTTGATTTCGTCCGGCGTGATGATGCCGGGGCAGTTGGGGCCGCACAGAATGGTCTTCGAGCCGGCCTTGCGCATCTTGTCCTTGACCTCAACCATGTCTCGCACCGGGATGCCCTCGGTGATGCAGATGACCAAGTCCAATTCAGCCTCGACCGCCTCCCAGATGGCGGCAGCGGCGAACGGGGGCGGCACGTAGATGACGGAGGTGTTGACGCCGGTCTGCTTCTTCGCCTCCTTCACCGAAGCGAAGATGGGAATGCCCTCGTAGGACTCGCCGGCCTTTTTCGGATTCACGCCGGCGACGTAGCAGTTGGCGCCGTTGGCGTACTCCTTGCTCATCTTGGTGTGGAACTGGCCGGTCTTGCCGGTGATGCCCTGCGTGACGACCCGGGTGTTCTTGTTGATCAGAATGCTCATGCTCGTATCCCTTACTTGCCGGAAACCGCGGCGACGATCTTCTGCGCCGCATCGGCCATGTCGCTGGCGGAAATGATGGGCAGGCCGGAATCCTTGAGGATCTGCTTGCCGATGTCCTCGTTGGTGCCGCGCATGCGCACCACCAGCGGCACGGAGAGATGGACCTCCTTGGCCGCCGCCACCACGCCGGTGGCGATGGTATCGCAGCGCATGATGCCGCCGAAGATATTCACCAGGATGCCCTTCACCTTCGGGTTGCCGAGCATCAGCTTGAAGGCTTCCGTTACCTTCTCGGTGGTGGCGCCGCCGCCGACGTCGAGGAAGTTGGCCGGCTCCGCGCCAAACAGCTTGATGGTGTCCATGGTCGCCATGGCCAGGCCGGCACCGTTCACCAGGCAGCCGATGTTGCCGTCGAGGGAAATATAGGAGAGGTCGAACTTGGAGGCCTCGATCTCGGCCGGGTCCTCCTCGTCGAGGTCGCGCATGGCGACGATGTCCTCATGGCGGAACAGGGCGTTGGAATCGAAGTTCATCTTGGCGTCGAGCGCGACGACCTTGCCATCGCCGGTGAGGATCAGCGGGTTGATCTCGGCCAGGCTGGCGTCGGTCTCCCAGAAGGCCTTGTAGAGACCCTGCAGCACGCTGCGCGCCTGCGGCACGGAGGCCTCCGGCACACCGATCTTGCGGGCGACATCGTCAGCCTCTGCATCTTTCAGGCCGGCGGCCGGATCGACGAAAACCTTGTGGATCTTTTCCGGCGTATGCGCGGCGACTTCCTCGATGTCCATGCCGCCTTCGCTGGAGGCCATCAGGCAGACCTTCTGCGTGACGCGGTCCACCACCATGCCGACATAGAGTTCCTTCTTGATGTCGGCGCCTTCCTCGATCAGCAGTCGGCGCACCTTCTGGCCCTCCGGCCCGGTCTGGTGCGTCTTCAGCTGCATGCCGAGGATCTGGCCGGCGTACTGGCGCACTTCATCCATCGATTTCGCCACCTTGACGCCGCCGCCCTTGCCGCGGCCGCCGGCGTGGATCTGTGCCTTGACGACCCACGCCTTGCCGCCGAGCTCCTCGGCCGCCTTGACCGCCTCGTCGACGGAAAAGCAGGCCTTGCCGCGCGGCGTGGCGACCCCGAACTTTCTCAGGATCTCCTTGCCCTGGTATTCATGGATTTTCATGCTTTTTCCTTGCTGGTTGATGCTGAAGAAGGCATGCCGGAAAGGCGCATCGAGGTGTCAGGAAATGCAGCCTTTCGGAGAAACGCGATAGGTTTCATGTAGCTTGCCATAATATCATATTATGACCCCTCTTCAGAGAGGAAAAAGGCGTCCGGATGACTATTCGTCCTTGTTTTCGGCTGCCGCCCCGGCCCAGTCCGCCTTGGCTTCGATGAGCGGCTTGATTTCAGGCAGAAGGATGCGCTTGCGATCGGCCTCGACTTCGGTCAAGGCGACAGTCTCGGTCATGGTCGCCAGCGAACGGCGCGCCAAATGCTGGTACAGGGCAGTACCCTCGACTTTCCAGGCCATTTCCTGCTCGCTCAGTTCGCGCACGACCTTGGCCGGAATGCCCGCCGCCAGGCTTTTCGGCGGCACCACCATGCCGGCCTTGACGAATGCCATGGCGGCCACGATGGATGATTCCCCGACCTCCGCCTTGTCCATCACGACCGCATTCATGCCGACAAGTGCATTGCGGCCGATATGGCAACAATGCAGGATAGCGCCATGGCCGATATGGCCATTGTCCTCGACCAACGTATCGCGCTCGGGAAATCCATGCACGATGCAGCAATCCTGGATATTGACACCCCCCCCGATCAGGATCCGGCCGAAATCCCCGCGCAGGCAGGCATTCGGCCCGATGTAGCAATCCGGGCCGACAATCACGTCGCCGATCAGAACTGCAGAAGCATGCACAAACGCCGACGGATGGACGACGGGTGTCACGCCTTCGATGGAATAGACTTTAACCATAAGGAATCATGTTGCATGTTGTCTGCCCGAGCTGAATTATGTAGCATGGCGGAAGTGATGTAAAACGATACTCATAAAAACAATAATTTGTAAGTTTTTGTATCATTTTGGATAGCCGAATTGCCCATGAGCGATGTGCTCTATGAATACCGCGACGGCGTCGCCCGCATCACGCTGAATCGCCCGGACAAGCTGAACAGCTTTACCGCGGCGATGCATGGCGAACTGCGCCATGCCATCGAGCGCACGCAGGCTGAGGGCGCCCGCGCCCTGATCCTGAGCGGAGCCGGCCGCGCCTTCTGCACCGGCCAGGACCTGGCCGAACGCGTCATGCCGCCGGGCGCGCCGCCGCCGGACCTGGGCCACTCCATCGAGACCCATTACAAGCCGCTCGTGCTCGCGCTGCGTGCCTTGCCGATGCCGGTGATCGCCGCCGTCAATGGCGCCGCCGCTGGTGCCGGCGCCAACCTAGCGTTCGCTTGCGACATCGTGTTGGCGGCCCGCTCCGCGGTGTTCATCCAGGCTTTCAGCAAGCTCGGCCTGGGGCCTGATTGCGGCGGCAGCTACTTCCTGCCGCGGCTCGCCGGCACTGCACGCGCCTTGGGCCTTCTGCTGACTGCGGACAAGCTGACCGCCGAGCAGGCCGAGGCCTGGGGATTGATCTGGAAATGCGTGGACGATGAAATCCTGACGACCGAAGCCGAGGCGCTGGCCGTCCGTTTCGCGCAGGGACCGCCGCTCGCTTATGCTGCAATCAAACGCACGCTGCATGCTTCCCCGCACAACACGCTCGAGCAGCAGCTCGACCTGGAACGCGACACTCAGCGCACGCTTGGCCGCAGCGAGGACTACCGCGAGGGCGTGACCGCTTTCATGGAGAAACGCATGCCGGCCTTCAAGGGAAAGTAAACTTCGCCAATGAGCCCTGCCCGAAAAGCACAGGAACTGGCCGAAGCCGTCGGCCGCGAGATGTACGCCAAGGACCGCACCTCGCAATTTCTCAAGATCGCCCTGGATGAGATCCGGCCCGGCTATGCGCGCATGACACTGTGCGTGACCGAACACATGGTTAACGGCCATGGCATGTGCCACGGCGGCTTCATTTTCACGCTGGCGGACTCGGCCTTCGCCTATTCCTGCAACAGCCACAACCACAATGCCGTCGCCTCGGGTTGCACGATCGACTTCCTCGCCCCCGCCCACGTCGGCGACCTGCTCACTGCCGTGGCGGAGGAACGGACGCTCGCCGGCCGCAGCGGCATCTACGACATCGATGTGCGCAACCAGGACGGCAAGCGCATCGCCGTGTTCCGCGGCAAGTCGCACCGCATACCGGGCGAAACGGTCAAAACCCAAGGAGACTGAGTTGAACGAAGCCTTCATCTGCGACGCCGTTCGCACCCCCATCGGCCGCTACGGCGGCGCGCTCGCCTCGCTGCGCGCCGACGACCTCGCCGCGCTGCCCCTCAAGGCGCTGATGAAGCGCCATCCGGACATGGACTGGAGCGCCGTCGACGACGTCATCTACGGCTGCGCCAACCAAGCCGGCGAGGACAACCGCAACGTCGCCCGCATGGCCCTGCTTCTCTCCGGCCTGCCGAAGACGGTGCCCGGCGCCACGGTCAACCGTCTCTGCGGCTCGGGCATGGATGCCGTCGGTTCCGCCGCGCGCGCCATCCGCGCCGGCGACACGGAACTCATGATCGCCGGCGGCGTCGAGAGCATGACGCGCGCGCCCTTCGTCATGGGCAAGGCCGACGCCGCCTTCTCGCGCAACGCGGCGATCTACGACACCACCATCGGCTGGCGCTTCGTCAACCCGCTCATGAAGAAGCTCTACGGCACCGACGCCATGCCGGACACTGCCGAGAACCTCGCCGACGAACTGAAGATCGCCCGCGCCGACCAGGACGCCTTCGCCCTGCGCAGCCAGCAGCGCGCCGTGACGGCCCAGGCCGCCGGCCGCTTCGACGACGAAATCGTGCCGGTGGAGATCCCCCAGAAGAAGGGCGAGCCGAAGATCGTCGCCGCCGACGAGCACCCGCGCGCCGATACCAGCCTGGAGAGCCTGGCCAAGCTAAAGCCCATCGTTCGCGAGGACGGCACGGTGACCGCCGGCAACGCCTCGGGCGTAAACGACGGCGCCTGCGCCCTGCTGCTCGCCTCGGAAGCCGCCGCCAAGCGCCATGGACTGACGCCGCGCGCCCGCATCCTCGGCATGGCCACGGCGGGCGTGGCGCCGCGCATCATGGGCATCGGCCCGGCGCCGGCGACGCGGATACTGCTCGAGCGCCTGGGGCTCAAGCTGGGCCAGATGGACGTCATCGAGCTCAACGAGGCCTTCGCCGCCCAGGCGCTGGCCGTGACGCGCGACCTCGGCCTGCCCGACGACGCGCCGCAGGTGAATCCGAACGGCGGCGCCATCGCGCTGGGCCATCCGCTCGGCATGAGCGGCGCACGGCTCGTTGCGACCGCCCTGTACCAGTTGCAACGCACGAGCGGCCGCTATGCCCTGTGCACTATGTGCATCGGCGTCGGCCAGGGCATCGCGCTCGCCATCGAGCGCGTCTGAACAAAAGCATACGGGAGAGAACAAGGAGGAGATCATCATGCCAGTCAAGACACCCAAGCCCGGCGACCTGGAGCCGATCGAGAAAGCCAGTCGCGACGAGATCGCGGCGCTGCAGTTGCAGCGCCTGAAGTGGTCGCTCAAGCACGCCTACGACAACGTGCCGCACTACCGCAAGAAGTTCGACGCCGCCGGGGTGAAGCCGGAGGACCTGAAGCAGCTGTCGGACCTGGCCAAGTTCCCCTTCACCACCAAGCAGGACCTGCGCGAGAACTACCCCTTCAGCATGTTCGCCGTGCCACGCGAGCAGGTCGTGCGCATCCACGCCTCGAGCGGCACCACCGGCAAGCCGACGGTGGTCGGCTACACCAGGAAGGACATCGACGACTGGGCCAACCTGATGGCGCGCTCGATCCGCGCCTCCGGCGGCCGGCCCGGCGACATCGTGCATGTCGCCTACGGCTACGGCCTGTTCACCGGCGGCCTCGGGGCCCACTACGGCGCCGAGCGCCTCGGCTGCACGGTCATCCCCATGTCCGGCGGCCAGACCGAGAAGCAGGTCCAGCTGATCCTCGACTTCAAGCCCGACATCATCATGGTCACGCCCTCCTACAGCCTGGCCATCGCCGACGAGTTCGAGCGCCAGGGCCACGACCCGTCGAAGTGCTCGCTGTCGGTCGGCATCTTCGGCGCCGAGCCGTGGACCAACCAGATGCGCGCCGAAATCGAGAAGCGCCTCGGCATCGACGCCGTCGACATCTACGGCCTGTCCGAGGTGATGGGCCCCGGCGTCGCCAACGAGTGCATCGAGACCAAGGACGGCCTCGTGATCTGGGAGGACTTCTTCTATCCGGAGATCATCGACCCGGTCACCGGCGAGGTGCAGCCCGACGGTGCCACCGGAGAACTGGTGTTCACCTCGCTCGCCAAGGAGGCTTTGCCGATCATCCGCTACCGCACGCGCGACCTCACCCGCCTGCTAGCGCCGACCGCGCGCTCTTTCCGCCGCATGGACAAGATCACCGGCCGCTCCGACGACATGCTGATCATCCGCGGCGTTAACGTCTTCCCCTCGCAGATCGAGGAACTGATCCTCAAGATGCCCAAGCTGGCGCCGCACTACGTGCTGGAGGTCTCCCGCCCCGACCACATGGACGAACTCGATGTGCTGGTCGAGATGAAGCCGGAGTTCGCCCAGGCGCCGGCGGCCGACCAGCAAGCGGCGGCGAAGGAGCTGCAGCACCACATCAAGTCCTACATCGGCGTGTCCACCCAGGTGCGCGTCGTCGGCCAGAACGCCATCGAACGCTCGATCGGCAAGGCCAGGCGCGTCATCGACAAGCGGCCGAAATAACCGGCCTCGCCCGTCCCGAAGGCGGCCTGCGGGCCGCCTTCTTCTTGCTTGCAGGAAAACTTCCCGCACGCCTTCACGGCAGCGCTTGAGGCGCGTCCCGAATCGGCGGAGAATCCGGGCAAGAGCAATGTCATTGCCGAGCATGAAGCAACCCACCGACAGCCCATCCGATCCGCAGGCCGAACTGGCGGCGCTGAGAAAGCGCGTCGCCGCACTGGAGTCGCACGAGGCCGAACTGGCCTGGGCACACAACACCCTGCTCGAACAGATCAGCCACGAGCACAAGCAGACCGAATCGGCCCTGCGCGTTTCGGAGGAAAAGCTTTCGCGCATCTACGCGGCCAGCCCCGATGCGATTGCCATCAGCTCGCTTACCAGCGGCTGTTACGTGGATGTCAACCCCGCCTTCGAGCGTGTTTTCGGCTTCGCCCCGGAGGAGGTCATCGGACGCAAGGCCGTTGAAGTCGGCGCTTGGCCCGACCCGACCCTGCGGGAACGTTACGTCGGACAGCTGCGCAGGGACATGGCCATCGTGAACGAGGAGGTCCGCTTCCGTCACAAGTCCGGAAGGCTTTTCGACAGCCTGTTTTCCGCCAGCCTGGTCGAACTGAACGGCGACCCCTGCATGCTCTCCATCACGCGGGACATCAGCGACCGCAAGCGCATCGAGCAGCTCATCCTCGACAAGAATCGCATGCTGCATGCGGTGAGCGAGGCGCAGGCCGATTTCATCGCGGATGCCGACCCGCATCCGACCTTCGATCGCCTGCTCGGCCATCTGCTCGATATCACCGACAGCAGGTATGGCTTCATCGGGGAAGTGTTTCGCGACGAGTCGAATGCGCCCTACCTGCGGCCCTACGCCATCACCGACATTTCCTGGGACGACGCCTCGCGCCAGCTCTACCGCAGCTATGTCAGCGGCGGCTTCGAGTTCCGCAATCCCAATACCCTGTTCGGCCGCGTCATGACGAGCGGTCGGCCGGTGCTGTCCAACCGCCCGGCCGACGATCCCCGCCGCGGCGGCCTGCCCCCCGGACATGCGCCCCTCGACGCCTTCATGGGCCTGCCGCTCTTTCGCGGCGAACAGCTGGTCGGCATGGCGGCCGTCGCCAACCGGCCGGGCGGCTACGACGAGGCGCTGGTGGAACACCTGCAGCCCTTCACCGCCACCTGCGCCGTGCTGATCGAGGCCTACCGCAACAGTCAGCGCCGCCGGCACGCCGAAGGCATGCTGCGCCAGCTCAACCTGGAACTGGAGGATCACGTCAACCAGCGCACGTCCGAGCTGCAGGCCTCGATCAGGGAACTGGAGAGCTTCAGTTACTCCGTCTCGCACGACCTGCGCTCGCCGCTGCGCGGCATCAACGGCTTCGCGCGCCTGCTGCTGGAAGACTACGGCGAGCGGCTCGACGAACACGGCAAGGAATACCTGCGCCGCATCTGCTCCGCGACCCTGCGCATGAGCGAACTCATCGACGGCATGATCGATCTGGCCCAGCTCACCCGCGAACCCATCCACCTGGCCGAGGTCAACCTCTCGCGCCTCGCCGAATCGATCGCGCGGGAACTGCAGCACGCCGAGCCGGATCGCGACGTCGAGTTCGCCGCCATGCCGGACATCCGGGCCCGCGGCGACGAACGCCTGCTGCGCGTCGCCCTGCACAACCTGCTGTCGAACGCCTGGAAGTTTACGGCCCGCAAGAAGGCCGCCTGCATCGAGTTCGGCGCCAGGCAGGCCGGCAGCAGCCTCGCCTACTACGTCAGGGACGACGGCGCCGGCTTTGACATGAAATATGCCGACAAGCTCTTCGGCGCCTTCCAGCGCCTGCACGGCGTCAAGGAATTCGCCGGCACCGGCATCGGCCTGGCTACCGTGCAGCGCATCGTCCAGCGCCACGGCGGATTGGTCTGGGCCGAAGGCGAGACCGACAAGGGCGCCACTTTCTACTTCACCCTATCCTGATGAACGGCAAATTCAAGGACCACTTCTCTCGGCAGGCGCCCGATTACGCGCGCTTCCGGCCGAACTACCCGGGCGAACTGTTCGCCTGGCTGGCGGACATCGCGCCCTCGTGCGGCACCGCCTGGGACTGCGGCACCGGCAGCGGCCAGGCCGCGGTCGGGCTGGCCGCGCATTTCGAGCGTGTCATCGCCACCGATCCCAGCCGCAAGCAACTCGAGCATGCCGAGCCGCATCCCCGTGTCGACTATCGCGTGGCGTCGGCGGAAGTCAGTCGCCTGGATACGGCGAGCGTCGATCTGGTCGCCGTGGCGCAGGCCATCCACTGGTTCGACCTGGACAAGTTCTACGCCGAGGCGAGGCGCGTGCTGAAACCCGGCGGCGTCATCGCCGCGTGGACCTACACCCTGCTCGACGTCGAGGCCGGCATCGACGAACTGCTGACGGATTTCTACAGGAACGTGGTCGGCCCCTACTGGCCGCCGGAACGCCGGATGGTCGACGACCGCTACCGCTCGCTGCCTTTTCCCTTCGAGCCCATCGCGCCGCCCGCCTTCGAGATTCGCACCGAATGGACGCGCGACGACCTGCTCGGCTACCTCGGCACCTGGTCGGCCACGCAGGCCTTCATGAAGGCGAACGGCATCGACCCCCTCGTCGAATTCGCCCGCCGCCTGGCGCCGCTGTGGCCGGATGCCGCCCCGGTCAAGGCACTGCGCTGGCCTTTGCACCTGCGTGTCGGCAGAACCAAATGAAAAACGGCCGGCGGAGGTTTCCGCCGGCCGTTCCCTGAGTCAGCTTCTTACTTGTCGTACTGGTTGAGCAGCGCGCGCGCCGCCTCCAGCAGCTTCTTGCCGTCGGCGCCCTTGGCCGAGACGTCCTTGACCCACTCATCGTCCACGCTCGCCGTGGCCTTCTCCCAGCGCTGGTACTCAGCATCCGAGAGCACGGTGACGGTATTGCTGCGGTCGGTGGCCGTCTTGCGGCCGGGGGCGATGGTGCTGTCCCACACCTCGCCGGCCCAGGCCGAGGCTTCGGCGCCGCTGTTGGCGTCGATCACCTTCTTCAGGTCGGCCGGCAGGCTGTTGTACTTCGCCTCGTTCATCGCCACCACGAAGATGGTGTTCGACATCTTGCGCTTGCCGGGACCGGTCTCGGTATGGAACTTGGTCACCTCCTGCACCTTCAGCGCCGGCACCACCTCCCACGGCAGCGAAGCGCCGTCGACGACGCCCTTGGCGAGCGACTCCGGCACCTGCGGCACGGGCATCTGCACCGGCGTGGCACCCAGCGCCGTCAGCACGCGCGTGCAGATGCGGGTCGGCGCGCGCACCTTCAGGCCCTTGATGTCCTCCAGCGTCGCCACGTTCTTCTTGGCGAAGTGCAGCTCGGCGCCGTCATGCACGTGGGCAAGAATGAGCTTGGTGCCCTTGAACTCGTCCAGCGAATGCTTCTGCACGTATTCCCAGAAGGCGCGGCTGCCGCCCTTGGCGGTCTTGGTCATGAAGGGCAGTTCGAACACCTCCGACTTGAGGAAGCGGCCGGCCTGGTAGGTSGGCACCGTCCAGATGATGTCGGCGACGCCGTCCTTGGCCTGGTCRAACAGYTGCGGCGGCGTGCCGCCGAGCTGCATGGCCGGGTAGATCTGGCACTTCATGCGGTTGTTCGACTCCTTGGCGATCTTCTCGCACCAGGGGCCGAGCAGCAGCCGCTGCGAGGTTGCCTGGGGGCCGAGGAAGTGGTGCACCTTGAGGGTGACCTCCTGTGCCGCGGCCTGGCCGGCCGCGAAAGTCAGTCCCAGCGATACGGCGAGCGGGGCGAGCGATTTGCGGAATTGCATGTTTATGTCTCCTCCTTAGTTGTTGTTCGGCGGTCAGCCGCCGAATGCGTGCACAAGGTACAACGAAATCATCGGGAAAAACACCAGCAGCACGATGCGGGTTAGGTCGGAAACCAGGAAGGGGACCACGCCCTTGAAGGTCTCGACCAGCGGCACGTTGCCGGCCAGCCGGTTGATGATGTAGACGTTCATGCCGACCGGCGGGTGCACCAGGCCGATCTCCACCACCATCAGCGCCAGGATGCCGAACCAGATCGACTTGTCGGTCTGCGACATGCCCCAGAAATCCAGGCCCATCACCATCGGGTAGAAAATCGGGATGGTGAGCAGGATCATGGCCAGCGCGTCCATGACGCAGCCGAGCAGGATGTAGATGAGCAGGATCATCGCCATCACCAGCAGCGGCGGGAAGCCGCTGCCCTTGACCCACTCGGCCAACTCGCCCGGCATCTGCGACAGGGCCAGCGCCGTGTTGAGCATGTCGGCGCCGAGCAGCACCAGAAAGATCATGGCGGTCGCCTGCGCCGTTCCGAGCAGGCTGTGCTTGAGCTGGACCAGGCCGAAGTTGCCGGAGAAAAGCGCCAGCACGCCGCAGGCCGCCGCGCCGATCGAGGCCGCCTCGGTCGGGTTGGCCCAGCCGCCGTAGATGCCGACGATCACCACCACGAACACCAGCAGCACCGGCAGGACGGCGAGCAGGCTCTTCAGGCGCTCCGGCCAGGGCACGCGCGGGCCGGCCGGGCCGGCAGCCGGATTCAGGTGCACGACGATCTGCACCACGATCATGTAGCCGAGCATGGCGATGATGCCGGGGATCACGGCCGCCATGAACAGCTTGCCGATGGATTCCTGCGTCAGGATGGCGTAGATCACCAGCGGCACCGAGGGCGGGATCATGATGCCGAGCGTGCCGCCCGCCGCCAGCGCGCCGGTGGCGAGCGAGCCGGAATAGCCGAAGCGGCGCAGTTCCGGCAGCGCCACCTGGCCCATGGTGGCGGCGGTCGCCAGCGAAGAGCCGCAGATGGCGCCGAAGCCGGCGCAGGCGCCGATCGAGGCCATGGCGATGCCGCCCTTGCGGTGACCGAGGAAGGCGCTGACGAAATGGAACAGCAGCTTGGAGAGGCCGCCGTGCGTGGCGAACTGGCCCATCAGCAAAAACAGCGGGATCACCACCAGGTCGTAGTTGGAGAGCCGCGCGTAGGCCAGGTTCTTCAGCGAATTGAGCAGCGGCAGGGTCTCGCCGCCCAGCAGGTAGAGATAGCCGCCGGCGCCGCACATGAACATGGCGATGCCGATCGGCACGCGCAACACCAGCAGCAACAGCAGGATGCCGAAGATGATGAAGCCGACCGAGGTGCCGCTCATCGCTTCGCCCCGCGCTGCGCCCAGGTGTGGGCGCACATGTAGAAGCCGGCCAGCGCCAGCAGGACGAAGCTGGGCACCATCAGCGCCTGGGCGATCCACACCGGCAGCTCGAGGATGGCCGAAGTTTCTCCCGCCTCCTTCACCGTCATGGCGCCGGCCCAGGCGCGCCAGGCAATCAGCGCGCCGAACAGGCCGACCAGCAGCGAGCCCATGGCATCGAGGAAGGCACGCTTGGCGGCCGACAGGCGCGTAGTGAAGAAATCCACCTTGACGTCGCCGTGCACGAGATGGGTGTAAGCAAAAAAGGTGGCCGAGGCGAAGGCCGCGCACAGCTGCAGGAGTTCGACATCGCCAGGCACCGGCGCGCTGGCGACTTTCCGTCCGACGATGGAGACAACCGACATCGCGACCAGCAAGGCGAACACCCCGCCGCCGGCGATGGCCGTCCATTTCGACACCGCCAGCAGCGCCCGGCCGAAGGGACCGAAGCCGCCGCCCGGCGTCGCGCTCGAAGACGCTTCCTGCACTATTTCTCCTCCTCCTTTTGTACGTTTCTTATTGTTCGCCCAGCGCCGCCCGCACTTCCGGCGGAATCGGCTGCGGCTGGAAGCGGCGCGGATCGTCCGGGTGCTTCACCACCCAGGCGCGCAGCTCGGAGCCTTCCAGCAGCACCTCGTCGCCGCAGCGCACCACGTGCTTCACCAGGAACATCTTCTCGCGCCACTCCGCGACCCAGCTTTCCTGTAGCAGGTCGTCGCCCATGTGGCCGGGACGGCGGAACTTCGCGCCGGCGTCCACCAGCGGGAGATAGACGCCGCGGTCGCGGATCAGGTCGCCCGGATAAAAGCCCGCGACCTCGAACAGGCGCCACGTGCCCTGATCGAACCAGCGGAAATAATTCGGGTAGAAAGTAATTGCCGCCGGATCGCAGTCTCCCCACTCGATGCGGATGGCCAGGGTGTTTCTCAGCATGGCGCTCCCTTTTTTACCGGTGGAAAGCTACGCGGATTTTGTTGGACTTGCAACAATCTTGCTCAAGTCGCCAGCGCCTTCAGCGCCCCGCGCCGCAGCTTGCCGGTCTCGGTGCGCGGCAACTCGGCGATGACGTGGATCTCCGAGGGCCGCTGGTAGGCCGGCAGGTCCGCGATGGCCTCCGCGGCGGCGGTCCGAGCGGTGGCTTCGCCCGCCTCGCCCGGCACCACGAACAGGTGGAGGGCAATCGTATCCTCGTTCTCGCTGCCGCGCGGCACCACGCAGGATTCGCGCGCCACGCCCTGCAGGCGGGTCGCCAGCGTCTGTTCCAGCGCGACGGTATCCACCCAGCGGCCGAATACCTTGAGCAACTGGTCGGAGCGTCCGGCGAAGCTCCAGCCGTCGCCGCCGTCCGGCCCGGCCGGCCGGAACAGGTCGCCGGGCGAAAAGCCGTTTCCGCCGAAGCGCGCGCTGTCGTGCGTCACCACGCGCGAATAGCCGAGTGCCACGGCCGGGTGGGAGAACCACAGGCGCACGGTGCCGTCGCGGCCGCCGGCCTCCTCCGCATCGACCCGCGCCTGCGTCAGCGGCGTCGGCTGCGCGCCGGCCATCTCCGCCGTGCGGTAGAGCACCAGCGACAGCGTCTCCGTCGTGCCGTAGCCGTTCACCAGCGGCACACCGGTCCGGTCCCGCCAGGCCGCGGCGACGTCGGGCGGGCAGGCCTCGCCGGCGGAGACGGCGCGACGCACGCCGGCGAAGGACACTTCTGCCTCGACCAGGCGCCGGTACAGCGTCGGCACGCTGAAGAACAGCGTCGGCCGATGCTGCGAAACGAGCCGCGCCACCCGCTCGGGGTTGGGCCACTCGGCATCCAGCACGACGCTGGCACCCAGGCGGAGACCGGCGAACAGCGCGTTCGCCAGCGGGTAGGCGAAGAACAGCTTGGAGGTGGAGTAGAAACGGTCCTGCGCAGTGGCGCCGAGGATCTCGCGGGCGAAGACGTCGGCCCGGGCGGCGGCACGGTGCGCGTGGATGATGCCCTTCGGCTTGCCGGTGGTGCCGGAGGAATACAGCCAGAAGGCCGGATCGTCCTCCTGGGCCTGATGCAGCGGCGCCGTCCCGGCCGTCTCCTCGAGCAGGCGCTGCCAGGCGCCCCGGCCCATCGCCCGGGCGTCGGCTACGGCCAGCGCCGTCTCGTTCTCGAGCAGCAGGGCGACGGCGCCGGAATCGGCGATGAGGTCGCGGATCAGGGCCACCTCGGTGCGCGGGCTGACGGCAATGGGAATGCCGCCCATCCAGACGAGCCCGAGGAAGGCGACGACCCAGTCGGCGCCGTCGGCCAGGCCGAGCACACAGCGCTCGCCGGGGCGCAGGCCCCGCGCCGCCCACGCCGCGGCGGCCCGCCCGACGCGGCCACGCAGTTCGGCATAGGTCAGTTGCCCGTCGGCATCGAGGATTGCGACTGATCCGGCATTTCCCCGGAGCAGCAAGTCGGCAGCATTCATGTCATTCCCGATTCGTTGTGAAGTGGATGCCTCGCGCACCCGATCCAAGGCCGGTTCAGAAAACCAGCTTGCAGTTGTTGCTGATGATGCCGATATCGACAAAACGCGATCCGGTGCGGCGCGTGGCGGAAAAATCCACCATGAATCCGCCGACGTCCGTATCCCGCATCGATTCGAGCGCCTGCAGCAGCTTTTCGCGCGTCGGCACGGTTCCGGCCCGGCGCAGCCCCTCGATCAGCACCTGGGTGGTGACGTATCCCTCGAAATGGCTTTGCGTCGGCAAGGCCCCTGCGCCGCCGAAGCGCTGGAAGTCTTCCTGGAAACGCCTCGACACGGGAACCGTCGGGCTCGCCGCGTTGGGGAACACCTGGGCGATGCCGACACCGCGCGCCATCTCGTTGCCGGCGATGCGGCAGATCGCTTCCGCCGTGCCATACGACAAAGTCATCACCGGCGAGGCCATGCCGGTCGCGCGATACTGCTTCACGAACTGGCCGGCCGGCTGCGCCGGACTGATGAGGATGACGACATCGGGAACGGCCTGCCGCAACGCCGCCAGCGCCGCGGAAAAATCGATGCTGGCGCCGATCGGAAAGGCGGCCGACACGGCCACCTCCTTGCCTCCCGCCCTGAGCAGGCGTTCAACCTCGGCCAGGCCGGCCTTGCCGAAGGGAATGTCGGCATACACTACGGCGACCCGTTTCATGCCGATGGTCAGGCCATGCTCGACGATGCGGCGATACTGGTCCTGGTCGCCGGCGCGCACATGGAACACATAGGGATTGGGAGGATTGCGAAGGGGCTCCGCGCCGGGAATCACGCCGATGATCGGCATGCGCACCGAATCGACCACCTTATCCTTGAGGACGCGCGACATCGACGGGGAGCCGACCGGCAGCAGGAGGGCAAGGGTCTTGCCGGCCGCCTCCTTGCGGATGAGCTCCACCGTAAGGTCGGGCTTGTACTCGTCGTCCAGCGTGTTGAGGACGACTTTCTGCCCGTGCAGACCGCCGCGGGCGTTGAGCGCGTCGATGGCGATGCGGATGCCGAGGTTGTAGGCCTTGCCTTCCTCGCCGATGGGACCGCTCATCGGGGCGATCTGGGCCACCGTCAGGTTGGCGGATGCCGGTGCCGCGGCCGCGGCCGGCGCAAGGGCGCACGCGCCCATGAACCAGCCCAGGATTCCTCCTCTGCTCATGTCTCCTCCTCGTTGTTCGCGGCTTGACCGCGTTTGTTGTGCGGGCATTAGACGGGATCGCTCCGAGCGTCAGCAAGACCGCCGGGGCAATACGCATTATCAGTTTTGGTAATATTGCATGATGAAAGACTTCGATCTGAACCTGCTCCGCGTGGTCGTCGCGCTCTACGACGCCGGCAGCGTCGGCCGCGCGGCGCAAGCCCTCGGCATGAGCCAGCCGGCGATGAGCGCGGCGCTGGCGCGCCTGCGCAAGGCCTTCGGCGAACCGCTCTTCGTGCGCACCGCGCGCGGCATGTCGCCGACCGCGCGCGCCCACGCGCTGGCCGCCGGCGCGCGCGAGGTGCTGGCGCGCATCGCCGACGACGTCCTCTCGGAAGCGAGCTTCGATCCGGCAACCACGTCGGCGACGTTCACCATCGCCATGTCCGACGTCGGCGAGATGGTGTTCCTGCCGAAGATCCTGGAAAGCCTGCAGCGCGAGGCGCCGCACGCCGTGGTGCGCTCGGTGTCGCTGCCGCCGGCGCGGCTCGAGCAGGCGCTGGAGAGCGGCGAGGCCGACCTCGCCGTCGGCTACTTCCCGGACCTCAAGTCGAGCGCCTTCTTCCAGCAGCGCCTGTTCACCCACCGCTTCGTCTGCCTGCTGCGCGCCGACCATCCGATCCGCGGCCGCAAGCTGACGCTGGAGCAGTTCCTGTCATTGGGACATGCCGTGGTGCGCGCCGAAGGGCGCAGCCAGGAGATCTTCGAGAAATATCTGGAACGGAAGAAGATCGCGCGGCGCATCGTCCTGCTGACGCCGCACTTCATGAGCATCCCGACCATCATCGGCAAGACCGACCTGGTGGTGACCCTGCCGCACGCCATCGGACTGTTCTTCTCGCAGGCGGGTGCCAACATCAAGGTGATGGAGCCGCCCCTGCCGATTCCACGCATCGAACTCCGGCAGCACTGGCACCGCAACGCCCACCACGATCCGAAGAACAAGTGGCTGCGCCGCCTCGTCGCCAGCCTGTTCACCGACGCCAGCGACGAGTGGCCCTACCCTTTCTAGGCACCTGAGACCCGCAGCACCACCGCCATGCCGGAATCGCCGGCGGCGCAGCCGGTGAAGAGACCCGTCCCGCCGCCGCGCAGCGCCAGTTCCTCGATCAGCTCGATCACCGAGCGCAGGCCGGTGGGGCCCTGCGGATGGCCCCAGATCAACGAGCAGCCGAAGTTGTTCATCTTCTCCAGCGGGAAGCCGGTCTCGCGGGCGAAGGCGATGTCGTTCACGGCGAAGGGGTTGTGCGTCTTCACCGCGTCGACGTCCTTCATGGCGAGGCCTGCCTGCTTCAGCGCGGCCTGCGCGGCCGGCGCCGGCGCCATTGGCATGAAGCCCTTCTCCACCCGCGCCTGGCCGAAGCCGAGCAGTTCGACCTCCATCCCCTTGTCGGCCGACAGCTCGCGCGCCAGCTCCCGCGTGGTGACGATCACGCCGGCGTTGCCGTCGGCCGGATGGGTCTGCGTGCCGAAGCTCACCGTGCCGCCCGGCTTGACCGGCTTCAGCTTCGCCAGCCCCTCCACGGTGGTCGGGAAGATGCCCTCGTCCGCCGCCAGGACGCCGGTCTGCTTGCGGAAACCCGAATCGGTGATCGGCGCCTCGGCCATGTAGCGGCGCTGGAAGGCGCGGTCGTCGGCGAGCGCCGCCTGGTATTGGGCGTAGCGCGCCAGCGTGACCTCGGCCTGCTCGGCAGCGCCCACCTTGAAGCGCGCCGCGACGTTCTCCGCCGTGTCGATCATGGCGTTCTTCGCGTGGGGATCGTGGGCGAAGTTGTCGAGCACCCATTTCTCGCTGTGCCCGCTGCCGCCCGGCGCCGAGGCGTCCGGGTAGTAGACGATGGGGCCGTTCGAGCAACGGTCCGCCGTGACGACGAGGGCGCAGCGCGCGCTGCCGGCGCCGACTTCCTGCGCCGCCATCTGCAGCACCCGCGCGCTGGTGGCGCAGGCCTGCTGCACCGTCGGGCCGGGCACGTTTTCCAGGCCCATCATGCCGGTGAGCCAGGGCAGTCCGTAGAAGCTGCCGTGCTGGATGTTGGTGATGCCGAGAAGGCCCAGGTCAACGAGTTCGCCGGGAATGCGCTTCGCCTCGAAGACCTGCCGGCCGACCGCGGCGGCGAGGCGGATGCTGTTCAGGTTGGCGAGCGATCCCTGCCACTTGGCGAAGGGGGTGGACCAATAGGCGCCGTAGGGGATGAATGCCTTCATGATCACACCTTCCTTTCGGCTTGCCATTGCGCGAAGCTGGAACCCGCGGCGGCGAGCTTTTCCAGCAGCGGGGCCGGCTGCCAATATTGCGGATCGAGCGTTTCCCGGAACGCCAGGATCCGGTCGTAAATGACCTTCAGTCCGATCGTGTCGGCGTAGAACATCGGGCCGCCGCGGTAGCCCGGGAAGCCGTAGCCGGCGGTGTAGACGATGTCGATGTCCGAGGCACGACAGGCGACGCCCTCCTCGAGGATGCGCGCACCCTCGTTGATCATGGCGTAGAGGCAGCGCTCCTGGATTTCCTGCTGCGAAGGTTTCCGCTGCGGCACGCCGAGGCGCGCCGCCTCCTCGCGGACCAAGGCTACCACCTCGGGGTCGGGCGTGCGCTTGCCGCCCTCGTAGCGATAGTAGCCGCGGCCGCTCTTCTGGCCGAGCCAGCCGCGTTCGGTGAGCATGGCCGAGGGCCGGTAGAAGCTCGGGTCGTCAGGAAGGAGATGGGCGCGCTCGACGCGGGTGAGGTGGCCGATGTCCACGCCGGCCATGTCGTACACGGCGAGGATGCCCATCGCCATGCCGAAGCCTTCCAGCGCGGCGTCGACCTCCTCCGGCGTGGCGCCCTCCATGACGCAGCGCTCGGCCTCGCGGCCGTAGGGGTCCATCATGCGGTTGCCGATGAAGCCGTAGCAGACCCTGGCGACGACGCCGACCTTCTTGATGGTCTTCGCGATGTCGAGCGCGGTCATCACCACGTCGGGCGCGGTCTTCGCGCACTGCACGATCTCCAGCAGGCGCATGACGTTGGCGGGGCTGAAGAAATGCAGGCCGATGACGTCCTGCGGCCGCTTCGTCACGGCTGCGATCTCGTCGATGTCCAGCGTCGAAGTGTTGGTGCCGAGGATGGCGCCGGGTTTCGCCACGGCATCCAGCTTCGCGAAGATCTCCTTCTTCAGCTTCATGTTCTCGAACACCGCCTCGATGACGAGGTCGGCATCGCCCAGCACGTCGTAGTCGAGCGACGGCTGGATCAGCGCCATGCGCTGCTCCAGCTGTTCCGGCTTCAGGCTGCCGCGCGACACCGAGCGCTCGTAGTTCTTGCGGATGGTGGCGAGGCCACGGTCGAGCGCCTCCTGCTTGGCGTCGACGATGGTCACCGGGATGCCGGCGTTGGCGAAGCACATACTGATGCCGCCGCCCATGGTGCCGGCGCCGACGATGCCGACCTTGGCGACCTTGCGCGATTTCACGTCGGCCGAAAGGCCGGGGATCCTGCGCAGCTCGCGCTCGGCGAAGAAGAGGTGGCGGTAGGCACGGCCCTCGACGGCGCGCTCGACCTGGTTCGACAGTTCGCGCTCGCGGGCGATGCCGGCGTCGAAGGGCAGATCGACCGCGGCCTGCACGGCGTCGAGCAGGACATGCGGCGAGTTGCGGTTCCTGAACGCCTTGCCGAGCTGGGCGCGGCGCGCGGCGAGGATCTCGCCCGCCCTGTCCGCGCCGGCGACGGGCATCTCGCGCGTGCGGCGCGGGCCGCGGCCCCCGGCGACGAGCTCGCGCGCATAGGCGACGGCCGCGGCGGTGACGTCGCCAGCGACCGCCGTGTCGGCCAGGCTGACTTTCACCGCCTCGGCCGCGGACAGCGGCTTGCCGGAGAGCATCATGTCGAGCGCCGGCTCGAGGCCGACCAGGCGCGGCATGCGCTGCGTGCCGCCGGCGCCGGGAATGATGCCGAGGGTGATCTCCGGCAGGCCGAGCTTCGTTCCTTGCTGCACGACGCGGTAGTGGCAGGCGAGGGCGGTCTCAAGGCCGCCGCCCATCACGGTGCCGTAGAGCGCCGCCACCACCGGCACTTCGCTATCCTCGATCAGGCGCAGCACCTCGTGGTAGCCGGGTTCCTGCACGCCGGTCTCGAATTCGCGCATGTCGCCGCCGGAAAGAAAGGTCTTGCCGGCGCAGGCCAGCACGACGCCCTTCGCGGCGGCATTGCCGCGCAGCGAGGCGAAGGCGGCCTTGAGTCCGGCGCGCACGTCGCGCGAGAGGGTGTTGACGGGAGGGCTGTCGACCGTGACGACGGCGATGTCGCCCTGCATCGAAACGCTGACCAGTTCGCTCATTTCATGGCTCCTGCAAAAAATTCGGTCAAACCGTCCCCGTCCTCCGCTTTCGGGAGGCATCTCGCCGTACCGTGGGGACTGACTTTTAGATCGCTATCACCGAGACGTCGTGAGGCTCCGCATACAAACGCGCGACCAGTGCAGCGCGGCGCGAAAGCACGGCACGCTGGTTGATGTAGCCCTTGTCGGTGATCTCGTTGGCGTCGATCGACGGCGGCTCCGCCATCAGCAGCGCGCGCGTGGCGTAGGTCGAGCTGCCGCCGCCCTCCTGCTTCAACTTCGCCATGCCCTCCTTCAGGCGCGCGGCGACGCGCGCGTCGGCCAGCACCTGCTCCAGCGGCGCGTCCGCCGGCAGGTCCGGGCAGAGGCCGCGGCAGCCCGGCGGATTGGCGAAGACGAGGAAACCGGCCTCCTCGCGGTCGTGCCCGGTGACGACGAGGTCTTGCGCCACGGGTGCCAGGGCAGCGAGCGCCTTGACCCGAATCGCCCCGACATGCACCCAGACGCCGCTCATCAGCTTGAAGTCCTCGGCGATGCGGCCGTCGAACTCGATGCCCTTTGCCGGTTCCTTGGGATCGGCGAAGCGGCCGGCGTCGCCGATGCGGTAGAAGCCTTCCTCGTCGAAGGCCGCCTGCGTCAGGTCCGCCCGCTTCCAGTAGCCGGGCGTGACGTTGGGGCCGCGCACGCGCAGCTCCAGCTTGTTCTCGTTCGGCACCAGCTTCACCTCGGTGCCGGGCGCCGGCAGGCCGATGACGCCGGCACGGTCGATCTCGAAGTGCACCGTGGTCACCATCGGCGCGGTTTCCGTCGCGCCCCAGGCCGACACCATCACCGTGCGCTTGCCGCGCTCCTGCACCGAGAGGTCTTCCAGCTTCTCCCACAGGTTCTGCGGCAGGGCGGCGGCGGCGTAAAAAATCATCTGCAGGTCGCGGAAGAAGCTCTTGCGCAGCGCGGCGTCCTTCTCCAGGAAGGGAATCAGCGCGTCGAAGCCGCGCGGCACGTTGAAGTAGAGGGTCGGCGACACCTCGCGCAGGTTGGCCACGGTCTTCTCGATGAGGCCGGGCACCGGCTTGCCGTCGTCGATGTAGAGCGTGCCGCCGTTTCGCAGCACCATGTTGAAGTTGTGGTTGGCGCCGAAGGTGTGGTTCCACGGCAGCCAGTCGACGATCACCGGCGGCGTCTCGGCGAGGAAGGGCCAGACCTGTGCGATGGCCTGCTGGTTCGAGCAGAGCATGCGCTGGGTATTGATGACGCCTTTCGGCTCGCCGGTCGAGCCGGAGGTGAACAGGAACTTCGCCACGCTGTCGGGACCGACCGCCGCGTAGGCGCGGTCCACCTCCGCCCCCGGCGCCTGGCGCAGGTCGGCAAAGGCGGTCGCCTTCAGCCCGGCCGGCGGATTGGCGCCGAGCACGATCTCGGCGCCGCCAAAGTCCACCGCCTGCAGCACGCTGGCGAACTTGGCGCCGTCGGCGGCATACACCAGACCGGGCTGGAGCAGCCCGGCGATGGCCTTCACCTTGGCATAGTCCTTCGACATCAGGGAATACGCCGGCGAAATGGGAGCGATCGGCACGCCGACGTGCAGGGCGCCGAGCATCAGCAGGGCATGGTCGATGGCATTGTCCGAGAGCACCATCGCCGGCCGTTCGGCCGAAAGGCCGCGCGCCAGCAGCGCGGCGCCGATGGCGCGGGCCTCGGCCAGCGCCTCGCCGTAAGTCAGCCGGCGCCAGTCGGCGCCAACACGCTCGGCGAGGAAGCAGCGCTCCGGCGCTTCCCGCGCCCAGCGTTCGAGGTGCTCGCCTAGGCAGCGCGCATAGGCCACCAGTTTCTGCGGAGAGCGCAGCACCAGCGCGCCGTCGGCGCGCCGGTCGACCTCGACCGCTGCCGGCGCGAAGTGCAGGCTGGCAAACGGCGCCTTGCTCACTTCAGCAGCTTCCAGTCGCCGTTGGCCACGGTCGCCATGATGGCGGCGCGGGCGTCGAAGCCGTTGTGGTTGGTCGGCGACATGCTGAACACGCCGTGGGCGGCGGGCAGCTCCTTGACGTTCTCCAGCGCCTCGCGCAGGGCGGCGCGGAACTCCGGGGTGCCCGGCTTGGCCTTCTTCATGGCCTCCGGCACGACGCGGGTGAGCAGCAGGTAGGCGTCGTAGGCGTGGGCGCCGAAGGTGCTGCGGCTGTTCGGACCGTGCGCGCCCTCGTAGAGCTTGACGTAGTCGAGCGCCGGCTTCTTCGACGGATGCGAATCGGGCAGCTGTTCGGCCAGCAGCATCGGTCCCACCGGGAAGATCGTGCCCTCGACGTTCTTGCCGCCGACGCGCAGGAAGTCGCGGTTGGCGATGCCGTGCGTCTGGTAGAACTTGCCCTTGTAGCCGCGCTCGACCAGGGTCGACTGCGGCAGCACCGCCGGCGTCCCGGAGCCGGCGACGAGCACCGCATCCGGATTCGCCGAGAGCAGCTTGAGCGCCTGGCCGGCGACGCTGGTGTCGTTGCGCTGGTAGCGCTCTACGGCGACGAGCTTGATGCCTTTCGGCTCGGCCGCGCCCTGCATGGCCTTCAGCCAGAGTTCACCATAGGGATCGGCATAGCCGATGAAGCCGACGGTCTTCACGCCGTTCGCCGCCATGTGGTCGACGATGGCGGTGGCCATCAGGCCGAAGCTCTGCGGCGTCGAGAAGATCCAGGCCGACTTCTCGCCGGCCGGCGGCACCGGCGCCATGGCGATCTGCGGCGTCTTCGTCTCGAAGGCCACCTCGAGGATCGCCACCGAGGTCGGCGTGGCGGTGGCGGCGATGAGCACGTCGGCCTTGTCCTCGGAAACGAACTTGCGCGCGTTCTTCACCGCCGTGGTCGTGTCGGTGGCGTCGTCGAGCACCACCCATTTCACCTTCTCGCCGGCGATGGTCTGCGGCAGCAGGGCGACGGTGTTCTTCTCGGGAATGCCCAGGGAAGCGGCCGGGCCGGTGGCCGACACGCTGACGCCGATGGTGATGTCGGCCAGCGCCGCGCCGGCGGCGCACAGGGTGGACAGCAATACAGCCAGTTTGCGGATACGCATTTGTCTCCTCCTCGTTATTGGTGTGCGTTCTTTTTGTGGTCGTCGCCACAACGCGATGCCACCTTACGCCGCCAAAACTAACTTTGTCAAACAGTTGTTAGGTTAGTTAGTTTTGGGCTAGAGTGCGCGCATGGCCAAGCCCCCCACCCCTGCCAGCCGTCGCCAGGAAGTCGAGCGCGCCGTGCTGCGCCACGCCCATGAGCACCCCGAATGGGGCCAGGCGCGCGTGGCCGGGGCGATTGCGGACAAGGGGCTCAAGGTCTCGGCCGCCGGGGTGCGCTGGATCTGGCAGCGCCACCATCTCGAGACCGCGGCGAAGCGCGCCGCCGCGCTGAGGAAGCTGGGGCCGGCGCGCCTGAACGCCGCGCAGAAGGCCGCGCTCGAGCGCATCGGCGCCCGCCGTGGCGGCGTATTGGCGGGGGAAGCGCCGCTCCTGGCGCGCGAGCACCTGCTGGCGGTGGCGGCGCGCGAGTTCAGCCGCAAGGGCTTCGCCCGCACCTCAATCCGCGACATCGCCCAGGCCGCCGGCATCCAGCCCGGCTCGGTGTACTACCACTTCGCCTCGAAGGACGACCTGTTCGTCGCCGCCCATACCGCCGGCATGCGCGAGGTGGCGCGCGCCGTCGAGGCGGCGATCGCCGCGGCACGCGACCCCTGGCAGCGGCTGGAGGCCGCCTGCACGGTGCACATCCAGCACCTGGTCTCCGGCAACGACCTGACGGTATGGACCGGCGCGAGCCTGTTCCTCTTCAATTCTCCGGAAATGCAACGGCAACTGCGCGCCGAGCGCGACCGCTTCGAGACGCTTTATCGGCGACTGATCGAGGCGCTGCCGTTGCCGGCCGGCGTCGACCGCCACCTGCTGCGCCTGCAGCTGCTCGGCGCGCTCAACTGGACGCGCACCTGGTACCGCCCGGGCAAGCGCACGCCGGGGGAAATCGCGCGCCACCTGGTCAGGGTGCTGCGCGAGCCGCTCGCAGGTCAGCGGTAGCGCCGCAGGTACCAGGACTCGAAGAAGGCCTTGGCGTTGTGCATCAGGCCGAGCGGCGGCAGCGCCAGGCTGCCATCGGGCGTGCGCTTGACCAGCATACCCGAATCGAGCGTGTCGACGATGCACAGCAGTTCGACTTTGAACGTCTTGTCTGCAGTCTCGCCCTTCATCTCGGCCAGCAGGTTCTCTGCCGCCGTCTCCGCCTGGAGATCGGCCATGTGCGCCTGCTTCGGCATCCAGTCGGGGCCGGGAAAGCTGCCGGCATCGCCCGCCACGTAGACCCGCTCGCGCCCCTCGACCCGGCACTGCGCGTCGGCCTTGATCAGCCCGCCCGGCGAGCGCGGCAGGTCGGTGTTGTCGAACCAGGCGTTGCCGGTGAGGCCCGGCATGAAGACGATGAGGTCGGCGGGGAATTCGCCGCCTTCGGTTTTCACCTTGCCGGCCTCGAAACCGGCCATCTTGTGGCCGAGATGGGTGGCGATGTCGCGGCGCTTCATCTCGGCGAGCAGGCGCTGCACCGCCTTCTCGCCGAGGCGGTTGCCCGGATTCGGCATGGGATTGAAGAACGTCAGCCGAATCCTGTCGCGCCGGCCTTCGCGCCTGAGTTGCGTGTCGAGGCCGAAAAGAAACTCGAAGATCGGCCCGCCGCGCATGGCCGAGGGCTCGTTCGGGTTGCCGGCGAAGCCGAGTGCGATGGCACCCTCCTGCATCGCCTGAACCCGGTCGCGCAGGCGCTCCGCCGCCACGATGCCTTCGCAGGGCAGGATGGCGTGTTCGATGCCCGGCAGCTTCTTGATGAAGCGCCCGCCGCAGGCGACGATCAGGCCGTCGTTGTCCACCGGCCCGGCCGAAGTCAGCACGGTGCGGCCGCCGTTCTCCAGGCCGGTCGCCTCCCCGGCATGAAAGCGGATGTCGCTTTTTCGGAAAAACTCCTGCAACGATATGCGCAAGTCCCCGGCCTTGCGCTGGCCGGAGGGAATCCAGATCAGGCTGGGCAGGAAGACCAGTTCGGGCCGCGGCCCGATGACGGTGATCTCGACCTGGCGGTCGAGCTGCCGCAGCCTGCGCACCGCGGAAAGCGCGGCGAAACCGGTGCCGATGACGGTGATGCGTTTCATGACTGCCCCCCGGGCATGGAGTAACATATTCAAAAGATCTTTTGAAGAATAGGATCGCAGCGGAACGATGGCAAGCCATGCCCACTCCACCCCGGCCGCAGCCCACTCAGGGACGCTGAGGGGATTGTTCCGCCTTGTCGCAGTCGCCATCGCCGCACTCGCCCTGCCCGCCGCCGCCGAGGATACGGCGCTGCTCGTCCAGCTCCAGCCGGACGGCCGCTATCGGGTCTGGCATGCGGGAGACCCGTCCCCGCTCGGCGACGACGAGCTTCTCGCCCTGGAAGCCAGCGCGACTCCAGAAGGGGGCAGGAATGTCGTGACCTCTGCCGGGCTGGCGCGGGCCTACGACACGTCCTATGGCGTGCTCATCCGCCTGCCGGCTCTCGGGCCGGACAGGGCGCTGCTCCTCGACCGCGACGGCTGCGGCGGCATCAAGGTCTGGCAGTCGCAGGGCACGGTCCATCCGACCGAGGACGAACTGACGGAACTGGTGCTGACGGCGTTGCCGGATGGCGGCAGGCCCGTCACGCTCGGCAAGCTTCGTGCCAAGGCCTACAGCACGAAATTCGGCGTGATCGCGGTCATCTGGAGGCCTACCCCGAAGCGTCCCGGCGCGCGCCCCCCGAAATGACGGCAACCGGCAGGCGCTCGGCCTTCCACTCGGGGAAGCCGTCCTCCAGCCGGCGCGCGCGAAAGCCTTTCTTTCGCAGCTTCTCCACCGCCTCGATGGCCAGCATGCAGTAGGGGCCGCGGCAGTAGGCGACGATGTCCTGCTCCTTCGGCAGCTTCTTGAGAAAGCGCGGCAGGGCATCGAGCGGCATGCTGACGGCGCCGGCGATGTGGCCGGCGGCATATTCCTCGGCCGGGCGCACGTCGATCACCATCGCTTCGCCGCGGCGCGCCATCTTGAGCAGTTCCTCGCGCCGCACCGGCTGCAGCGCATCGCGCGACTCGAAGTTCTCGCGCACGATCCGATCCACCTCGGCAAGCTGCTGCTCGGCTATGCGCCGCACGGCGGCATACGCCGTGGCCACCTCGGGCAAAGCCAGCCGGTAGAAAACCTGCAAGCCCTCCTTGCGCGAGGCGGCCAGCCCGCAATCCTTGAGAATCAGCAGGTGATGCGAGGCGTTGGGAATCGGCATGCCGCACACCTTGGCGAGCGCATCGACGCTGCGCTCGCCCTGCGCCAGGGCATTGAGCAGGTCCAGCCGCGACGCGTGCGCCAGCCCCTTGCCGACGCGGGCGAGGTGTTCGAAGATTTGGCGTTTCGGGCAGGGCTGTTTCATGTTCGTGCGGTCGCCATCTTACCGCCAATCGTCACGGCCAAGGTGCCCACGCCTTCGATGCCGCCTTCCAACCGGTCGCCCGGCACCACCCGCCCGACGCCGGCCGGCGTGCCGGTGAAAATGAGGTCGCCCGGCTGCAGCGCCACATAGCCGGACAGGTTGGCGATGATGTCGGCCACCGGCCAGATCATGTCGGCCAGGTCGCCGTGCTGGCGGGACTGACTATTCACCGCAAGGGTGATGGCGCCGCGCTGCGGATGGCCGCAGCGGGTGGCCGGAACGATCGAAGAGATCGGCGCCGACTGGTCGAAGGCCTTGCCCATCTCCCACGAGCGCCCCTTCGCCTTCAGCTCGCCCTGGATGTCGCGGCGCGTCATGTCGAGGCCGACGGCATAGCCGAACACGCAGTCGAGCGCGGCGGAGGCGGCAATGTCGCGGCCGCCGCGCGACAGCGCCACCACCAGCTCGATCTCGTGCTGGAGATCGGCCGTCTTCGACGGGTATTCCATGCACTCGCCGGTGAAGGCGGCATCGGCCGGCTTCATGAAAAAGAACGGCGGCTCGCGGTCGGGATTGCCGCCCATCTCGCGCGCGTGCTCGGCGTAGTTGCGGCCGACGCAATAGATGCGACGGACGGGAAACTGCGCCTCGCTCCCGGCCACCGGCACCGACGGCAATTCCCACATGGGAATGATGGTATTCATGGCTTGCTCCAATTCTGCCCCAAGACGCTAGAATACAGCCCGCATCCAACACCAAACAGTCCGAACATGAGCGCGACGAGGAAAACAGGCGGCAAGGGCAAATCTAAAGTCGAACTCAAGCTGGACCTCCTGCCCGGCCTGATCGGCTACCAGTTGCGCCTGGCCCAGCTCGCCGTCTTCGGCGACTTCGCCGCCGAGCTGAAGGACTTCGACATCTCGCCGGGACGCTTCGGCGTGCTCGTCCTGATCTCCGCCAATCCGGGCATGACGCAAAGCCTGCTCGCTTCGGCTACCCAGCTCGACCGGTCGACCATGGTGGCCGTGATCGACCAGCTCGAGGCGCGCGGCCTCGTCGAGCGGCGCGCCTCGCCCACGGACCGGCGCTCCAATGCCCTGGTCCTCACGGCGGAAGGCGAGAAACTGCTCAGGCAGCTCAAGCGCCGCATCAAGCAGCATGAAACGCGCATCGCCGCCGCCATGACACCGGCGGAAACGGCCAAACTGGTCGATCTGCTCACCCGCATCCGCAGCAAGCTTCAGGCCGGCACGGAACGCCGCACCAGCAAGAAGTAGCTCCACAGCACCATCCAGCCGCACAGGGCGATCGCACCGGCCATCGGAATCGCCGTGCCGGCGTAGGCGTGCCCGACGGCGATGCCGACCCCTGCCGACAGCGACATCTGCACGAAACCCATCAATGCGGATGCCGACCCGGCCATCTTCGGGTAGGGCGCCAGCGCACCGCCGATGGCATTCGGCATGACCAGTCCGGTCGCCACCATGAAGGCGAACATCGGCAGCAATATCGCCCACACGCTGTGCACCTCCAGCAATGCCAGCGCTGCCATCAGCGTACCGGCCGCGGTCCCCAGAAACGCGCCCATCAGCACCATGCGCGGCGGGCCCAGCCTCAGCGTCAGCCTGCCCGAAGCCATCGTGCCGGAAATGTAGCCGGTGACGACGAAACCGAAGCTCGCCCCGTACCACTGCGGGCTGAGGCCGTACAGCTCGATCAGTACGAAGGAGGAGCCGGAGATGAAGGAGAACAGTGCGGCGTAGGAGAAAGAGAAGCAGAGCAGATAGCCCAGGTAGAGGCGCGCCGACAGCAGCTCGCTGAAATTGCCGAGGATCTGACGCGGCCTCGTCGCGCCGGGATCGCGGTGGGCGTTGCTCTCGCCCAGAAGCAGGAAGGTCGCCGCCACCTGCAAGGCCGAGAACAGCGACAGCACGGCGAAGTTGGCGCGCCAGCCGAACCACACCGTCAGCCAGCCGCCGAGCAGCGGCCCGATCATCGGCGCGATGGCCATGGCGCCGCTGATGTAGGCGAGCACGCGCGCCGCCTGCACCGGCCCATACACGTCGCGCACGATGGCACGGCCCAGCACCGGCCCGGCACAGGCGCCCAGTGCCTGGAAGAAACGCGCCAGGATCAGCGTATCGATGCTCGGCGCCAGCATGCAGGCCAGGGAGGCGACGAGGTACAGCGCCAGGCCGAAGAGCATGACCGGCCGACGTCCGTAGCGGTCCGACAGCGGGCCGTAGAAGAGCTGGGCGACGGCGAAGCCGGCGAGAAACACCGAGAGCGTCAGCTGAACGCGCGCCGCGTCGGTGGCGAAGGACTGGGCCAGGGTCGGCAGCGCGGGCAGGTAGAGATCGGTGGACAGCGGTCCCAGCGCCACCAGGGTTGTCAGCAGGATGGCGAGGCCGAGGGATGGTTGGAGCATCCAACCATTTTACCTCAAGCTATCATCCCGGCCGGTCTGGAGCGCCTAGCAGAATGAGGCGACGCCTCGTTCTGCTAGGCGCCCTTAGACGGGATTGTCGAGCTCGACGTAGCGACACTCGATGCCGAAGCGTTCCGCCAGGTGCGCCCCGAGCGCCTGCACGCCGTAGCGCTCGGTGGCATGGTGGCCGGCGGCGATGTAGGGCACGCCCGACTCCTGCGCCAAATGCACGGTCTGCTCGGAGATCTCGCCGCTGACGTACACATCGGCGCCGGCGGCGATGGCCTGCTCGAAATACCCCTGCGCTCCGCCGCTGCACCAGGCGATGCGCTTCACCTGACGCGACGCATCGCCCACCAGTTGCGGCAGGCGGCCCAGCTTGAGCGCCAGCCGGTCGGCAACCTCCTCCGCCGTACCCTCCGTGCTGCCGAGAAAGCCGACGTCCTGCTCGGCAAAACGCCCATCGACGGTCCAGCCCATCAGTCCGCCCCACTGGGCATTGTTGCCCAGCTCGGCATGGGCATCCAGCGGCAGGTGATAGGCGAACAGGCTGACGTCGTTCTCCAGCAGCGCCTTCAGCCGGGCGCGGCGGATGCCGGTGATGCGGCCGTCCTCGCCGCGCCAGAAATAGCCGTGATGAACCAGCACCGCATCGGCATCGATGGCCAGCGCCGCATCGAGCAGGGCCTGGCTGGCCGTCACGCCGCAGACGATGCGGCGCACCTCGGCACGACCTTCCACTTGCAGGCCGTTTGGGCAATAATCCCGGAAACGCCCTGCCTCGAGCAGCCCGTCGAGGTATGCGGCCAAACCACTCCTATCCATACATCTGCCTTTCGAATCGTCATACGCACATGCATCGATTGTGGCTTATTTTCGCCCAGGCCGTCACGGTCAGCGTCGCCGCCCTGTTCGTGGTGATCACCCTCAAGCCGGACTGGCTCGGCGGCAGGCCGGCGCCAGCCGTGGTGTCCCTGCAGGAGGCGGCCGCGCCCGACACGCCGGCCGCGGCCGAAGCCCGCAAGGCGGGCTCCTATGCCGATGCGGCCAGAAAGGCGCTGCCCTCGGTGGTGCACATCTACACCAGCAAGGAAGTGAAGACGCCGCGCCACCCCTTCGCCGACGACCCGGTCTTCCGCTATTTCTTCGGAGACCGCTTCGGCGGGCCGCAGCGCCAGTCCGGCCTCGGCTCGGGCGTCATCGTCAGCGCGGACGGCTACATCCTCACCAACAACCACGTCGTCGAGAACATGGACGAGATCGAGGTGGCGACCAACGACGGCCGCCGCCTGCGCGCCCGCATCGTCGGGCTTGATCCGGAAACCGACCTCGCGGTGCTGCAGGTCAAGGTCGACGACAAGCTGCCCGCCGTGACCTTCGCACCCACCGAATCGCTGCGCGTCGGCGACGTCGTGCTGGCCATCGGCAACCCCTTCGGCGTCGGCCAGACGGTGACCCACGGCATCGTCAGCGCCCTCGGCCGCACGCAGCTCGGCATCAACACCTTCGAGAACTTCATCCAGACCGACGCCGCCATCAACCCGGGCAATTCCGGCGGTGCGCTGACGGACAGCGCGGGCAACCTGGTCGGCATCAACACCGCGATCTACTCGCGCACCGGCGGCTCGCTCGGCATCGGCTTCGCGATTCCCGTCTCCATCGCCCGCAGCGTCATGGAACAGATCATCAGGACCGGCGCGGTGACGCGCGGCTGGATCGGCGTCGAGGCGCAGGAAATCACCCCGGAGCTGGCGGAGTCCTTCAAGCTGCCGGCCAGCGAGGGCGCCATCATCGCCGGTGTCATGCGCGGCAGCCCGGCCGACCGCGCCGGCATCCGTCCGGGCGATGTGTTGATCGCCGTCGGCGGCAAGCCGGTCAAGGACCCGCAGGGCATGCTCGAACTGATCGCCGCCCTGACGCCGGGTTCGACGACCCAGTTCAAGCTGCGGCGTGAAGCCAAGGAACTGGATGTGCCGGTCAGCATCGGCAAGCGGCCGCCGATGCAGCGCAACAACCGCGAATAGCCGGCGGGGGGAGCTCCCGCCTGCGGCCTTGCTTCAGCCGTTCTTCTTC
The DNA here is from genome assembly GCA_032027165.1 of Denitratisoma sp. Lineage (NCBI taxonomy): Bacteria > Pseudomonadati > Pseudomonadota > Betaproteobacteria > Nitrosomonadales > Sterolibacteriaceae > Denitratisoma > Denitratisoma sp. The sequence goes on along the minus strand of JAVSMO010000001.1, from coordinate 160,592 downwards.
GAGTCGGCTTCCACCTTGTCCAATTCCCGCTCCATCTCCGCGTCGCTTGGCGCGACATAGTCGGACACGCCCGCCGGCTTCTCGACGAAGCGGGCGAACACGATGCCCAGTTCGTAGAGCAGGCAGAGGGGCACCGCGAGCAGGAACTGGGACACCACATCGGGCGGCGTGAAGATCGCCGCGATGACGAAGGCGCCGACGATGACGTAGGGCCGGATTTCCTTCAGCTTGGCGATGCTGACCAGCCCCATCCGCACCATCACGATCACGGCGACCGGCACCTCGAAGGTGACACCGAAGGCGATGAAGGTCGTGAGGACGAAGGACAGGTATTTCTCGATGTCCGTCATCCAGGCAACCCCCTCCGGCGCCATGGCGGACATGAACTTGAAGACCGTCGGGAAGACGACGAAGTAGGCGAACGCCATGCCGAGAAAGAACAGCAGCACGCTGACCACTGTCAGCGGCAGGACCAGCTTCTTCTCATGGGCGTACAGGCCCGGCGCGACAAAGGCCCAGACCTGGTAAAGCACATAGGGAAGCGCCGCGAGAAACGCCACCAGCAGGGCCACTTTCATCGGAACGATGAAAACGCCGACCACGTCGGTGGCGATCATCTGCCCCCCCTGCGGCAGCGCTGTCAGCAGGGGTTGCGCCACGATGGCATAGAGTTCCTTGGCCCAGGGAAACAGGCAGAGAAAAATCACCAGGACGGCAAGAAAGGCCCGGATCAGGCGCGTCCGCAGCTCGACCAGGTGGGAGATGAAGGTGTCCTGCTGTTCGGTCATCGTGCGTGCTCAGGCAGTCTTCTTCGAAGCCGCTTCCCGGGCGTCGAAGCCGAGCTCCATCTGCGGCGCCGGAGCCGGGGTTTCCGGTGGTGGCGGCGGCTCGAAAGGCGCAGCGGCCTCCACCGCCTCGGAGGGAAGGGCCGGCGTGTCGGCCTGGGCCAGAGACTGGTTGAGCGTGCTTTCCATGCTGGAAAATTCCTGCGACACGCTGGATTCAAGCGAGCGGGCCGACTCCTCGACCTGCTGCTGCATCTTCTTCAGTTCCTCGATCTGGATCTCGCGGTTGATGTCCGCCTTGACGTCGCTGACGTAGCGCTGCAGGCGGCCGAGCAGGTGTCCGGCGGTGCGCGCCACGCGCGGCAGCCGCTCCGGTCCGATGATGACGAGCGCCACCAGAGCGATGACGATCAGCTCGGAAAAAGCGATATCGAACATGGGATCGTGGGTCGGGCTTCAGCCCGACATTAGCGCGAGGGTCATTGCCGTCGTCGGCCCGAAGGCCGGCCCGCCCTGGCAATCACGATTTGGTTTTTTCCTTGACTTCGCCTTCGATGGTCTGGCCGGTCACCTGCTGCGGCGGCTCGGCGGACTTCTCGGCGGTGCCTTCCTTCATGCCGTCCTTGAAGCCCTTCACGGCGCCACCCAGGTCCTGGCCGATGTTGCGCAGCTTCTTCGTGCCGAATATCAGCACGATGATCAGCAGAACGATCAGCCAGTGCCAGATGCTGAATGAACCCATTGCCTCTCTCCTCTGTTTCTATCGCTTGAGCATGCCCGGCAGGACGTCCGGGCCGCCGATGACGTGCAGGTGCACATGATACACCTCCTGCCGCCCCACCCGACCCGTGTTGACGATGGTGCGGAAGCCGTCCGTGGCCCCCTGCTCGCGCGCCAGCCGCCCGGCCAGGGCCAGCATGCGGCCCAGCGCCGGCTCGTGGCCGGACTCGCATTCGTAGAGCGAAGGCACGTGGGCCTTGGGAATGATCAGGAAATGCACCGGCGCGATCGGGTTGATGTCGTGGAAGGCGAAGACATGCTCGTCCTCGTAGATCTTTTTCGAGGGAATCTCCCCGCGCACGATCCTGCAGAAGATGCAGTCGCTCATCTCAGCCGTCCACTCGAGACTTTTTCTCGTCGATGCCGGAAATCCCCTCGCGGCGGTGCAGCTCGGCCAGCACGTCGTCCGGGCCGAGGCCGAAATGCGTCAGCAGGACCAGGCTGTGGAACCACAGGTCGGCCGTCTCCCGCACGATGTGCAGGCGGTCGTCGTCCTTCGCCGCCATGATGGCTTCGGCGGCTTCCTCGGCGATCTTCTTGCAGATGGCGTCGGTGCCCTTATGGTAGAGGCTGGCGACGTAGGAAGAGTCAGGCGCTGCGCCACGGCGCTCCTTGAGCGTCTCGGCCAGGCGGTACAGCACGTGGCAATCGATCATTTGTAAATCTCCTTGGGATCCTTCAGCACCGGATCGGCGGCTACCCAGCGGTCGTCCTCGATCTTCTGGAAGAAGCAGCTGCGCCGGCCGGTATGGCAGGCGATGCCGCCGACCTGCTCGATCTTCAGCAGCAGCACGTCGTTGTCGCAGTCGGTGCGGATTTCGCGCACCTTCTGCATGTGGCCGGATTCCTCGCCCTTGTGCCAGAGCTTCTTGCGCGATCGCGACCAGTACACCGCTTCGCCGCAGGCAAGCGTGCGTTCCAGCGACTCGCGGTTCATCCAGGCGACCATCAGGATCTCGCCCGTGGCGGCATCCTGTGCGATAGCTGGCGCCAGGCCGTCCTTGTCCCACTTGATCTCGTCCAGAGCACTCATAGCCTTACCTCGATCCCACGCGAGCGCATGTACTCCTTGGCCTCGCGCACGGTGTATTCGCCGTAGTGGAAAATGCTCGCCGCCAGCACCGCGTCGGCATGCCCCTCCAGCACCCCTTCCGCCAGATGCGCCAGGTTGCCGACGCCGCCGCTGGCAATGACCGGAATGTCGACGGCATCGGAAATCGCGCGCGTCAGCGCCAGGTCGAAGCCGTTCTTGGTGCCGTCGCGGTCCATGCTGGTGAGCAGGATCTCGCCGGCGCCCAGCTGCTGCACGCGGCGCGCCCAGTCGACGGCATCCAGTCCGGTGCCCTTGCGGCCGCCGTGGGTGAACACCTCCCAGCGGCCGTCGCCGGATTGCTTGGCATCGATGGCCACCACGATGCACTGCGAACCCACCTTGCCGGAAGCGTCCGCCACCAGCTGCGGATTCAGCACGGCGGCGGTGTTCATGCTCACCTTGTCGGCGCCGGCATTGAGCAGACGCCGCACGTCGTCGACGACGCGCACGCCGCCGCCGACCGTCAGGGGGATGAAGACCTGCTCGGCCACCTGCTCGACGATGTGGAGGATGATGTCGCGCTCGTCGCTGCTGGCGGTGATGTCGAGGAAGGTGATCTCGTCGGCGCCCTGCTCGTCGTAGCGGCGCGCGATCTCGACCGGGTCGCCGGCGTCGCGCAAGCCCTCGAAGTTGATGCCCTTGACGACGCGGCCGGCCTTGACGTCGAGGCAGGGAATGATGCGCTTGGCGAGCATGGGGAGTGAAGCGGCCGGTTCAACGGCCTACTTGCCGCCTTTCGAGAGCTTGTCCGCCTCGGCCTGGGCCTTCTTGAAGTCCAGCGTGCCCTCGTAGATGGCGCGGCCGGTGATGGCGCCCATGATGCCTTCGCCTTCGACCTTGCACAGGGCCTTGATGTCCTTCATGCTGGCGATGCCGCCGCTGGCAATGACCGGGATGCGCAGGGCCTGGGCCAGGCGCACCGTCGCCTCGATGTTCACGCCGCTGAGCATGCCGTCGCGGCCGATGTCGGTGTAGACGACCGCCTCGACGCCATAATCCTCGTACTTCCTGGCCAGGTCGACGACGTCGTGGCCGGTCATCTTCGACCAGCCGTCGGTCGCCACCTTGCCGTCCTTGGCGTCGAGTCCGACGATAATGTGGCCGGGGAAGGCGCCGCAGGCATCGTGCAGGAAGCCGGGGTTCTTCACCGCTGCCGTGCCGATGATGACGTAGGTGATGCCGTCGTCGAGGTAGCGCTCGATGGTGTCGAGGTCGCGGATGCCGCCGCCCAGCTGGACGGGTATGTCGTCGCCCACCGCGGCGGTGATGGACTTGATCACCGCTTCGTTCTTCGGCTTGCCGGCGACGGCGCCGTTGAGGTCCACCAGGTGCAGGCGGCGGGCGCCTTGCGCCAGCCAGTGCCGCGCCATTGCCGCCGGGTCTTCGGAAAACACCGTGACGTCGTCCATGTCGCCCTGTTTCAGGCGCACGCAGTGGCCGTCCTTGAGGTCGATCGCAGGTATCAGCAGCATAGGGTTTATGACAGGTCGAGAAAAATCATTTCGGCTCGTCGAAAGCCGTCAGGGTTTCCAGCGCATGAAGTTGCCCAGCAGGGCCAGGCCGGACTGGGCGCTTTTTTCGGGATGGAACTGCACGGCGAAAATATTATCCTTCGCCACCGCGCAGGTAAAGGGGATGCCATGCACGCTGAAGGCGGCAACCAGGGACGGCTCGCCCGCCTCGACGTAGTAGCTATGCACGAAATAGAAGCGCGAACCGTCGGCAATACCCTCCCAAAGGGCGTGCGGCTCGGCGCGATTGACCTCGTTCCAGCCCATGTGCGGCACTTTCAGGCGGCTGCCGTCGGGCGCCGCCATCTGCTCGTGCGGAAAGCGGCGCACGCGCCCGGGCAGCACCCCGAGGCCGGCCACGTCGCCCTCCTCGCTCGATTCGAACAGCATCTGCAGGCCGATGCAGATGCCGAGGAAGGGCTTTTCCTTCGTCGCCTGGATGACGGCCGGGCGCAGGCCGCGCGCATCCAGCTCGCGCATGCAGTCCGGCATGGCGCCCTGGCCGGGCACCACGACGCGATCCGCCGAGGCCACCGCCGCGGGGTCGGAGGTGACCAGCACGCGCGCCTGCGGCGCGACATGCTCGATTGCCTTGGCGACCGACCGCAGGTTGCCCATGCCGTAATCGACGATAGCGACGGTGTTCATAAAAGTCAGTGCCGGCAGGACGGCGGGAAAGGGCCCTAGAGCGCTCCCTTGGTGGACGGCACGCTGCCCGAGGCGCGCGGGTCGGCCTCGGCCGCCATGCGCAACGCCCGGCCGAAAGCCTTGAACACCGTCTCGCACTGGTGGTGGGCATTCTCGCCGCGCAGGTTGTCGATGTGCAGCGTGATCTGGGCGTGGTTGACCAGGCCCTGGAAGAATTCCTGGGCGAGGTCGACGTCGAACTCGCCGATCATCGCCCGGCTGAAGTCGACGTTGAAAGTGAGCCCCGGGCGGCCGGAGAAATCGACCACCACGCGCGACAGGGCCTCATCCAGCGGCACATAGGCATGTCCGTAGCGGCGGATGCCCTTCTTGTCGCCGACAGCCTTGGCCAGCGCCTGGCCGAGGGTGATGCCGACGTCTTCCACCGTGTGGTGGGCGTCGATGTGCAGGTCGCCCGTGGCGGAAACCTCGAGGTCGATCATGCCGTGGCGCGCCACCTGGTCGAGCATGTGCTCGAGGAAGGGCACGCCCGTGGCCAGCTTCGACTGGCCGCTGCCGTCGAGGTTGATGCGGACGGTGATTTCCGTCTCCAGGGTCTTGCGCGAGATTTCGGCTTGCCGCATGGCGGTTGCTACAGCATTTAGTGACTCAGGACTGCATGATAACATTGGATTTTCCCTCTGGCAGCAGCGTTTCGCCACCGATCATGAGCCGTTACTGGAGCGCCGTCGTCCGCGGCCTGACCCCCTACGTTCCGGGCGAGCAGCCCAAGCTGCCGAACCTGGTCAAGCTGAACACCAACGAAAACCCCTACGGCCCCTCGCCGAAGGTGCTGGAGGCCCTGCGCGCCGAGACCGGCGATACCCTGCGCCTCTACCCGGACCCGAACGCCGACCGCCTCAAGGAGGCCGTCGCCGCCTATTTCGGCGTGACGCCGAAGCAAATTTTCGTCGGCAACGGTTCCGACGAGGTCCTGGCCCACGTCTTCCTCGGCCTCCTCAAGCACGAGCGGCCGGTGCTGTTCCCGGACATTACCTACAGCTTCTACCCGGTGTACTGCGGACTCTACGACGTCGCCTATGAAACCGTGCCGCTGACGGACGCCTTCGAGATCCGGCCGGCGGACTACGCGCGGCCCAACGGCGGCATCATCTTCCCCAACCCGAACGCGCCGACCGGCCGGGCGGTCACGCTCGCCGCCATCGAGCAAATGCTCGCCGCCAATCCGGATTCGGTGGTGGTGGTCGACGAGGCCTATGTGGATTTCGGCGCCGAGACGGCGATTCCGCTGGTGGCGAAATACCCCAACCTGTTGGTGGTGCAGACGCTGTCCAAGTCTCGCTCGCTGGCCGGCCTGCGCGTCGGCTTCGCCGTCGGCCACGCCGACCTCATCGAGGCACTGGAACGGGTGAAGAACAGCTTCAACTCCTACCCCCTCGACCGCCTCGCCATCGCCGGCGCCGTGGCGGCGATGGCGGACAAGGAATACTTCGAGCGGACGCGGCAGGCCGTTATCAAAAGCCGCGAGAAACTGGTGCAGGAACTCGCCGCCCTCGGCTTCGAGGTGCTGCCCTCCGCCGCCAACTTCGTCTTCGCCCGCCACCCCCAGCGCGACGCCGGCGAACTCGCCGCCGCCCTGCGCAGCCGCCGCATCATCGTCCGCCACTTCCGCCAGCCGCGCATCGAGCAGTTCCTGCGCATCACGGTCGGCACGGACGCGCAGTGTCAGGCGTTAGTTACTGCGCTTCGGGAAATACTTCGGTAGATTTAGTGCAGTGATCTTGGTTGTCAGCGCATAACGAATCGCTACAAATCCAGGTCATCAAAACTGACGAGGCCCGTTGGGGCTTTTGCCTTAGCTTTTTGAGCCATCTGAAATACTACAGAGTAAAGCTTATCGTAATTTGGTGATATGCCTGAGACATCCAGACCATAGCGCTTGGATTTCTTGTTTTGTTTTGCCACCCGCAGCTGTAAAAATACCAAGGGGGAGCTGCCTGCATAGTTCAAACGGAAGGATTCAATTTCAGCCCACTTAAACCGCATCACCCTGAAGAGGCCACGATGTTGGATACCCTCCCGATCGCAAATCACACGCCAGCCAGGGCGAATGAATAAGGTCAAGGAATACACAAAAGTCCAAACCATCACCAGTAGCAGAGTCGCCCAAGCAACAAAAGCAAAGAACGGGCGTGATGAAAATGAATTAACAAGCGCAACAACACCTTCTGTAAGCAATGGGAACAATAACAGCGCCCCAACAACCACGCACATCAATGTCATTGTTAGGTAACCAATCCTTCCGTATAAAGAGGTATAGAAGGTCATATCGGTCTGTTTGCCTTCATATTAAATCGGACAATCAGGGTCCATTTCCTCACGCAGATTATTCCACTGTTATACGGAAATCCTCAAGACGTTATTTCCTTAACGCTATTGCCGTCGTCATATCATTGCGGCTGACATTTATGTCTGCCAAACATAGTTACGGAGGAGCGGGCCAAGGGTGAGGCTGACGCCGATTTCGTGGCCGCCGCCGCGGCTGCGTGCTCGCCGGAGCTGTCCGGGCCTGCTGTCCGAGCGCAGCGAGTTTGCAGGCCCGGCCGGCGGGCGCGACGGCGCAAGGGCACCCGCAGGGCGGCCGCGCATGAGGCAACAGACTCGCCCTTGGTCCGCGGGGAGAGGGATCAGTCTTTCTTCAGGCGCAGTTCCGCCGCCCGCGCGTGGGCCTGCAGGCCCTCGCCGTGGGCGAGCGTGGAGGCGATGCGGCCGAGCTTGTCGGCGCCTTCGGCGGAGACCTCGATGATCGAGGTGCGCTTCTGGAAGTCGTACACGCCGAGCGGCGAGGAGAAACGCGCGCTGCGCGAGGTCGGCAGCACGTGGTTGGGCCCGGCGCAGTAGTCGCCGAGCGATTCCGATGTGTAGCGGCCGACGAAGATGGCGCCGGCGTGGCGGATCCTGTCCACCAACGCATTCGGATCGGCCACCGAGAGCTCCAGGTGCTCCGGGGAAATCCGGTTGGCGATGGTGCAGGCCTCCTCCAGGTCGCGCACGTGGATGAGGGCGCCGCGGCCGCCAAGGGAGGCGGCAATCACGTCCTTGCGCGGCATCTCGGGCAGCAGCCGTTCGATGCTTTTCGCCACCGCATCGATGAAGCGGGGGTCGGGACAGAGCAGGATCGACTGCGCCAGTTCGTCGTGCTCAGCCTGGGCGAAGAGGTCCATCGCCACCCAGTCCGGGTCGGTCGAGCCGTCGGCGATGACCAGCACCTCCGAGGGACCGGCCACCATGTCGATGCCGACCACGCCGAAGACGCGCCGCTTGGCGGCGGCGACGTAGGCGTTGCCGGGGCCGACGATCTTGTCCACCTGCGGAATCGTTTGCGTGCCGTAGGCCAGCGCGCCCACCGCCTGCGCGCCGCCGAGGGTGAACACGCGGTCGACGCCGGCCAGCGCGGCGGCAGCCAGCACCAGGGCGTTCTTCTCGCCGCGCGGCGTCGGCACGACCATGATCAGCTCGCCGACGCCGGCCACCTTGGCCGGGATGGCGTTCATCAGCACCGAGCTGGGATAGGCGGCCTTGCCGCCCGGCACATAGAGCCCGACGCGGTCGAGCGGCGTCACCTTCTGGCCGAGGCGCGTGCCGTCGGTCTCGGTGTATTCCCAGGAGGCGGCCAGCTGCTTCTGGTGGTAGAGGGCGATGCGCGTGGCCGCCTGCTCGAGCGCCTCGCGCTGTTCAGCCGGCAGGTTGAACAGCGCCGCCTCCAGCTCGCGCTTGGGCAGCTCCAGCTCGACCATCGCCTTCGCCTGCAGATGGTCGAAGCGGCGCGTGTACTCCAGCACCGCGGCGTCGCCCACCGTGCGCACCGCCGTGAGGATTTCCGCCACCGCCCGCTCGATGCTCTCGTCCTGGGCGTTCTCGAAAGCCAGTAGCGCGGCGAGTTGCTGGGTGAAATCGGGGTCGCGGGTGGTCAGGCGCTTAATCACGGACGGCTCCCGCGAACGCGTCGATCACCGGCTGCAGCAGCTCGCGCTTCATCTTCAGCGCCGCCTGGTTGACGATCAGGCGCGAGGAAATCGGCATGATGTCCTCCACCGCCACCAGGTTGTTGGCCTTCAGGGTGTTGCCGCTGGAGACGAGGTCGACGATGGCGTCAGCGAGCCCCACCAGCGGTGCCAGCTCCATCGAGCCGTAGAGCTTGATGAGGTCGACATGCACGCCCTTGGCGGCGAAGTGCTCGCGCGCCGTCCGGATGTACTTGGTCGCCACGCGCAGGCGGGCGCCGCGCCGCACGGCGGCGGCGTAGTCGAAGCCGTTGGGTACCGCCACGGCCATGCGGCAGCGGGCGATCTTCAGGTCGAGCGGCTGGTAGAGGCCGGCACCGCCGTGCTCGATCAGCACGTCCTTGCCGGCGATGCCCAGATCGGCCGCGCCGTACTGGACGTAGGTCGGCGTGTCGGAGGCGCGCACAATGACCAGTCGCACGTCGGCGCGGTTGGTGCCGAGGATCAGCTTGCGCGAGGTTTCCGGATCGTCGGCCGGCACGATGCCGGCCGCCGCCAGCAGCGGCAGGGTTTCCTCGAAGATGCGGCCCTTGGAGAGGGCAATGGTGATGCCGGTCACGGCGTGGTTCCAGTCACTAAAACGATGATTTTACCGCAGACAAAAGTCAGTCCCTGCGGCACGGCGAAAGTTCAATGCACGCGCCGTATCCGCGCCCCGAGCTGCATCAGCTTCTCCTCGATGTGCTCGTAGCCGCGGTCGAGGTGGTAGATGCGGTCGATCAGGGTCTCCCCGCGCGCCACCAGGCCGGCGACGACCAGGCAGGCCGAGGCGCGCAGGTCTGTGGCCATGACGGTGGCGCCGTCCAGCTGCGGCACCCCTTTCACCACCGCGGTGTTGCCGCTGATCTCGATGTCGGCGCCGAGCCGGCGCAACTCCTGGGCATGCATGAAGCGGTTCTCGAAGATCGTCTCGGTGACCACCCCCGCGCCGCGTGCGACGCAGTTCATGGCCATGAACTGGGCCTGCATGTCGGTCGGGAAAGCTGGATAGGGCGCGGTTCGCAGGCTCACCGCGTTGAGCGGGCCCTCGGCGGAAATCTCGATGGAGTCCCGGTGGCAGTCGACCTTCGCGCCGGCCTCGCGCAGCTTCTCGACCACCGCATCGAGGATGCCGCAATGGGTGCCGTTCAGGCGCACGCGGCCGCCGGTCAAGGCGGCGGCGACGAGGAAGGTGCCGGTCTCGATGCGGTCGGGCATGATGCGGTGCTGGGCGCCGGACAGCCGCTCGACGCCCTCGATGGTGATGACGTCGCCGCCGGCGCCGCGCACCTTGGCCCCCATGGCGTTCAGGCAATTGGCAAGGTCCGTCACTTCCGGCTCGCGCGCAGCGTTCTCGATAACCGTCACGCCGTCGGCCAGCGCCGCCGCCATCATCAGGTTCTCGGTGCCGGTGACGGTGACCAGATCGCAGAAGATCCTGGCCCCACGAAGGCGATTCGCTTTCGCCAGGATGTAGCCGTGCTCGACAACCACTTCCGCGCCCATCGCCTGCAGGCCGCGGATGTGGATGTCCACCGGCCGCGCCCCGATGGCGCATCCGCCGGGCAGCGACACGCGTGCCCGGCCGGCGCGTGCCAGCAGCGGCCCCAGCGTCAGGATCGAGGCGCGCATGGTCTTCACCATGTCGTAGGGCGCCTCCGGCCTGTTCAGGCCTCCGGCATGGAGGACGATACCGTTCTTCTCGTCCAGGGTGACCTCGACGCCCATCTGCACCAGCAGGCGCAGCATGGTCGACACGTCGTTCAGGTGCGGCACGTTGGACAGATGCAGCGGCTTGTCCGTCAGCAGCGCGGCGCACAGCAGCGGCAGGGCGGCGTTCTTGGCGCCGGAGATGCTCACTTCCCCGGAAAGCGGCACACCGCCTTCGATCAGCAACTTATCCATTCTGCTGCCGCCATTCCTCCGGCGTCAGGGTACGCATCGAGAGGGCATGGATCTCGCCGCTCTCCATGCGCCCACCCAGCGCCTTGTAGACCGCCTGCTGGCGCTGGATGCGGGACAGGCCCTCGAAGACGGTGCTGACGATAATCGCCTCGAAGTGGGCGCCGTCGCCGTCGACGGCGAGATGCTCGCAGGGCAGTCCCTGCGCGATGTAGCCCTGGATGTCTGCGGGTGTGACCATGTGTATTCCTTATGCGCGAAGCTTGTAGCCTATCCTGAGCAGCCACAAGGTGAAAGCCGTCAGCGCCACAAAGCAGGCGGCGATGACGCCCAGGCTCATCAGCGGCGACACGTCGGAAACGCCGAAGAAGCCGTAACGGAAACCGTCGATCATGTAGAAGATCGGGTTGAAATGCGAGACCTGCTGCCAGAACGGCGGCAGCGAGTGGATCGAGTAGAACACGCCCGACAAAAAGGTCAGCGGCATGATGATGAAGTTCTGGAAGGCGGCCAGCTGGTCGAACTTCTCCGCCCAGATGCCGGCGATGACCCCCAGCGCGCCCATGATGGCGCCGCCCAACGTGGCGAACACCAGGATCCACAGCGGCGCCTGCCAGGAGAGCCCGACGAACCACAGCGTACCCAGCAGCACGCCGAGGCCGACGACGAAACCGCGCACGACGGCTGCCAGCACGTAGGCGGCGAAGAACTGGCGGTAGGAGATCGGCGGCAGCAGGACGAAGATGATGTTGCCCGTCACCTTGGACTGGATCAGCGAAGACGAACTGTTGGCGAAGGCGTTCTGCAGCACCGACATCATGACCAGGCCGGGCACCAGGAAAGCCGTGTAGGAAACGTTCTCATACACCTTCACGTGCTGCTCCAGCACGTGCGAGAAGATCAGCAGGTACAGCAGCGAAGTGAGGATGGGCGCCGCCACCGTCTGGAAGCTGACTTTCCAGAAGCGCAGCACCTCCTTGTACAGCAGGGTCCGGAAGCCGCCCATGTCAATCCTTGTGCATGACGCGGACAAAGACTTCTTCCAGATCCGGCTTGCCGATCTCGATGTCGTCGATCCGGCAACCCGTCTCGCGCAGACTGGCGAGCACCGGTTCGAGGTCCTCGCAGCGCTCCAGGGCAAGCACATGCTCGCCACCCGACTCCGCGGACAAGCGGGGCAGCAAGGCTTGGGGCAATGCAACCCCCGGCGCCAGGCGCAGGCGCAGCGTATGCCCGGAAAAGCGCCGCAGCAGGTTCGACGTCGTGTCGAGCGCAACGATGCGCCCCTGCTTGAGCATGGCGATGCGCCCGCACAGGCTTTCGGCCTCCTCAAGGTAATGCGTCGTCAGCACGATGGTGTGGCCGTCGCGGTTGAGGCGGCGCACGAAGCTCCACAATCCTTGGCGCAGCTCGACGTCGACCCCGGCAGTCGGCTCGTCGAGCACGATCACCGGCGGCCGGTGCACCAGCGCCTGCGCCACCAGCACGCGGCGCTTCATGCCGCCGGACAGCTGACGCATGTTGGTGCCGGCCTTTTCCGTCAGGTCGAGGTTTTCGAGGATCTCGTCGATCCATGCCGCATTGTCCCGAATGCCGAAGTAGCCCGACTGGATTTCCAGCGACTCGCGCACGCTGAAGAAAGGATCGAACACCAGTTCCTGCGGCACCACCCCGAGTTGCCGCCGGGCTGCCCGGTAATCCGAAACCACGTCATGCCCCATCACAGCCAGCCGACCGGTATTCGGGCGAACCAAACCGGCCAAGGCGGAAATCAGGGTCGTTTTGCCGGCGCCGTTCGGCCCGAGCAGGCCGAAGAACTCGCCCTGGGGGATTTCCAGGTCGACGCCCGCCAGTGCCTGGACGCTGCCAAAGCGCTTGGTTACGCCTTCGATGCGTATCGCGGGGTTCATGCGGGGAATGCGCTACGACGCCGGCTAGGCCAGCGGAAGGAGTTCGGTCACACCGTAGAGTGCGGCCAAGCTGAGCAGGTTCTGCGGGGGATTGCTGATGCGGGCAGCCATGCCCCGGCTCTTCGCGGCCCGCACCCAACCGAACACGACTGTCAGCCCTGAAGAGTCCACTTCCTTCACTTGGGAGAGGTCAAAAACGGTTTCGGGCCGCTTGATGAGGGCGCTGCCGGCCTCCAGCATCTCACGCGCCTTGCCGAGCGTGAGCGGGCCGGAAACCTCGATGCGATCTCCGGCGTCGCGAATCATTTCTTGTTTGCGGCTTCCAGGCTGCTGTTTTTGGCCTTCAGCGTCTTGATCAGGCCATCGATGCCGCCGTTGCGGATTTCGGTAGCGAAGCTGGAACGATAGTTCGTCACGAGGCTGACGTCGGCGACGACCACGTCGTACACCTTCCAGCCGTTGCCGTTCTTCTCGAGGCTGTAATCCAGCTTGATCGGCTGGCGGGCGCCCGGCTGGTGGATCTGCGTGCGCACCGTGACATCGGTTTCGCCGGGCTTCATTTTGAATGGGCGGTAGTCGACCGTCTCGTTCTTGTAGGCTGTGAGTGCATTCGAATAGGTGCGAACCAGCAGGTCGCGGAACTCCTCGGTCAGCGCCTTCTGCTGTTCCGGCGTGGCTTGCCGCCAGTCCCTGCCCACTGCCAGGGCGGTCATGCGGGAAAAGTTGAAGTGCGGCAGGACCTTCTGTTCGACCAGTTCGATGGCCCGCTGGGTATTGCCGGACTTGATGTCCTTGTCCTTGCGGATGATATCGAGAACCTCGTCGGTGACGGATTTCACCAGCGCATCGGGCGCAGATTCCTTGGCCTGGGCTTGTACACCGGGCGACAGAAAGAAGCCGGCACTGGCCAGCAGCAAAGCGAATAGCCTCATGATCTACCTAAAAAAACCTGATTGGGTCAGTTACGTGCAGCAACCTGTGCGGCGGAACCCTCGCCCTGCGCATCGGCGGACTTGCCGTCGCCAGATCCGGAGTAGGGGTCGAATTTCGGCGGATTGCCGTCATGAATCAGGCTACGGCGGCGCTGCAGGTAAGCGTCGCGAACATAGCTGTATTTATCCAGAGCAGCTTCCTCGATGACCTTGTCTGCCTTCAGGAACTCGGCACGATCGCTGATAAGGCGGGTTGTCAGGAGGACATTCCGGGTCGGAATGTGGTCGACATGGGCGACCGGATCGGTATAGACGTCGAAAGCCAGGCCGATGGTGTCGCGGGCGGTGCGCGGTCCGAAGAACGGCAGGACGACATAGGCGCCGTCGGACATGCCCCAGCGGCCGAAGGTCTGGCCCACATCCTCTTCATGCTTTTCCATGCCCATCGAACTTGCGACATCGATGATGCCGAGGAAGCCCATGGTGGTATTCACCAGCACGCGGCCGGCATCGGAGGCGGCCTGGGCCGGCTTGCCTTGCAACAGATTGTTCACGCCGATCATCAGGTCGGCGATGTTCGAGAAGAAGTTGGCCACGCCGGTCTGGATGGGGTCCGGCAACACGGCCTCATAGCCGGTCGCCACGGGCTTGATGATGACTTTGTCGAGGCCCTCGTTGAACCCGAACATGGCACGGTTGAAGCCCTCGATCGGATCCTTCGGATTCCCGCTCGTGGCGCACCCACTCAGCAAACCGGCCGTAGCCACCACAAGAGCCAATTTGCTGAATTGCCTTGAAATTCCCGTTTTCATCAAGATGCCTCTTTTTAAGTTGTACCCGTTTTGTAGCCGCTTACTGCTTACTTAACGTCACTTTTGTCTTTTCCTTCAGCCGCCTTGTCGAAAAGGAACTGGCCCACCAAGTCCTCCAAAACCATGGCCGACTCCGTTTTCTTGACGGAATCGCCGGGCTTGAACACCTGTTCGTCCCCGCCGACCGCCAGACCGATGTACTGCTCGCCCAACAGGCCTGAAGTCCGAATCTTTGCAAACGTATCGCGGGGGAACTTGAACTGACTGCTGATGTTCATCGTCACCACCGCCTCGAAGCGCTCCGCATCCAGGCGAATATCGCCGACGCGCCCAACCACGACACCGGCGCTTTTCACCGGCGCGCGAACCTTCAGGCCTCCGATATTATCAAAATTCGCTTTGAGTACATAGGTTTCCCCGGTACTCGTGGAGGCCAGATTACCCACCTTTAGTGCTAAAAACAACAGTGCCCCCAGGCCGATGGCCACAAATACCCCAACCCATAGGTCTAAAGTCATACGGTTCATTTACGCACCCCGGAACATGAATGCCGTCAGTATAAAGTCGGCGGCGAGAATAGCCAGGGAAGAGGTCACCACGGTGCGCGTCGTCGCACCTGACACCCCTTCCGCAGTCGGTTCGGAATCATAGCCCTCGAACACGGCAATCCAGGACACGATGATGCCGAACACCACGCTCTTGATGACGCCATTGACGATGTCCTCGCGGAAATCGACCGACGCCTGCATCTGCGACCAGAAGGACCCCTCATCCACGCCTATCAGCTGCACGCCGACCAGGTAGCCGCCGAAGATGCCCATGGCGGAGAACAGCGCCGCCAGCAGGGGCATGGAGATCACGCCCGCCCAGAAGCGCGGCGCGACAACGCGGGCGATCGGGTTCACCGCCATCATTTCCATGGCCGACAGTTGCTCGGTCGCCTTCATCAGGCCGATTTCGGCGGTGATCGCCGAGCCGGCGCGGCTGGCGAACAACAGGGCCGACACCACCGGCCCGAGCTCGCGCACCAGCGACAGGGCGACCAGAATGCCCAGCGCCTCGGAAGAACCGTAACGCTGCAGCGTATCGTAGCCCTGCAGGCCCAGCACCATGCCGACGAACAGGCCGGACACCAGGATGATGATGAGCGACAGCACGCCGGTGAAATAAATTTCCCGAATGGTCAGGAAGAAACGGCGGAAGCTGGTGCCCGAATAAAGCAACGTCGCCAGCAAGAAACGGCTGGCGAAGCCCAGGCGCCAGATGCGCGAGGTGACGCGGGTGCCGAGGCCGCGCAGGGCGGAGATCGCACTGTCAAGCATGGGCCGCTCCGTAAATCTGTTCCCGATAGGGCGCCGAAGGATACTGGAACGGCACCGGGCCGTCCATCTCGCCCCAGACGAACTGGTGTACATAAGCCTTGTCCGAGGCGCGGATCTCATCCGGCGTTCCCTCGGCCACCACCTTGCCGTCGGCCATGAAATAGATGTAATCGACGATCTGCAGGGATTCCTGCACGTCGTGGGTAACGATGATCGAGCTGCCGCCCAGGGCGTCGTTGAGCTTGCGGATCAGCTGCCCGATGATGCCCATCGTGATGGGATCGAGGCCGGTGAAGGGCTCGTCGTACATCATCAGCAGGGGATCGAGCGCGATCGCCCGCGCCAGGGCAACGCGGCGCGCCATGCCGCCGGACAGCTCGGACGGCATCAGGTTCTGCGCCCCGCGCAAGCCGACCGCATTGAGCTTCAGCAGCACCAGGTCGCGAATCATGTTCTCCGGCAGGTTGGTGTGCTCCCGCATCTGGAAGGCGACGTTGTCGAACACGGAGATATCGGTAAACAGCGCGCCGAACTGGAACAGCATGCCCATGCGGCGGCGCACGGCATACAGGCCGTCGGTATCCAGCTCATGCATCGCCTGGCCGTCGAAGCGCACCTCGCCCTGCGAAGGCTTCAACTGCCCGCCGATCAGACGCAGCGTGGTCGTCTTGCCGCAGCCGCTCTGCCCCATGATGGCCACCACCTTGCCGCGCGGGATCGTCATGTTGATGCCCGTCAGGATCGGACGCCGATCGTAGGTGAAATTCAGGTCGCTGATTTTGACGAGAGGCTCGTTCGGCACGAGAGGTGGGATCCGCTGTTTTTGCAAAGGCGTGCATTCTATCAGAGCCGCCGTTTGCGGCCATGATATCGGCCTATCCGCGACCAAGCCGTGAAATCCATCACGTCGCGGACCTGCCGCCATTCCGGCATGGATTTCATTGGGTTACTCGTGCCTGCTCTGATATAGTTACCCGAAACGACAGATGCACCAGGCGAGCGCCGGCATGACCAACCCTGAATCCCGCAAGCCTTCCCTCCTGATCGTCGATGACGACCCCCTCATCATCGACACCCTGGCGTTCTTCCTCAGCCGGGAATTCCGGATCAGCACCGCGGGCTCCCGCGCCGATTGCGTTGCCTTGCTGCGCAGCCAGGGCGTTGCGCCCGAACTGGCCCTGGTCGACCTCGGCCTGCCGCCCCAACCGCACCGGCCCGACGAAGGCTTTGCCCTCATCTCGGACCTGCTCGCCCACTCGCCGGGCATCAAGATCGTCGTGCTGTCCGGCCAGAACGATGAAGCCAATGCGCGCCATGCCCGCGCACTCGGCGCGCTCGAATTCGTTGCCAAGCCGACCGATCCCGAGCTGCTTCGGCAAACGCTCCTGCGCATCCACGCCTACCAGTCGGCGGAGCTTGCCGCGCAGCCGGTGGCGGACGAAGACCCCTGCGGCCTGCTCGGCAACAGCGTCCCCATGCAGAAGCTGCGCGCCCAGATCAGGCAGTACGGCGACTCCCCCTTCCCGGTGCTGATCGAGGGCGAGTCCGGCAGCGGCAAGGAGATCGTTGCCAACTGCTGCCTGCACCGCCTGACTTCCCGGCGGGACAAGCCCTATTTCGCCCTCAACTGCGCCGCCATCTCGCCGACCCTGGTCGAGCCGACCCTGTTCGGCTACGCCAAGGGCGCCTTCACCGGCGCCGCCCAGGCCAAGGCGGGCTATTTCGAGGATGCCGAGGACGGCACGCTGTTTCTCGACGAGATCGGCGAACTGCCGCTCGAGCTGCAGCCGAAGCTGCTGCGCGTCCTCGAAAACGGCGAGTTCCAGCGTGTCGGCGAAACCCAGCAGCGCATCAGCCGCGCCCGCGTCATCGCCGCCACCAACCGCGACCTGCGCAAGGAAGTGCGGGAAGGCCGCTTCCGTGCCGACCTGTATCATCGCCTGTCGGTGTTCACCATCAACGTGCCGCCGCTGCGCGAGATGGGCGACGACAAGGTCATGCTGCTGCGCCACTACCGAGCCTTCTATGCCCGGCAGGCGCAGCAACTGCCCTTCGATCTCTCCGACGAGGCCCTGGCGCGCTGGCAGGCCTACGGCTTTCCGGGCAATGTGCGCGAGCTGCGCAACATCGTCATTCGCCTGGCCACCAAGTATCCCGGCCAGACGGTCGGCTTCGCCGAACTCGAGGACGAGCTGGATACGGGCACGGAGGGTCTGCCTGCCGCCTGGCTGCCGCCGCAGGGGGTCGATGAGCTGTCCGAGATCGCGCTGCGCCAGCTGCAGCAGCGCGGACAGTTCAACCTCGACGACACCCTGCTGCGCTGGGAACAGGGCTACATCCAGGCGGCGCTCAAGCTGACCCATGGCAACGTCAGCCAGGCCGCCAAATTGCTGGGCATCAACCGCACCACGCTGTATAACCGCATGGAAGTGCTGGAGCGTGAACTGGGCGCCGCGTCGAAAACGGCTTGAGAAGAGGGGAGAAACCGCCGCACCATGTACCTTGAACATTTCGGCCTGAAAGAAGCGCCGTTCCGCATCACGCCGCACACGGATTTCTTCTTCGAGGGCGCCAACCGCGGCGCCACCCTGGAAGCACTGCTCTACGCCATCACCCACGACGAGGGCATCGTCAAGGTGAGCGGCGAGGTCGGCAGCGGCAAGACCATGCTGTGCCGGGTGCTGATGGAGCGGCTGCCGGAAAACGTCGAGACGATCCACCTCGCCAACCCGTCCCTGTCGCGCGACGAGATCCTGTTTACCCTCGCCGACGAACTGCAGGTCAACCTCGCCACCAACCGCGTCAGCGCCGTCATGCGCGCCCTGCAGGAGCACCTGATCGACCTCTATGCGCAGGGCCGCCAGGTCGTGGTGCTGATCGACGAAGCGCATGCCATGCCGGCGGAAACGCTGGAAGAGATCCGCCTGCTCTCCAACCTCGAATCGAACCGCCACAAGCTGCTGCAGATCGTCCTCTTCGGCCAGCCCGAGCTCAACGAAGTCCTCGGCCGCACCGAGATGCGCCAGCTCAAGGAGCGCATCACGCACAACTTCACCCTCGAGCCGCTGGTGCGCGCCGACGTCGCCCAGTACATCAACTTCCGCATGCGCGCCGCCGGCTACAGGGGGCCGGACGTGTTCTCGCCGGCCGCCCTCAAGCTGATTGCCGGCGCCTCGCTCGGCCTCACCCGCCGCATCAACATCCTGTGCGACAAGGCGCTGCTCGCCGCCTTTGCCGGCAACACCCACCAGATCACCGCAGCCCACGTCAAGGCCGCCATCCGCGACGCCGAGTTCCGCGGCTCCGTCATGCCCCGCCTCGGCCTCTGGCTGGGCGGCGCGGCGGCAGCCTTGCTGCTTGTTGGCGGGGGGCTGGCCTATTATCAGTTCGGCGAACCCGCCCAGGAGGCAAGGCCCGCCGCCCCGGCGCCCCCTGTCGCCCCCGTCCAGGCAGCCCCCATGCCGCCCCAGGCAAGTCCCGCGTCGGCGAGCCCGCCAATGGCGAGCGCCGAACCGGCAGGCGCGCCAGCCCCAACCGCCCCTGTGCCGGCCGCCGAGACGAAGCCCGAACCCGCCGCCGCAACCACCGGCAGCGCCCCCGACCAAAACCCGGCGGCTCCCCCGGCCAGGGAATCCGGCTTCGGCCCACTCACCCGGCAACACATTGAAAAAACGAAGAAATGGCTGGAAGCGACAAACGACCGGCAGTGGTTCATTCAACTGCTCAGCACCGATGCCGGCAGCGCAGGCCAGGTGGAACGCTTCATTGCCGGCGCCTCCAGGGCCGCCGATGCCGACGCCGTCCGGGTCTATACGGCCGAAAGCAAGGGCACCCGGCGCCTGGGGGTCATTTACGGCGAATATCCCTCCCGCGATGCAGCCAGCAAGGCCATCGCCGGACTGCCGGCAACCCTTAAAACCTATGGTCCCTATCCGCGCCAGGTCCGCCGTTTGAGGAATTGACACAATGCAGCATTTTCGGTTATTGATTGGCATGTAAATCAGATAGTTGCAAATCAATTCTAATGTGCTATGCTAAATCACCCGTCCTCTCGAAGGAGGCGCAACCCTGTGGCTCGCCATGACATTTAAAACGATAGCCCCACTGATTGTGGCGACATTGCTGGGTGCCTGCGCCACGCCGCAGACGAAACCGCCCTCGAGCGGCCATATCGGAGCAAACAGCGCCCCGGCCGCCAAGTCGAATATTCCGCAACCGGTACAGCAATCGGTTGCCCTGCCCAAACCGAAACCCGCCGCCAAAGCCGAAACCTACAGCGTCGTCGTCAAGGACGTGAAGGTTCAGGAACTGCTCTTCGCCCTCGCCCGCGACGCCAAGCTGAATGTCGACATCCACCCCGGCATTGCCGGCACCGTAACCCTGAACGCCATCGACCAGACGCTGCCGCAACTGCTCAACCGCATCGCCAAGCAGGTGGACATGCGCTTCGAGCTGGACGGTCCCAACCTGGTGGTGATGCCGGACACGCCCTTCCTGCGCACCTACAAGGTCGACTACGTCAACATGTCGCGCGACACCACCGGCAACGTCGCCATCAACACCCAGATCGCCAGCATCAGCCCGACCGCAGCCGGCACGGGCGCCGGTGCAGCGGCCGGCGGCACCAGCGGCAACGTCTCCTCGACGAAGGTTGATAACCAAGCCAAGAACCGCTTCTGGGAAACCTTGGAACAGAACGTCAAGGACATCCTGCGCGAGACGGACAAGGAGATCGTCGTCAAGCGCCGCGTGGCGGAGGGGCAGGAGCAGCAAACGGCTGCCGCCGCTGCCCAGCAGCCAGGGGCCGCCGCAGCGGCCGGCGGGCCGGGGGCTGCTCCCGCGGCAGCGCAGCCTTCCCAGCAATCGGCCCAGGCCACGAAGGAGTATGAAACCCTGCAGGCCGCCTCGGTGATGGTCAACCGCGAAACCGGCTTCCTGATGGCGCGCGCCACCTCGCGCCAGCATGAAAAGATCCAGGAATTCCTCGACAAGGTGCTCTCCAGTGCCCGGCGCCAGGTGCTAGTCGAGGCTACCATCGTCGAGGTTCGTCTCAACCAGAACTACCAGCAGGGCATCGACTGGCAACATTTCAGCCAGGGCGGCGCTACCGCATCTATCGGCCAAGGCACCACGCGAAGCTTTAGATTCAATCCGACTTCTGGTGCATACGAGATATTCACCAATACCCCCACTTTAACTTCCGCCGTGGGCAGCACATTGTTCAGCCTTGCCTTCCGCCGCGCCGACATGTTCGCAGCCATCAAACTTCTGGAGAATTTCGGCACGCTCCGCGTCCTCTCCAGCCCGAAACTTTCGGTGCTGAACAACCAGACGGCCATCCTCAAGGTGGTCGACAATTTCGTCTATTTCCAGGTCAAGTCCGACACCAGCCAGGGCCAGACCAGCACGCTGTCGAACATCACCACCACGCCCCAGTCGGTCGCCGTCGGCTTGGTGATGAGCGTCACGCCGCAGATCAGCGAGAACAGTTCCATACTCCTCAACGTGCGGCCGACCATCTCCCGTATCACCGGCACCAAACGCGACCCTCACCCTTCTCTCCCAGCTGACATCCCTAACCTGGTGCCCGAGATCCAGACGCGCGAAATGGAATCGCTGATGAGCATCAACGACGGCGACATCGCCGTGCTGGGCGGCCTGATGCAGGATCAAGTGAAGAATGACGATGATGCGGTACCTGGCGTATCGAAGATTCCCATCCTCGGCAACCTGTTCACGCACCGCAACGACACCACCACCAAGACCGAACTGGTGGTCTTCCTGCGACCGACCGTAATCAGGGACGCCAGCGTCCAGGGCGACTACAGCAGCTTCCGCAGCAACCTGCCGCGCGACGATTTCTTCGAGGACAAGGGTCGCCTCCAGCCGGTGCCGGAGTGGAACGTCGGAGGCGACAAGCAGTGAGCCTGTTGATGGACGCGCTGAAGAAGGCCGAGGAGGCCAAGCGCCAGTCCGAGGCGGCCGCGAAAGCCGAGCCGCAGGGGCAGCCGCCCGCGGAAACGCCGGAGACAGCAGAAGCGGAACCGCAAGGCCTGCCCGAACTGCCTTCCCGGCTGGAGTTGCTCGATCACGAATTCCACGCCGCGCCCGCCGGAAAGGCGGAGCCGACCCTCGCGGCCGCCCCGCCGCCGAGACAGCCCGCCGGGGAAGCCCAGAAGCGCGAGCGCGCCGCCGCGCAGAATGTATTCCAGGCCAAGCAGCCGGCGCCGCGCCGGATGTTCCCCCTCGTCGTCGGGGGCGCCACCCTGCTCGCCGCCGCCGGCATCGGCGGCTATTTCTGGTGGCAGTTGCAGCCCAAAAGCGGGCTCGGTCCGGGGCCGGCCACCGCCCGCACCGCACCCCCCCCCGGCGC
The DNA here is from genome assembly GCA_032027165.1 of Denitratisoma sp. Classification (NCBI taxonomy): domain Bacteria; kingdom Pseudomonadati; phylum Pseudomonadota; class Betaproteobacteria; order Nitrosomonadales; family Sterolibacteriaceae; genus Denitratisoma; species Denitratisoma sp. Next base: position 138,481 of record JAVSMO010000001.1, on the reverse strand, counting down.
CGGCGCCGATCGCCGCTGCCCCCATTGCGCCGCCTGCACCGGCGACGGCCCAGCCGGCTGCACCCGCGCCCTCCGCCGCCCCCGAGGAAACGGATGAGGCGGACGCCGTCCCGCCGGCACTGACTTCCGCGAACAAGCCGGCGGCGGCGAAATCCGCGCCGGCGCCCGCTGCCGCCCCGGAACCGGAGAGCCCCATCCGCATCACCACAGCCAGGCTGAAGGTGCATCCCCAGGTCGCCAGCGCCTACCAGGCTTTCCAGGCGGGCGATTTCGCCACGGCGCTGCGCGACTACCAGCAGGTGCTGAAGACCGAGCCGAAGAACGCCGATGCCCTGCACGGCCTCGCCGCCCTCAGCCTGCGCGAGGGCCGCTTCGAGGCGGCGGAGAACCTCTACCTGCGCATCCTGGAAGCCGATCCCAAGGACAATGCGGCCCAGGCCGGGCTGATCGGCCTGCGCGGGCAGGTCGACCCGATCCAGTCCGAGAGCCGGCTGAAGACCCTGCTGGCCAGCCAGCCCGAATCTCCCTTCCTGAATTTCACCCTGGGCAACGTCTATGCCCAGCAGGGCCGCTGGAACGATGCGCAGCAGGCCTATTTCCGCGCCTATTCCGGCGACAGCGAGAATCCCGACTACCAGTTCAACCTGGCCGTCAGCCTCGACCAATTGCGCCAACCCAAGCTCGCCTTGCAGTATTATCAGGGAGCGCTTGCTGCGGCTGCCCAACGCCCTGCCGCCTTCGACAGGAACCTGGTCGCCGGCCGCGTCAGCGAACTGCAAAAATAACGCCGCGCCCCCAACGGCGCCATGGAGATGAATTCGCCCTCACCGCATCGACGGCCGCTTGGCCAGATCCTGATCGCGCAGGGAGTCATCAGCGAGGACCAGCTGCGCATCGCGCTGCTGGAGCAGATGAAATCCAACCAGCCGGTCGGCAAGCTGCTGGTCAGCCTGGGTTTCATTACCGAGGCGACGCTGCGCGACGCCCTCGGCGAGAGCCTCGGCAAGAAGAGCGTCGATCTCTCCCATGCCATCGTCGACCCGGCGGCGCTGCGCCTGGTGCCGCAGGAGCTCGCCAAGCGCCACCGCCTGCTTCCGCTCGACTACGACCGCACCCAGCACCGCATGACGGTGGCCATCGCCGACGTGAACGACATCGTCGCGCTGGACAAGCTGCGCTCGCTGGCGCACGACGACATGCAGATCGAGACGGTGCTGGCCGGCGAATCCGAGATCGCCCGCGCCATCGACCAGTACTACGGGCACGAGCTGTCGATCGACGGCATCCTGCACGAGATCGAGACCGGCGAAATCGACTGGCGCAGCCTGGCCGCCACCAGCGACGAATACAGCCAGCCGGTGGTGCGCCTGATCGACGCCATCCTGACCGACGCCGTCAAGCGCGACGCCTCCGACGTGCACTTCGAGCCGGAGCAGAACTTCCTGCGCATCCGCTACCGCATCGACGGCCTGCTGCGACAGATCCGCGCCCTGCACAAGTCCTACTGGCCGGCCATGGCGGTGCGCATCAAGGTCATGAGCAACATGAACATCGCCGAGACGCGCGCCCCGCAGGACGGCCGCATCTCGCTCAACATCAGCGGCCGCCTGGTCGACTTCCGCGTCTCTGCCCAGCCGACCATCCACGGCGAAAACGTCGTCCTGCGCATCCTCGACCGCCAGAAGGGCATCGTGCCGCTCGACCAGGTCGGCCTCGACGACGCCCAGCTCGACCAGCTCAAGCTCATGATCGCCCGCCCCGAGGGCATCATCCTCGTCACGGGGCCTACCGGCAGCGGCAAGACCACCACGCTCTACTCGGTGCTCAACCACATCAACGAGGAAGGCATCAACATCATGACCCTGGAGGATCCGGTCGAATATCCGATGTCGATGATCCGCCAGACCTCGGTGGCGGAAGCGGCCAAGCTGGATTTCGCCAACGGCATCCGCTCGATGATGCGCCAGGACCCGGACGTCATCCTCGTCGGCGAGATCCGCGACGCCGACACGGCCGAAATGGCCTTCCGCGCCGCCATGACCGGCCACCAGGTGTACTCGACCCTGCATACCAACTCCTCGATCGGCGCCATCCCGCGCCTGCTCGACATCGGCGTGCTGCCGGACATCATGGCCGGCAACATCATCGGCGTCGTCGCCCAGCGCCTGGTGCGCCGGCTCTGCCCGCACTGCAAGAAGCCCTACAAAGCCGAATCGCACGAGATGCGCCTGCTCGGCCTGGCCTCCGACGTGCCGCCGCCCACGCTGTACCGCGCCAGCGGCTGCGAGCACTGCGAATACCAGGGCTACCGCGGCCGCCAGGCCATCATGGAACTGCTGCGCATGGATGCCGATCTCGACGAACTGGTGGCGCGGCGGGCCACCATGCGCGAGATCAAGCAGGCGGCGCTGGCCAAGGGCTTCCGCAGCCTGGCCGAAGACGGCCTGCGGCGGGTCCGCGAAGGCTCCACCTCTCTGGAGGAAGTCGGCCGCGTGGTCGACCTGACGGAAAGGATGTAGCCGGCCGATGGCGCTGTTCACCTACAAGGCGATGAATGAAGGCGGCCGCGTCGTGCACGGCCAACTCGACGCCATCAACCTGGTCGACCTCGAAATGCGCCTCAAGCGCATGGAGCTCGACTTCATCAACGGCAGCGAAGTCCGCCAGGGCGGGCTGTTCCGCGGCGGCAAGATCCCCAAGCCGGAGCTGATCAATTTCTGCTTCCACATGGAGCAACTCACGCGCGCCGGCGTGCCGATCCTCGACGGCCTCACCGACCTGCGCGACAGCATCTACCACCCGCGCTTCCGCGAGGTGATCGCCAGCATGATCGAGTCCATCGAGGGCGGCCGCACGTTCTCCCAGGCGATGAGCGAGCACCCGAAGGTCTTCGACAAGGTCTTCAGCAGCCTGATCCGCGCCGGCGAGAACACCGGCAACCTGCCGGCCGTGCTGAAAAGCCTCAACGAGTCGCTCAAGTGGGAGGACGAGCTGGCCTCCCACACCAAGAAGCTGTTCATGTACCCGGCCTTCGTCGGCACCATCGTGCTCGGCGTAACCTTCTTCCTGATGGTCTACCTGGTGCCGCAGATGGCCGGCTTCATCAAGAACATGGGGCAGGACATGCCGACGCAGACCAAGGTGCTGCTGGCGACCTCCGCCATCGTCAAGCAATACTGGTACCTCTTCCTGGCCGCCCCCGTCCTCGCCGCCGTCGGCATCAAGGTCGGCGTCGAGACCAACCCGGCCTTCCGCCGCCGCTTCGACGAGTTCAAGCTGGCGCTGCCCATCCTCGGCCCGATCCTGCGCAAGATCATCCTGTCGCGCTTCGCCAGCGTCTTCGCCATGATGTACGCCTCGGGCATCGCCATCATCGACTCGATCCGCGCCACGGAAGACGTGGTCGGCAACACCGTCATCCAGGACGGCCTCAAGCGCGCCGGCCAGCTGATCGGCGAAGGCCAGAACGTCACCGTCGCCTTCCAGAACATCGGCCTCTTCCCGCCCCTGGTCATCCGCATGCTGCGCGTCGGCGAGAACACCGGCGCGCTCGACACCGCGCTGCTCAACGTCGCCTATTTCTACAACCGCGACGTCAAGGAATCCATCGAAAAGGTCCAGGCCATGATCGAGCCGGCGATGACCCTCATCCTCGGCGCCATCCTCGGCTGGGTCATGCTCTCGGTGCTCGGCCCCATCTACGACGTCATCACCAAGCTGAAGATCTGATCCGATGCCCCAGCAACGCCTGCTCTACCTGGACGCCGAACGCCTCAGTGCGCTGCACTGGCAAAAGGGCACCCTGCACGCGGAGGGCCAGTTCCCGCACAGCGACGCCGGCGTCGCCGCCTTCTCCGAATACCTCGCGAAACACCGCGGCAGCAATTTCCACATGCTGGCCGACATCTCGGACGAAGGCTTCCAGATCGAAGACCTGCCCTACACGCAGGGCGCCGACCGCAGCGCCCTGCTGACGCGCAAGCTGGGCCAGTACTTCTATGGCTCGCCGCTGTCGACGGCCATCTCCTACGGCCGCGAGAAGAGCGGCCGGCGCGACGAGAAGTTCCTGCTCACCGCCCTGACACGCCCGCAGCTCTTCGAACCCTGGCTGGCCGCCCTGCGCGCCGCCGAAGCGCAACTCGCCGGCATCTGGTCCCTGCCCCAGCTCGGCCACACCCTGCTTGCCAAGCTGCCGCCCGCCCGCGAACGCTGTCTGCTGGTCTCGATCACCCTCGGCGGCATCCGCCAAAGCTACTTCGAGAACGGCCGGCTTCTCTTCAGCCGCCTGTCGCCGCTTGCGGCAACCGGCGCCGCGGAGGTCGCCGCCGGCTGCGCCGCGGAAGCCGCCAAGATCCAGCAATACCTGCTCGGCCAGCGCCTCCTGCCGCGCGGCGCCACCCTGCCCGTCGTCGCCCTGGTGCACCCGGCCCAGACCGGCGCCTTCATGGAGCGCTGCAAGAGCCTCGAGGATATCCAGGTCACCTTCCAGGACCTGCACGCCGCCGGCAAGGCCGTCGGCCTGAAAACCCTGCCGCAGGACTCCCGCAGCGAATCGCTGTTCCTGCACCTGCTGGCGCAGAAGCCGCCCCGCGAGCAGTTCGCGCCGCAGCCGGAGCGCCGCTTCCACCGGCTCTGGCAGATTCGCTCCTGGCTGGTCAAGGGCGGCGCACTCGCCCTGCTCGGCTGCCTGCTCTTCGCCGGCCGCGAGATGGTCGGGGTCATGGAATCCCGCTCCGCCGCGGACGACCTCCTGCATCAGGCCGAGGCCGATCTGCAAAAATACCAGGCCATCCAGGCCACCTTCCCGCCGATGCCCACCAGCACGGAAAACCTGCGCGCCGTGATCAACCGCTTCGAGGACCTCGAAAAACGCAGCGCGCCCCCCGAATCCCTTTACCTGGCGATCAGCCGCGCACTGGCCGAGGCGCCGCGCGTCGACATCGAGCGCATCCAGTGGCAGCTGAGCGGCAATCCCGACGAGGCCCTCAAGTTCTCCGACCAGCCCAAGGCCGCGCCCGCGCCCGCCCCGGCCGCCGCCGGCGGCCCCGGCATGCACGAAATTGCCGTCGTGCACGGCCTGCTGCCGGCCTCGATGGCGGCGGACCAGCGCGGCCAGCTCGAAACCGTCAACGCCTTTGCCGACGCCCTGCGCAAGAACGCCGCCCTGCGGGTGACGATCCAGCGCATGCCCTTCGACATCGAGTCCGGCAAGTCGCTGAAAAGCTCCAGCGAATCGGAGCAGGCCGTCACCAAGTTGCAATTCGTCATCCACCTCAGCCGGAAGCTGTGACATGGCCGCCACCTTCTCCAAGGACGATTTCCGCCGCATCCGCCTGAGCCTCGCGGCCGCCGCCGTGATGGTCGCCGCCGGCGGCGCCATCGTGTACGCCTCGATGCAGCTGAACCAGGCGGAGAAGAAGAGCAAGGCCGCGGCGCAGGCCAAGCGCCTCGACAGCCAGGGCAAGCTGGCACGCGCCCGCGACGAGGAACTCGAGATCAAGAAAAAGATCGCCCGCTACAACGAGCTCTCCGCCCGCGGCATCTTCGGCGAGGAGCGCCGCCTCGACTGGGTCGAGCGGATCCGCACCATCAAGAACGAGCGCAAGCTGTTCGACATCCAGTACGAGATCACCCCGCAGCAGACCATCGACGCCGCCACCCTGCCCGGCGCGAGCGCCAGCTACGAATTCCTCTCCAGCACCATGCAGATGCGCATGAAGCTCCTGCACGAGGAAGACCTGCTCAATTTCCTGGGCGACCTGCGCGCCGCGGCCCAGGCCTACATCCGCGTGCGCCGCTGCGACGTCGAGCGCCTGCCGAAAGCCACCGGCGAAATCCGCGGCCTGCCGCCGCTGCTCGCCGCCGACTGCACCATCGAATGGATCACCGTCCGCGAGAGGAAGGCCATCTGATGACCCGCTCCGTGTTCGCGAAAACGCCAGCCGCCGCACTGCTCGCCGCCGCCCTCCTGCTCCCGGCCGTCCCCGCAGCAGCCGAAGAACTCGGCCGCCTCTTCTTCACGCCCGAGCGCCGCGCCGCGCTGGAACGCCAGCGCCAGCTCAACATCCAGGAAGCCCAGCAGCAGCTGATCGAAGGCGCCACCCTGTCCGTCTCCGGCGTCGTCCAGCGCAGCGGCGGCAAGACGATCACCTGGGTGAACGGCGCACCGCAGGAAAGCATGAACCCGGCCACCGGCGTGCGCGTCGAGGTCGACCGCACCAACCCCGGCCGCGCAACCGTCGTAGCCGGCGAGGAAGAGCCCGCCTCCCTCAAGGTCGGCGAAGCCATCAACCGCGCCACCCGCGAAACCACCACCGGCGTCGGCGACGGCCGCATCACCGTCAAGCGCGAAAGCGCCCGGACGAAGTAGGCACGCCCCGTTCCGGCCCGGCCATGAAACAGGCAGAAAAGTCAGTCCCCGCAGGACGGCGACCGCATCCCCGCGCCAGCCGGCGCGAGCGCGGCGCCGCCCTTCTCCTCTTCATGATCCTCGTGGTGATGGCTGCGCTGGCCTATCTGATCAGCAACCTGACGCCGGAAAGCATCGAACGGCGACGCAACCAGCAATCCCAGGAAGCGCTGGCGCTGGCGCGGGAAGCGCTGATCGGCTATGCGCTGCAATACCGCGAACAGCAGATTGCGCAGGGGCAGCCAGACCGGGTGTACGGCTACCTGCCGCTGCCGGACATCGGCACCACGCGCAACAACAACGCCGGCTGCATGGAGGAGGGCTGCGATGCCGCCAACTTCGCCGGCAACGCACTCAACACAACGGTGATCGGCCGTCTGCCCTGGCGCACGCTCGGCATCGAACCCCTGCGCGACGGCCATGGCGAATGCCTCTGGTATGCCATTTCCGGCAGCCATCAGCGCATCCAGCAGGGTGTCCCGTTGAACTGGGACACGCTCGCGCATCTCGATATCGTCGTCGCCAACGGCAGTGCGGCACTCTCTTCTGCAATAGCCAGCGCTCACGAGCGCCCGGTATTGGTGATCTTCTCACCCGGTCCGCCGCTGCCTGGCCAGGACCGTGCGCCCGCCGGGGGCGACGACGTGACGCGCTGCGGCGGCAATTACAACGCTCTCAATTACCTAGATCCCGCGTCCGCGGCCGCACTCGGTGGCGTCACCAACTACCTTGCCAACACCAATAATGCCTTCGGCCTCACCGACCCAACTGCGCCGAAAGCGCTCTCCATGCAAGGCAAGGTATTTGCCTCGGGCAGCAATTACCAGCCCGACGCCTGCCAAGGGGGAGACTGCACCCTCGTTGCCAACGACAGCGGCCTGCCGCTGACCGGCGACGTGCTCTTCAGCGCCATCCGCAAGCACACCTACTTCCGCACCGACATCAATTCGATGCTGGACCGCATAACCGATTGTTTGCGCGACAGCGGGGTATCCGGCGGTTATGGAAAGATAGGAGGCACTGACGACGGCACGCTCTGCTATGGCTCACAGGCCGTGCCCAAAGGCTATTTCCAGCATTACAGGGAAATGATTTTCACCGCCGGCGGGACGATGCAGGTCAATGGGGTCAGCGATTGCGCCGGCGCGCTGTTGTTTTCCAATCAGCGGGGAGCAGGCCAGTTGCGGGTAACGGACGCACACAAGAACACTCCGCCTGGCAGTTACGACAACTACCTTGAAGGCGTCAATCTCTCGAGCTTCAAGACATCTGGGACGACCTTCTCCGGCCAGGAAACCTTCGAACGCGTATCCATCAATCAAACCGCGCAACAGGACATCGTCCGCTGCATCCCGGCCGGCACCCTGCCTTCGTTTTTAACAACGCAGTCGCCCGGATTGAATGCGGCAGGCTTCCCCCAACTCGCCAGCTACTCACCGACGACTCGCACCCTGTCCCTCGGTCAACAGGTTCACACCGCACTGTCTTCCTCGCTCGCCAATTTCCTATACGGCTGCGCCTGGCGGCCCGAGACGCATGCGATGGGCGGCGGACTTCGCAGCTATTTCACTTTCCGCATCAACGATGCGGGCTTGTATCTGTCATGGCCCCAGCTGGGTTTTACTTTTTCCATCGTCGACGGCGACAACAACGGCACGGACGCCTGCGGCGCGGCCGGCCAGCACCTGGGCTATTCGGGCAACAACACCGAATCACCCTTCATTGCCCAGCCCAAAATCGCCTTCGAAGTGGATCCAAGAAGGGAAGGGGCGGCGTTTCCTTCATCGAGTACGAGCCACCTGACCAACGGCCGCAACGATCCTCCCACTGACAGCGCCAACTACCGTGGCGGGCACGTGGCGCTAGTTTACTGGGGCGGGGAAACACCCACATCCGCGCCGGCGATATCCCCCTGCGACGCGCCCGCCTATCTTTCCGGTGGCGTCTGCACCCTGCCGCAAGAGGAAGACGACAACGTCCATGGCCAGACCGCTCTCGCCAGGACCGGATTCCCGGTGCCGCCGCCCAATCCGGCCGCACCCATCCCGCGACTTACCGTGCCACCCGACACTCCGGCAGGTGTCTACAAGCTCGACCCCGACACCACCAGCGCGCCGGTCAACCAGCTCTTCCATGTGCGCGTGGAGCTCACCCGCACCACATCGCCATATAACTTGCCGCGAGTACGCGTCGCCACCACCGGGGAAATCAATCTCAGCGCACCGGGCATGATCGACGCCAACGGCATCCACCTGTTTCAGGTCGATGACGTCTACCTCTTCCCCGGCGACCGCGTGCTGGTGAAAAACCAGAGCGATCCCAAGCAGAACGGTATCTACGTCTGGCAGGGTGCCAACCAGGCAATGCAGCGTGCCGGCGATGCCGACAGCGTCGAAGCTCTGGCCGGCCTGATCGTGGAAGTCATGCAGGGCATGACCCAGGCCGGGCAACTTTGGCGGCAACAAACGGTGCAGCCGGTGTCCTGCGCCGACCCCGCCCTGACGCCGATCCACTGTACGGCTTTTTATTGGCAGCCCGCCCAAGTCGCGCAACACAGCGACCTGGGAGAAGCCGGCAGTCAATCAGGCCGCGTTGCCTATGTGCAGAAAGGCGACCAGGCCAACGGCTGGTTCCGCTCGGACGGCACCGGATGGCAACACGTCTGGGCGCATTTGTCCTCGCAAGGGGCCATCAATCTGGCCAGCGCGCCAGCCACCATCGATGGCATCGCGCCGACAGCTGGTAACCGCATCCTGGTCAGGCATCAGGCCAATGCCGCCGAAAATGGCGTCTACAACTGGAGTGGTGCAGGGGTGGCAATGGGCAGGGAGGCGGAATTCGACTCGGGACCGGAATTGGCCGGCGCGCTGGTGCAGGTGCTCTCGGGCAGCGACGCCGGCCGCGCCTTCCGGCAAACGACCATGCCCTACGGCGGCACGGTCGGAACAAATGCCATTCAGTGGGAAGCCATCGATCCTTCGCCGCGCTATCTGCTGGAAGCGTGGCTCTTACGCGACAGCCCGAGTTACTCGCAGCTCATCTCTGCCATGCAGGACACCACCCGGCCGATGAGTTTCCTCACCGCCTCCATGAATCCGCCGCCCGACTTCCCGCCGCATTTGCGCGACACCCCTGTCATCCCCTATCCTTTCCGCAAGGCGCGCCTGGGCTTCACCATCGGCCAGCGCACCTCGATCAACGACCAGACCGTCACCATCGGCAACTACTTCACGACATGGCTCGAATGAACGCCGTCCCGCGCAGACTGACTTTTGCCCGCGGCTTCACCCTCGCCGAGATGGCGGTGGTGCTGGTGATCGTGGCGCTGCTCATCGCAGGCATGGTGCTGCCGATCTCGGCTCAACAGGACATCCGCGCACGGCAGGAAACCGAAAAGGCGCTCTCCGACATTCGCGAGGCGCTGCTCGGCTACGCCGCCAGCCATTCCGCATCCGACGGAAAGCCCCATCTGCCCTGCCCCGACACCAATGACGACGGGAGCGAAGACCGCAGCGCCACGCCGGGGCCTTGCACCAGCCAGGAGGGACGCATTCCCTGGACGAACATCGGACTCGGCCGCAACGACGCCTGGAACAACCGTCTCCGCTACCGCGTTACGGCAGCGTTCTCGAACAGCGCCACCGGATTCACCCTCACCAGCGCCGGCGATTTGAGTGTCTGCGCCGACAGCGCCTGCGTATCGACGATCGCCGCCAGCGTGCCCGCCGTCGTGCTCTCGCATGGCATCAACGGGGCCGGCGCCTTCAACATGGCCGGCGGCACCAACCCCGCCCCCACTGTCGCCGACGAACTGGAAAACACGGACGGCGACACTGTCTTCGTCAGCCGGATATCCGATGGCGGATTCGACGATCTCGCGATCTGGGTTCCCTCCACCGTCCTCATGAACCGCATGCTCACCTCCGGCAAGCTCCCCTGACCCGCATACCTCAGATGGGCTATGCCGGCATCCTTGCCAGCGCGGCATAATCCTGCGAAACTTTGACAAAAAACGGGGATATCCCGCACCAACCCATACGGAGACCCGCATGACGGCCGGCTCAAATGGCCTCCTCGACCGGCTGCGCACTGCCGGTATCGACCCTGACGACAGCGAAGAGCTGCGGCTGAACAAGTCGCTGCTGATGTTCGCCACGGGCCTGGCCAGCGTGGCCTCGATGCTGTGGCTGGTCATCTACTGGAACCTGGGGCCGCAGTTTTCCTCGACGCTGCCTTTCGCCTTCCAGATCCTGCTGGCCGTCAACCTGGCGATCTACATCAGGTGGGGCAATTTCGATTTCTTCCGCCTCAGCCAGCTGACGCTGCTGCTCTTCTTTCCCTTCGTCGTGCAATGGAGCATCGGCAACTTCATCACGTCGAGCGGCATTGCCATCTGGGGCCTGCTGGCCCCGGTCGGCGCCCTGCTGTTCTTCGGCGTGCGCGAGGCCTTCGGCTGGTTCATCGCCTACCTCTTCCTGCTGGCGATGTCGGGCTTCTTCGATTTCCACCTCGCCGAGGCGGAGTTCCAGACCAAGACGCAGGTTCCCGTCAGGACGGCGGTGGTCTTCTTCGCCCTCAACTTCGCGGCGGTGGCGACCATCATCTTCCTGCTGCTGCGCTTCGCCATCGTCGAGAAGCAGAAGGCGCAGACGCGCCTCAACGACGCCCACCGCCTGCTGCAGATCGAGCAGGAGCGCTCGGAGCGGCTGCTGCTCAACATCCTGCCCGGCCCGGTCGCCGAACGGCTGAAGAACAGCAATCAGACCATCGCCGACGGCTTCGCCGACGTCACGGTGATGTTCGCCGACATCGTCAACTTCACCCACGTCGCGGAGGGCATGGCGCCGACCCAGGTGTTCGCCATGCTCAACCGCATCTTCTCCTCCTTCGACGAGCTGGCCGAGGAATACGGCCTGGAGAAGATCAAGACCATCGGCGACGCCTACATGGTGGCCGGCGGCCTCAACGACGGCCAGTCGGACTATTCGGTCGCCATCGCCGACATGGCGCTGGCCATGCGCGAACTGCTGCGCCGCGACTTTACGGTGAACGAGTCCCACCTGGAGGTGCGCATCGGCATCGGCACCGGGCCGGTGGTCGCCGGCGTGGTGGGCAAGAAGAAGTTCATCTACGACCTGTGGGGCGATACGGTGAACATCGCCAGCCGCATCACCTCCGAGGGCGTGCCCGGCATGATCCAGGTGGATGCCACCACCTACCGCCGCCTGAAGGAGCGTTTCGACTTCCACGAGCCGCAGACGATCTACCTCAAGGGCAAGGGCAACATGGAAGTGCACCGCATGATCGGCCGCAGGGGCGCCGCGGCAGCGTAGGTCGGGCTGAAGTCCGACTTACGTTGTCCTCTCGGACAAGCGGCACAGTTCGAAAACGACCCGCCCCGTCTGGTTGGCACTGACTTTCAATTCATACCCGTAGAACTCGGCATGCCGGGCGGCCTGATAGAGGCCGATGCCCAGGCCCACCCGCGAGGCAACGGGCGCACGTAACAGGTTCTGCGCCACTTCGGGCGGAATCTCCCTGCCGTCGTCGCTCACCTTGAGCCGGATCCGCCCGTCGAGGTCGAGTTCGACGCGGACCTGCAGCGCCGGCGTCTCCTGCTTCTTGGCCAGCGCGTTCTCGATGAGGTTTTCCGCTGCGCTGTTGAACAGCGTGGCGGGGATCATCAGGTCGCCTTCGATGCGCGGCGGGAAGAAGCTGACGCCGGCCTGGGCGTAGCGGGCCTGCAGCCCGGCCCACCACTGTCCGGCGGGCACGAATTGCGCGCCCTCCAGCTCGGGCCGCCGCAGCTTGTCGAGCGTCTGCTGCAGCCGCTGCGCGATGACCGGCAGCTGGCGCCGCAGCAGGGCCTGGTATTCGGGCGAGGGCGTCTCGCCCTCGCCGGCCGCCGCCAGGCAAAGCGCATTGAGCGACTGCAGGAGGTTCTTCACGTCGTGCGTCAGGCGCGCGCCGGTCTGGTGGATGGCCTTGACGAAGCTGAGCTGCTGCAATTCCCGGGCGCGCAGCTTGGCTTCGTAGAATTCGCCGAGCAGTTGCGCGAGCAGGTTGAAGTGCCAGTTCAGCGCCGGGCTGAGAGGCTGCTGGGTGAAGACGGCCAGCGTCAGCAGCCCGTGCCGGAATTCGCTGCGCTGTCCCTCCTGCCGGCCCGAGCCGCCGCTGCTGCCGGAGGCGCGCCATTCGCAGCCGTTGACCCACGGCAGCCGGGTCATGCCCTCGAGCGACTGGGCCAGAAACCGGTCCGGTTCCTCCTCGCGCTGCATGTTGTCGGCCAGCTCGTGCAGCCAGCGCTCGAAGGGCAGCCCCAGCGACAGCATGTAGCGGGAAAAGAAGACGCCGAAGCCGGCGAAGCCGAGGCGCGGGTTCCATGCCCAGGCCATCAGCAGCAGGATCGCCCCGAAGGCGATGATCGTCGCCACCAGCGACTCGAAATAGCCGCGCTTGAGCAGCAGCATGGCGGCGATGCTGCCCAGCACCAGCACCGCCAGCAGGAGGAAGATGAAGGCGCTGTAGACGAAGTCGACGACCTCGACCTCGCCTTCGGCTTCCTGTTCCACCGGCAGGAAGGCCATCACGGGGAACAGCGCCGGCAGCACGTACTTGGCCAGGAACAGGAACTCGCCGGGCGGCATGAAGTTGCCGGGCAGCACCTGCGGCACCAGCACCACCAGCAGCACGCTGATCAGGTAGGACAGGACGAGGAGATAGAAGACCTTCGTGCCCCGGCCGGCATAGAAGAACACCTTGCCGCCGACGATGCCGGCCAGCGCCATCGTCCAGAAGATCATCATCCAGTTGCCGGCCCAGTAGGCCGAGGCGGCAACGATCACGGCCGTCACCGCGAGCTGCAGCGGGCTGAGGCGCTGCTCGGCCCGCACGAAGGGCTGCCAGAGGATGAACAGGCCGATATGCCCCACCAGCAGGGTACGGCCGACGCCGCTGGCGATGCCTTCCAGCAGCAACAGGTGCAGGAGGCCGAGCATGCCCAGCAGCAGCCAGCGGCGCTGGTTGTGGGCCAGCCGGGCGAAGGAGGAAGTCCGCGTATTTATTGTGGTTTCTGACCGCATGGCGACAGTATTGTCGAAAGATCGACAGCTTTCTGTGAAATTTTCACCATTTTTGCGTCAACCAGGGGCTATGGGCGGCTGGCCCGTTTATTGCATTATGATTGGCGTAGCATATTCACTCAGGAGAATACCGTGAGACAAAAACAGATGGGCTTCACCTTGGTCGAAATCGCCATCGTTCTGGTGATTATCGGCCTCTTGCTCGGCGGCGTGTTGAAGGGACAGGAACTGATCAACAGCGCGAAGGTGAAAAACTTCGCCAATGACTTCCGCAACATCCCCCTGTTCATCTACGGCTATCAGGACAAGTACAAGTCGCTGCCGGGTGACGACGCCGCGGCAGCGACCCATGTCACCGGGGCCACCACCGCCACCACCCCGGCCGCCTCGCAAGGCAACGGCGTCATCAACGGCAACTGGAATTCTTCGACGGTAACGGACGAGTCGTTCCTGTTCTGGCAGCACGTGCGCCTCGCCGGCCTCGCCGCCGGCCCGACCACCGTCACCGACCCGGACTACATCCCGAAGAATGCCGAAGGCGGTCCGATCGGCATCGAGGCGGGCAACGCCGGCTTCATCGGCAACATCGCCGGCCCGCCGGCGATCCAGGGCCTTGCCAGCACCTATGTGATCTGCTCGCAGGGCATCCTCGGCAAGTTCGCCAAGCAACTCGACATCACGATGGACGACGGCAACACGCAAACCGGCTCCATGCGCGTGGTGGATCTCACTCATGTGCGCGGCGGCGGCGCCCTGGCCACCACTGCGGTGGTTGACTCCACTTCCTACATCGTCTGCATGGGCCTGTAACGCCGCCTCCGGCCCCGCCCGAAAAAACCCGCCGCGAACCGGCGGGTTTTTTCATTTTCGCCCTTCCGCAAAAGTCAGTCCCCGCAGGACGGCGGCAAATGCGGGCCGCGGCGCCAAACCACCTATGCCCAAGTACCTCGTCGCCTGCCTCAGGGGCGCTTTTTCCGGGCTGTCAGACATTCAGCCAGCACTTCCCCGAGCGCCTGGGCAACCCCGGGGCTTTTCGCCAATGCCGGGTAAAGCGGCTTGACGGCCTTGGTCATGGTTGCGGGGGCATCGGAAAAGGCGCCCTTCAAGGCCAGGGGGTCGGATTCTGCAAGCACGGCCGCCAGAACAAGCGCCTGGTGCTGATCCTTGGCGGCCTTTTCCCTGAAGCCGCGTCTCTGGGTGCTTGAATAGAACTTGTGCCAGACGAGACGCGCCGCCTGCGGCAGGCGGACGGGAACGCAATGCCCGCCCGCCAGCATCGCGCCCGGTTCGGATGCTTCGAGCAGGTAGCCGTAATGCGGCACGGCCTGTGCGGCCCACGCCAGTTCGGGCACACGGACAATGGACCCCAGCCGCGCGCCGGGCGCAAGCACATCGACGCGCAGGCCTTGCACGCCGGGCAATTTCACGGACGTCGCGTTTTCGGATGCGCGCAGCCCCGGAACCGCCGCAAACGGCAACCCCGTTGCCTGCAGCGTCGCGAGAAACGGCAGCGGGGCCGCCAGCTTGAGCTGCTGCCGGCGCGCAAGGTCGATATCCAGGGTACGGGCGCTGACGGCGACCGCACCCAACTCGTTGAGCCAGGCCATGTAGCCCAGCGTGCCGACCAGCACGAGACCTGCCTGGAATGCGCCCCGATTATGCAGTTCGACCAATACGCGGGCCGCGGATTTGTCGGCCACCTGAAATCCGAGCTTGCGCAGCATGGAGACCTGGGACGCCGCCCATTCGCTGAAGCGCATCCGCTCTCGCATGGACTGCAGGGCTTCGGCATCGCCGTCCTTGCAGACCAGTTCCTCGGATTGCTTGCCCGGGACCGAGTAAAAGACCCGGTACCAGTACGGGTAGCCGCTGCCTTTGCGCAAGGCGAGCGTGCCCGTCGTGCCGGGCAGCAGCAATCCGGATGCCAGAACCCGTTCCTTGAGTTCCGCGTACTGGGTACGGAAAGCCAGTTCGTGCTCGCGATACAGCGCCGGCGCAGCCATTGCGATTACCCAATATTTTCGTATTTCATTGGGTAATTGTACCGAAACCCCGGAAAGAAATTACCCAATAAATAAAAAATATATTGGGTAAGTCCGGCTCACCCCTTCAGCAGCCGCTCCTCCCCCGCCGCCAGCCCGTCCGGCACGCCCAGCAGCACGACCACGTCGCCCGCCTCGAAGCGGGCCTCCGGCGAGGGGCTGACGGCCCGGATGCCGCGCCGGCGGATCACCGACACCGAGACTTCGAAGCGGTCCAGGCCGAGATCGGCGATGGTCTTGCCGATGCCCCAGGCGCCGGGATTCAGCACGACGGAATGCATGCGCCGCTGCCGCGCCTCGTCGAGGTCGTCGGCGGCGTCGGTGGCGCCGTGGAAGAAGCCGCGCATCAGGTCGTAGCGCTGCTCGCGCACCTCGCGGAAGCGCCGCACGACGCGGTTGATCGGCACGCCGAGCAGCACCAGGGCGTGCGAGGCGAGCATGATGCTGGATTCGAGCGTCTCCGGCACCACCTCGGCGGCGCCGGCCTGCGAGAGGCGGTCGAAGTCGCTCTCGTCGGCCGCCCTGACCACCACCGGCAGCTCGGGACGGAGCTGCCGCGCCAGGGCCAGCACGCGCAGGGCCGAGTCGGGATCGGCATAGGAGACGATCAGGACGCTGGCGCGCATCAGCCCGGCGGCCACCAGCGCCTCGCGCCGGGCGGCGTCGCCGTACACCACGGTGTCGCCGGCCGCGGCGGCCTCGCGCACGCGCTCCGGGTCGAGGTCGAGGGCGACATAGGAGATTCCTTCCTGCTCCATGAAGCGCGCCAGGTACTGGCCGCTGCGGCCGTAGCCGCAGATGATGGCGTGCTTTTCGGTCGCCATCGAATGCGCGGCGATCTGCGTCAATTCCATCGCCCGCAGCATCCATTCCGAGGCGCAGAAGCGCATGACGACCTTCTCGCTGTGCATCACGATCAGCGGCGCCAGCAGCATCGACAGCACCAGCGCCGCCGTCACCACCTGCAGGGTGGCGCCGGGCAGCAGGGGCAGATCCTTGATGTGGGCAATCAGCACGAAGCCGAACTCGCCGCCGGCGCACAGCCACAGGCCGGTGCGCATGGCCGTGCCCGGCAGGGCGCCGAAGGCCCGCGACAGGCCGGCGATGAGGACGAATTTTCCGGCCAGCAACAGCGCCAGCAGGCCGATCACCCAGGGCAGCTGGTCCGCGATGACGCCCACGTCGAGGAACATGCCGACGGTGATGAAGAACAGCCCGAGCAGGACGTCGCGGAAGGGCTTGATGTCCTCCTCCACCTGGTAGCGGTATTCCGTCTCGGAGATCAGCATGCCGGCGAGGAAGGCGCCCAGCGCCAGCGAGAGGCCGGCCAGTTCGGTGAGGTAGGCCAGGCCGAGGGTGATCAGCAGGACGTTGAGCATGAACAGCTCGGCCGAACGCCGCCTCGCCACGATGTGGAACCAGCCGCGCATCAGGCGCTGGCCGAAGAACAGGATCAGCGAGAGCACCACTGCGGCCTTCAGCGCCGCCACCGCGAGGGTGCCGGCCAGAGCCTCCGGCGCCTGCGACAGCGCCGGCACGACGATCAGCAGCGGCACCACCGCCAGGTCCTGGAACAGCAGCACGCCGATGATCTCGCGGCCATGCTTCGACTCGAGCTGCATGCGCTCGGCCAGCATCTTGACGACCAGCGCGGTGGACGACATCGCCAGGATGCCGCCCAGCGCGATGCCGGCCTGCCAGGACAGTCCCGCCAGCATGGCGACGGGCACGTTGATGGCGACCGTCACGGCGACCTGCGCCATGCCGAGGCCGAACACCGTGCGCTTCATGCTGTACAGGCGCGCCAGCGAGAACTCGAGGCCGATCGAGAACATCAGGAACACCACGCCGAACTCGGCCAGATGCTGCGTCGCCTCGGAATCGGGAATCAGGTCCAGCGCATGCGGGCCGATGGCGGCGCCGACCAGCAGATAGCCCAGCACCGGCGGCAGGTTGAGCGAGCGGAACACCACGACCACCAACACCGCGGAAGCGAGCAGGACGAGTACGAGTTGCAGGGTGGTCATCGGGTCGGGGAGCAGCGAATCGTCAGGGGATGCCGGGTGTTGTTTGGTATACTTTTGCCTAGTCTAATCAAATCGCATTCATGGACCAAATCCCGGCCACCGAGAAGACCGATCCGAACGCACTGGAGCTGGCGAAGAAAGTGCTGCGCATCGAGGCGCAGGCCGTCGCCGGCCTGATCGATCGCCTGGACGGCGCCTTTCCCCGAGCCATCGAACTGATCCTCGCCTGCCACGGTCGCGTCATCGTCTCCGGCGTCGGCAAGTCCGGCCACATCGCCCGCAAGATCGCCGCGACGCTCGCCAGCACCGGCACGCCGGCCTATTTCGTGCACGCCGCCGAGGCGGCCCACGGCGACCTCGGCATGATCACCCGCGACGACGTCCTGATCGCGCTGTCCAACTCCGGCGAGAGCGAGGAACTGCTCACCATCGTGCCGCTGGTGAAGCGCCAGGGCGGCCGCCTGATCGCCATCACCGGCAGCGCCGCCTCCTCGCTGGCCCGCGAAGCAGACGCCCATCTCGATGCCGGCGTCGCCGAGGAGGCCTGCCCGCTCAACCTCGCGCCCACCGCCAGCACCACTGCGGCGCTGGCCATGGGCGATGCCCTCGCCGTGGCCCTGCTCGACGCGCGCGGCTTCGGCGCCGAGGATTTTGCCCGCTCCCACCCCGGCGGCGCGCTCGGACGCCGTCTGCTCACTCATGTGCGCGACATCATGCGCAAGATCGACGCGGTGCCCCGCGTCGGCGAGAACGCCACCGTCGCCGAGGCGGTGCTGGCGATTTCCCGCGGCGGCATGGGCATGACGGCCGTCGTCACCGACAAGCTCGCCGTCGCCGGCATCTTCACCGACGGCGACCTGCGCCGCGCCATGGACAAGGTCGCCGACATGAAGGGCACGCCGGTGACGCAGGTGATGACGCGCAACCCGAGGACCATCGGCCCCGAGCGTCTCGCGGCGGAGACGGCGCAGATGATGGAAGAGCACAGGATCAACCAGATCCTGGTGGTCGAGAACGGCGTCCTGGTCGGCGCGCTCAACACGCACGACCTGTTCCGCGCCAAGGTCATCTGAGCGGCACGACATGAAATTCAAGCCGCGCGGCCAAGGCCTCTTCCAGATTGCCCTGATGACCCTGCTGGTCGGGCTCACCTTCTGGCTGCAGCGCGCCACCGAACTGCCGGACGGCTTCAGCGACACCCTCCTTCGCCACGACCCCGACTACTACGCGGAGAACTTCACCGTGCGCCGCTTCGACGGCACCGGCGCCGTGCAGAACATGCTCGTGGCAAAAAAAATGGTACATTACCCGGACGACGACACCACGGTCGCGACCGAGCCGCAGATGTCGTTCCTCAAGGGGCCTCGGCCGACGCGCATCACCGCCCTGCAGGGACTGATCGGGCCGGATGCAGGCGAGGTCGCCCTCGTCGGCAATGTGCGCGGGGTGCGTGCGGCGTCCGCCACGGATCCCGAAATCGTCTTCACCACCACCCACCTCACGGTGTTCCCCGACGACGAAGTGGCGCGCACGAACGCAGCCGTGACGTTCACCCAGGGAGCCTCGGTCATACGCGGGATAGGGATGGAAGCCGACGGCAAGACCCAGCTCTACAAACTGCACAACCAGGTCAACAGCACCATCGAGAACAAACGCCGCTGACGCCCATGATGCCCGCCAAATCCGCACCCCGAATCCTGCTCTGCGCGACGCTGCTTGCCGTCGCCACGCTCAGCCACGCCGAGAAGGCGGACCGCGACAAGCCGGTCAACCTCGAATCCGACCGCGCCACGGTCGACGAGATCAACAAGGTGCATATCTTCGAAGGCAACGTCACCCTGACCCAGGGCACCCTGGTCATCCGCAGCGACAAGCTGGTGGTGCAGCAGGACGCCGAGGGCTTCCAGAAGGGCATCGCCACCGCCAATCCCGGCAATCTGGCGCGCTTCCGCATGAAGCGCGAAGGCAAGGACGAGTATGTCGAGGGAGAAGGCGAGCGCATCGAGCACGACGCCAAGACGGAGATCACCAAGTTCTTCAACCGCGCCTGGGTCAAGAGCGGCCAGGACGAGGTGCGCGGACAGTTCATCGTCTTCGACGGCATCAAGGAGAACTACTCGGTCACCAGCGGCCCGGCCGGCACCGTCGTGCCCGGGCGGGACAGCCGCGTGCGCGCCGTGATCCAGCCGAAGAGCAAGGCGGCGCCCGAGGCGGCCGTGCCCGGACAGCCGGTGCGCCTGCAGATCGCCCCCAGCATTTCGAATCCCAGACAGGAATAAGGAGCAACAACCCGATGTCTTACGAGAACATCATCGTCGAGACCCGCGGCAAGGTCGGGCTCATCACGCTGAACCGCCCCAAGGCGCTCAACGCGCTGAACGACGCGCTGGTCGACGAGCTCGGCGACGCGCTGGACAAGTTCGAGGCGGACGAAAACATCGGCGCCATGGTCGTCACCGGCTCCGAGAAGGCCTTCGCCGCCGGCGCCGACATCGTCGCCATGAGCCAGATGGACTACATGGACGTCTACAAGAGCGACTTCATCACCCGCAACTGGGAACGCGTCAAGACCTGCCGCAAGCCGGTCATCGCCGCGGTGGCGGGCTTCGCCCTGGGCGGCGGCTGCGAGCTGGCGATGTCCTGCGACATCATCATCGCCGCCGACACGGCGAAGTTCGGCCAGCCGGAGATCAAGCTCGGTATCCTGCCCGGCGCCGGCGGCACGCAGCGCATGCCGCGCGCCGTGGGCAAGGCCAAGGCGATGGACCTCTGCCTGACCGCCCGCATGATGGACGCGGCCGAAGCCGAGCGCGCCGGGCTCGTCTCGCGCGTCGTGCCGGCCGACAAGCTGCTGGAGGAGGCGCTCGGCGCCGCCGAAACCATCGCCGGCTTCTCGCTGCCGGTGATCATGATGGTCAAGGAGTGCGTCAACCGCGCCTACGAGGGCCCGCTCGCCGAGGGCATGCTGTTCGAGCGGCGCGCCTTCCACGCCGCCTTCGCCCTGGCCGACAAGAAGGAAGGCATGGCCGCCTTCGTCGAGAAGCGCAAGCCGGACTTCAAGAACAGGTGATCATTTCCTGACGGCAATGGCGACGCCCGCCGCGGCGATCGCCATGCCCGCCACGGCCGTCAGGCCAAGTTTCTCCCCGAAAATCAGAAAGGCCATCAACGCCGTCGTCGGCGGCGTGAGGTAGAACAGCGCCGAGACGCGCGTCGCCGCGCCGCGGCGGATCAGCAGGTGCAGCAGCGAGATCGCCCCCAGCGACAGCACCACGATCAGCCAGCCCAGCGCAAAGACGAACTGCCCGCTCCACTCGACGCGCATGGTCTCGAAAATGAGCGCGAAAGGCAGCAGCACCAGCGCGGCGGCAACGAACTGGACCACCGAGCCGCTCCACAAGTCCAGTTCGGCACAGAAGCGCTTCTGGTAGAGCGTGCCGAGGGTGATGCTGAGCAGCGCCATGACCGAGAAGGCCAGTCCGGCTCCGCTCAACCCGGCAAAGCCCAGCTTCTCCCATACCACCAGGGTCACCCCGCAGAAGCCGAGCGCCAGGCCCGCCCACTGCCGGCCGCTGACCCGCTCGCCCACCATCGAAGCGCTGAGAAAGGCGGTCAACAGGGGCTGGATGCCGACGACCAGGGCCACCACACCCGCCGGCATGCCGGTATAAATGGCCAGGAACACCCCGGACAGATAGCCCCCATGCAGTAACGTGCCTGCAACAGCAATATGGAACCATTGGATCGGGCGGTGCGGCCACGGCCGGCGCAAGACCAGCGCCAGCAGGCCGAGCAGGCCGATCACGCAGGCAAAGCGGACCAGCAGGAAGGTCAGCGGCTCGGCAAAAGGCAGTCCCAGCTTGGCGCCGATGAAGCCGGTGCTCCAGAGCAGGACGAACAGGCCCGGCGCCAGGACCAGCAACATCGGTTGCGAATGCGTTTTCTCGGTCATTTATGCTTGAAATCCAGGTTGCACTGCCATAAATACAGGGTCGCAAGGCAACAAAGTTAAGTGCTTACTAACTTTTATCAATATGTATTTAATATGTTTTTAATTATCTCAAAAATTATTGTGCTTTGCACAAAAAAGTTCTTGACTTGGAAAGATTCGACCCTATAATTGAATCATGCTGCGGTGCAACAAGTAGTAAGGATTGATACCGAATTTCCATTTTCAGATTGCTGTCATTTCAAGGAGAGAGAAATGCTGACCACCCCGGAACAACTGGCTACCGCCAACAAAGCCAACGTCGAAGCCATGCTGACCCTGGCCAACACYGCGTTYGCGAGCGCCGAGCGCTTCGCTGCGCTGAACCTGAACACCGCACGTGCCGTGCTGGAAGACAGCGTGAACAACGCCAAGGCCCTGCTCGGCGCCAAGGACCTGCAGGAAGTCATTTCCCTGCAAGCCACCCTGGCCCAGCCCTCCGTCGAGAAGGCCGTTGCCTACTCGCGCAGCGTCTATGAGATCTCCGCCCAGACCCAGGAAGAGTTCTCCAAGCTGGTCGAGGCCCAGTTCGCCGAAGTGAACAAGAACGTCGCTTCCACGCTGGACAAGGCCGCCAAGTCGGCCCCGGCCGGTTCCGACGTCGCGGTTGCCGCGGTCAAGTCCGCCATCGCCGCCGCCAACTCGGCCTACGACACGATGAGCAAGGCTGCCAAGCAGGTCGCCGAGATCGCCGAAGCCAACGTGGCCGCCGCGACCAACGCCACGGTCAAGGCCGTCGGCGCCACCGCTGCCGCCAAAGCCAAGAAAGCCGCCTAAGCTTTCCGGCTGCACCATCCTCCTCCCGCCCCGCGCAAAGCGGAGCGTTTCGAGCCCCGGCTTCGGCCGGGGTTTTTTCTTGCCCGCCGCCTGGGTTATTTCTCCTTGCCGGCCCACTCGTAGCCGAGCCGCGTCACCTCGGCACGGATCTCCTCCATCGCCTTCTCCACGGAAGCCGGCTCGCCGCGCACGCCCAGCTCGATATGCCGCCGCACGCCTTCGCCGCCGAATGAGGGCAGGCTGAACAGGGACGCCCGCGGATAATCCCGCGTGATGCGGTTCATCAGGTCGAGCAGGGCCGATTCGGGCGCTTCGTAGACAATGATCGCCCGCTCGTCGCGCGCCACCAGGTGATGCAGCGGGGCAAGGCGCGTATCCAGCACCCATTCCAGCATCGGCCAGGACATCACCGGAAAGCCGGGAAAGAAGTAATGGTTTCCGACCGAGAAGCCGGGAATGCGATTGTAGGGGTTGGGAATGATCTCGCTGCCCAGCGGAAACTCGCCCAGCATCAGCCGCTGCGGCGTGGTTTCCTCGCCGAATCGTGCGCGGATCTCGCGCTCGGCATCGGGGTGAAGGGCGATGCCCACGCCGAGCGCCGCGGCGGCGGCCTGGCGCGTGTGGTCGTCCGGCGTCACGCCGATGCCGCCGAAGCTGAAAACGATGTCCTCCGTGGCAAAACTGCGCCGCAGGGCTTCCGTCAGGCGCGCCCGGTCGTCGCCGAGGTACAGCGCCCAGTCGAGCATCATGCCGCGCAGGGCGAGCAGCTCGATGATCTTGGCGAAGTGCTTGTCCGCCCGTTTGCCGGAAAGGATTTCGTCGCCGATGACGATGGTGCCGAGGCTCATGATGTCCTTGCGCGCCGCAGCGCCTCCAGGCAGTAGTGGATGAAGGCCAGCCCGGCATAGGCCGGCGCGATGAGGTTGAGCACCGGCACGAAGGCCAGCAGGCCGGCGACGATGCCGGCCAGGTACAGGCTGCCGCGCTCGCGTGCCAGGACGCCGTCGATTTCGTCGGCGCCGGCATGCGCCGACAGCGCGTCGTAGCTGTAGCCGCGGTAGTTGAGGTAGCCGGCGAGCAGCACCGGCAGCACGATGGCCATGCCGGGGATCAGCCACAGCGGCAGCGTGACCACCCAGCCGGCGAGGAACACGGCCACCGCCAGCAGGGCGTTGCCGAGGCTGCCGGCCAGCGTGCCGCCGTCGCGCCGCTCCAGCTCGGGATAATCCTTCGCCGCCACCCGCTCCAGCATCAGCGGCAGGGCGAAGACGGCGACGATGAACATCGCCGTGCCGTAGATGAGCGGAATCAGCAGCAGGCCCAGCACCACCTTGACGAAGATCGCCCCGGCCAGGGCCGAGGCCTCCCAGCGCGTCTGGATCCAGTTGAGCCAGCTCACTTCCTGGAACAGGCGCTCGACGCCGGCGCCGACCGAATCCCAGGAGAGCCACGCCACGGCGATCCAGAACACCACCGCCAGCACGGTCGGCCACAGCAGGTGCCAGAGGATGCCCGGGGTGAGCAGGCTCTTCAGGGCGCGGGCGTAGGCTTTCAGGACTTCGGTCATGCAACTCCTATCTCGGCCGGCTCTCCCAGGCCTTCTGCAGTCTCTTCACGGACGCCGGCATCGGCGTCTTCAGTTCCTGCGCGAACAGCGCGACGCGCAGCTCCTCCAGCAGCCAGCGGAAATCCTCCAGCCAAGGGTCGGGCGCGCCGCTCTTGCGCCGCGCCAGCCGTTCGCGCTCCCAAGGTTTATACAATGCCGCGAACTCCTGCGCCAGCCGCGCGTCGCGCGCCGGGTCGGCGCGCAGCTTGTCGATGCGCAGCGCCGCCGCCTTCAGGTAGCGCGGGAAATGCGCCAGGCGCTCGAACGGCGTCGCCTCGACGAAGCCTTTCGGCAGCAGTTCGGCGCACTGCGCCTTGATGTCATCCGACACCGCCGGCTGCGCCTTGATCGTCGCCAGCTTCTTCTGCAGGGCGGCGTTCTCGTTGAGGATCGCACCGACCAGCCGCCCGATCTCCTGGCCGACCAGGCTGATGCGCGCGCGCGCCTCGTCCTTGCGCCTGGCGAAGGCCGCGGCATCCGCCGGCAGCGGCGCCAGCATGCAGGTGCGCTCCAGCGTCGCCGCGACGATCTGGGCCTTCAGCTCGGCCTCCGTGCCCCAGGCCATGAACAGCAGTCCCAGCTCGCGCGGCAGCGACTTCTCGACGAACTTCACCTGCTCGCGCAGCTCCAGCGCGAAGAGCCGGCGCAGGCCCTTGCGGTGTACCGACGTCGCCTTCTCCGGCGTGTCCTGCACGCGCAGCGCCACGCTGTCGCCCTCGTCCACCAATGCCGGGAAGCCGATCACGCTGCGCCCGCCGGCCTTCACCTCCATGATCTCCGGCAGTTCGCCGAAGCTCCAGGAAGTCAGTCCCTGCAATGCGGCGTCCGCAGTTTCCTCCTTCACTTCGGCGCGGGCGAAGGTCTGCTCGATCTTCGCGGCGAAGCGGCTGCGCAGCGCGGCGAGGTCGCGCGACTGGCCGAGCATGCGGCCGTGCTCGTCGATGGCGCGGAAGTTCATGAAGAAGTGCGGCGGCAGCATCTCGGCCCTGAAGGCGTCGAGCGGAAGCTTCAGCTGCATCTTCTCCTCGGCGGCGCGCGTCAGGGCGCGCAGGAAGGGCTCGTCGGCCTCGTGCGCTTCTTCCGCGAAATCGGCGACGAAGTCGTCGACCGGCTGCAGGCGGTGGCGGTACTTCTGCGGCAGGGTCTTCACGAACTGCGCCGCCTTCTGCCCGAGCAGGCCAGGCACCAGCCACTCGCAGCGCACCGCCGGCACCTGGTTGAGCGCCGCCACCGGCACGGTCAGCGTGACGCCGTCGTCCTCGGCGCCGGGCTCGAAGTGGTAGGCGAGCGGATACTGCCGGCCGTGGATCTCCATCTGCGGCGGGAAGCGCTCCGAGGTGACGCCGGCGGCGTCGTGTCGCATGAGCTGCTCGCGTGTCAGGTACAGCAGCTTCGGCTCGGCCATTTCGGCGTCCTTGCGCCAGCGCTCGAAGCTCGCTACATCCACGACTTCGGCGGGAATCTTGGCGTCGTAGAAGGCGAAGATGAGATCCTCGTCCACCAGCACGTCCTGCCGGCGCGTCTTGTGCTCGAGCTGCTCGATGTCGCGCACCAGCTTGCGGTTGTGCTGGAAGAAGCGCGCGTGGCGCGCCATCTCGTCCGGCAGCTCGCCCTGCACCAGGCCCTCGCGGATGAACAGCTCGCGCGCGAGCGCCGGGTCGATCCGACTGTAGGTCACCGGCCGCTTGGCGTAGAGCACCAGGCCGTGCAGGGTGCCGCGCTCCCAGGCGCGCACCTGGCCGGTCTTCTTCTCCCAGTGCGGGTCGTACACGCTCTTCCTCACCAGGTGGGCACCGACCTGTTCCAGCCATTCCGGCTCGATCTTCGCCAGGCAGCGCGCGTAGAGCCGCGTCGTCTCCACCAGCTCGGCGGCGACGATCCAGCGGCCGGCCTTCTTCGCCAGCGCCGAGCCGGGATGCGGCCAGAAGCGGATGCCGCGCGCGCCGAGGTAGTGGCCCTCCTCCTCGCTCTTCAGGCCGAGGTTGCCGAGCAGGCCCGCCAGCAGCGCCTTGTGCACCTGCTCGTAGGTGGCCGGCTTCTCGTTCTCGCGCCAGCTGTGTTCCCCGCACAGGGTGTGCAGCTGGGCGTGCACCTCGCGCCACTCGCGCATGCGCAGGTAATTGAGAAAATTCTTGCGGCACCAGTCGCGTTGCTTGCGCTGCGACTCGTGCGTCCACACCGCGTCGAAAGCCTTCCACAAATTCAGCCAGGCGAGGAACTCGGAGCGCTGCTGCTGCTCGTCGCCGCGCCACTTCGCATGCGCCTGGTCGGCCGTGCCGGCCTGCTCCTGCGGCCGCTCGCGCGGGTCCTGCACCGACAGCGCGGCGGCGATGACGAGCATCTCGCGCAGGCAGTGGCCGTCGCGCGCGGCGAGGATCATGCGGCCGATGCGCGGATCGAGCGGCAGCCTGGCCAGCTCGCGGCCGCTCTGCGTCAGCTCGCGATCGTCGTTGACGGCACCCAGCTCGTCCAGCAACTGGTAGCCGTCCGTCACCATCCTGGGCAGCGGCTTGTCGAGGAAGGGGAATGCCTCCACCTCATCGAGGTGAAGCGACTTCATGCGCAGGATGACGCCGGCGAGCGAGGAGCGCAGCAGCTCGGGCTCGGTGTGGGCGGGCCGCTTGGCGAAGTCGTCCTCGCCGTAGAGGCGGATGCAGACGCCGCTCATGACGCGGCCGCAGCGGCCGGCGCGCTGGTTGGCGGCGGAACGGGCGATGTCCTCGACTTGCAGCATCTCCACCTTGTTGCGGTGGGAGTAGCGCTTGACGCGCGCCAGGCCGGAATCGACGACGTAGCGGATGCCCGGCACGGTGAGCGAGGTCTCGGCGACGTTGGTGGCGAGCACGACGCGGCGGCCCTTGGCCGGCGCGAAGACGCGCTGCTGCTCCTGCGCCGACTGGCGCGCGTAGAGCGGCAGCAGCTCGGTGCCGGGCGGGTGATGTTTCCTCAGCGCCTCCGCCGCTTCGCGGATCTCGCGCTCGCCGGGCAGGAACACCAGCACGTCGCCGGGGCCGTTGCGGTGGCATTCGTCCACCGCGTCGACGATGGCTTCCGGCAGGTCGACGTTGTCCGCGGGCGGCCGCCAGCGCATCTCGATGGGATAGAGGCGGCCGGAGACCTCGATCACCGGCGCGCCGTCGAAATGTTTGGAAAATCGTTCCGCATCCAGCGTCGCCGAGGTGACGACGATCTTCAATTCCGGTCGCTTCGGCAGCAACTGCTTCAGGTAGCCGAGCAGGAAGTCGATGTTGAGGCTGCGCTCGTGCGCCTCGTCGATGATCAGCGTGTCGTACTGCCGCAGCTGCGGATCGCCCTGCGTCTCGGCGAGCAGGATGCCGTCGGTCATCAGCTTGATGTAGCTGTCGGGGCTGACGCGGTCGGTGAAGCGGATCTTGAAACCGACGGCGCGGCCGAGCTCGCTCTTCAGTTCCTGGGCGATGCGCGTGGCGGTGGCGCGGGCGGCGATGCGGCGCGGCTGGGTGTGGCCGATCAACCCGTGGGCGCCGCGACCGAGTTCCAGGCAGATCTTCGGCAATTGCGTGGTCTTGCCCGAGCCGGTCTCGCCGCAGACGATGACCACCTGGTTCTTCTGGATCGCCTCGGCGATCTCGCCGCGCTTCGCGCTGACCGGCAGTTCGTCGTCGTAGGCAATCGCCGGCCGCGCGGCCAGGCGGGTTGCGGGGTCGAATTTCATTTGACGTGCACTTGTCGCGTCGGAAAGTCAGTCGCTACGACACGGCGGTTCAGGAACGGGACAGGCGTTCGGTAATGGAAGCCGGGTTCTGCCTGCAATCGAGCACGGCCACGACAGTGGCAATGTCGTCCCGCAATTCGTAGTAGATGGCAAACGGAAACCGCTTCGCGAGCATGCGACGGAGGCGGTCGCCGAACCTGGGATGTATGCCGGCGTACAAAGTCAACGCATCGATATCGGCAAACAGGCTATCGAGAAAATAATCGCCGATTCCAGCCTGTTGCCTCTCGTAGAACGCAAACCCTTCAAGCAGATCGGTTTCGGCGGAACGGGCGATCCTGACCTGCATCAACCGGCCTTGGCCTGGTTGCGAATACGATCCTTGGCTTCCTTCCAGTCCGAAACGGCATCCGCTCCGCTATCGAGACGTTGCATGCGCTCGCCCAGCACTTCACCATGCCAGGCTGGCGAATCCGGGCCGGCTTCCGAAGCGCATAGGGAATCCCAGATCGTTTCCATCAGTTTCA
Source organism: Denitratisoma sp. (assembly GCA_032027165.1). NCBI lineage: Bacteria > Pseudomonadati > Pseudomonadota > Betaproteobacteria > Nitrosomonadales > Sterolibacteriaceae > Denitratisoma > Denitratisoma sp. The sequence goes on along the minus strand of JAVSMO010000001.1, from coordinate 110,329 downwards.
GTCGCTCGGCTATGGACAGCTCGGCGATCGCAGCAGCAGTCATTTGTCGCTCCTGTTCCCTTCGGCACAAATCAATACTAGCAGATCACTTGGCCAGCACAACGAAGGTGGCGATGCCGAGCGCCGTCATCGCCAGCGAGCCGACGAGATGCCCGCCCGCCGCCGCCAGCGCCCAGCCGTACTGCGCGCGCTCGATCAGCGCCACGACCTCGGCGGAGAAGGTGGAGAAGGTCGTCAGGCCGCCGAGGAAGCCGGTGATGAGGAACAGCTTCAGTTCCGGCGAGAGGCCGGCGTGGTGGTGGAACAGCGCCACGGCGAAGCCGACCAGGTAGCCGCCGACGAGGTTGGCCGCCAGGGTGCCGAGCGGCACGGTGGGAAACAGCGGGTTGAGGGCCACGCCGAGGCCCCAGCGCGCCCAGGCGCCAAATGCGGCACCGCTGCCGACGGCGAGAAAAGCTCCCAAGTTCATGTTTGTCATGGATTTTGGCCGGATTGTACCGCGCCGCGGCCCTCCGTCCGGAGAATAAATGCTTTAGGCCTGTAAGTTTTCCCGGGCCGGGCCGGTCTATTCCAGCGAGAGGCAAAAAACGCCGATCACCCCAACTTCAACAGGAGAAACCAAATGAGCAAACGCACGATGCTGATGTCCGCCGCCCTCGGCAGCGCCTTCGCCGCCACCGCCGCCCTCGCCCCGGTCGCCCACGCGGCCGGCAATCCCTTCGCCGCCAGCCAGCTGTCTTCCGGCTACCAGCTCGCCCAGGCCGACCAGAAGATGGATGACAAGAAAAAGGACGCCAACTGCGGCGCCGACAAGAAAGCCGCCGGCGACAAGAAGAAGGACGGGAAGTGCGGCGAAGCCAAGTGCGGCGCCGACAAGGACAAGAAGAAGTAATTCGTCCGATACCCCGGCCATCATGAAGTCCCGCGGGATTTCCGGCGCCGGCCTCGGCTTCAGGCGGGAACTCATCCCCGACCTGAAGGCCGGGGTGCCGTCGAACATCGATTTCTTCGAGATCGCCCCGGAGAACTGGCTCGGCCTGGGCGGCGCCTCGGCGAAGGACCTGCGCGCCTTCACCGAACGCCATGCCTTCGCCTGCCACGGCCTGTCGCTCTCGCTCGGCGGCCCGGCGCCGCTCGACGAGGCGCTGCTGCGGCGGATCAGGGCCTTCATGCGCGAGCACGGCATGACGCTCTATACGGAACACCTGTCCTGGTGCGGCGACGACGGCCAGCTCTACGACCTGCTGCCGATCCCCTTCACCGAAGACGCCGTGCGCTGGACGGCCGAACGGGTGCGCCGCGCGCAGGAGATCCTCGGCATGCGCATCGGCCTGGAAAACGCCTCCTACTACGTCGCCCCGCCCGGCGCCGAGATGAACGAGATCGAGTTCATCCGTTCCGTCATCGAGGAGGCCGACTGCCTGCTGCACCTCGACGTAAACAACATCTACGTCAACAGCCTCAACCACGGCTTCGACCCCGGCGCCTTCCTGCGCGAACTGCCGCTGGAACGCACCTGCTACATCCACGTCGCCGGCCACTACGTCGAGCCGGACGGCCTCGTCGTCGACACCCACGGCGCGCCGGTGATCGATCCGGTGTGGGCGCTGCTCGAGGAAGCCTACGCCCTCTGCGGCCCGCTGCCGACCTGCCTCGAGCGCGACTTCAACATTCCCGCCCTGGATGTGCTGGTGCAGGAAGTCGGCGTCATTGCGGACATCCGGCGCCGTGTCGCGGGGACTGACTTTTTGCAGGCCGCGTCATGAACGCCCCGCTGCCCGAATTCCAGCGCTTCCAGTTCGCCTTCGCCCTCCACGTGCGCGACCCGCGCGGCGCGCCGCGTCCCGCCGGCGTGCCGGCGCGGCGCATGGGCGTCTACAACGAGCTGCTCTACAACAACATCGAGAACAGCCTGAACGCCTGCTTCCCGGTGGCGCGCGCGCTGCTGGGCGCGCGCCGCTGGCCGCGCCTGGTGCGCGCCTTCTTTCGCGACTGGCGCTGCCGGACGCCGCATTACCGCGAGATCCCGCGCGAGTTCGTGCGCTACCTGACGGAAGCGGCGGACGGCCTGCCGCCCTGGCTGGCGGAACTCGCCCATTACGAGTGGGCCGAACTGGCGGTCGACATCATGGACGCGCCCGCCGCGCCGGCCTGCGACGCGGCAGGCGATCTGCTCGACGGCCGTCCGCTGCTGGCGCCGGCGCTGATGAATCTCGCCTATGCCTGGCCGGTGCACAAGGTCGGGCCGACGCATCGCCCGCGCAAGCCGGCGTCGACGCACCTGCTGGTATTCCGCCGCGCCGACGACACGGTCGGCTTCATGGAACTGAATCCCGTCTCGGCGCGCCTCGTCGCCCTGCTGCAGGAGGGCACGCCGACGGGCCGCGCAGCCGCCCTGCGCATCGCCGAAGAGCTCGCCCATCCCCATCCGGAAACCGTCGTCGCCGGCGCCGCCGCCGTCCTCGACGAACTGCGCGAAGCCGGCGCCATCCTCGGAGCACGCCCATGATCCAACTCGCCCAACGAATGCTCGCCCTCCTCGACGGCGCCGGCGCCTGGCTCGCCCCGCTCGGCCTGCGCCTGATCCTCGCCTGGGAATACTTCGAGGCCGGCCTGGAGAAGTTCCGCGGCGAAAACTGGTTCGGCGACATCCGGGAGCAGTTCCCCTTTCCCTTCAGCGTCGTGCCGCCGGAGATCAGCTGGCAGATGGCGACCTGGTTCGAGCTGGCCGGCGGCATCGCGCTGCTGATCGGCCTCGGCACGCGCTTCTTCTCGGCCTCGCTGTTCATCCTCACCGTCGTCGCCATCGCCGCGGTGCACTGGCCGGCCGAATGGCACACCCTGGCCGAGCTGGCGCAGGGCTATGCGCTGACCGACAAGGGCCAGGGCAACTACAAGTTGCCGCTGATCTTCCTCGTCATGCTGCTGCCGCTGGTGCTCACCGGGCCGGGCCGCCTGAGCCTCGACGCGTGGATCGCGCGCCGCGCGGCGATGACGGGAGGCGGAAACTTTGGCAAAGTAGTCGCACGATGCTGAATCCCTTCCGCAGTCGCCAGTTCGACCAGGCCGCGCGCGCCTACGGCGCCGACCTGTACCGCTACGCCTACTGGCTCGCCCGCGACCGCTTCGTCGCCGAGGAACTGGTGCAGGAAACCTTCGCGCGCGCATGGAAGAACTGGGACAGCCTGGAGGACCTCGCCGCGGCGAAGCCCTGGCTCATCACGATACTCAGGAACGAGCACGCCCGCCTCTACGAGCGCAAGCGCCTCGACATCGGCGACGACGATCCGCAGGACCTGGAGCTGCCCTCGCACGAACGGCCCGGTGCGCACCTCGAACTGGAACAGCTGGTGGAGGGGCTGCCGCCCGCCTACCGCGAGCCGCTGGTGCTGCAGGTGCTGGGCGGCTACGAATGCAAGGAGATCGCCGAGATGCTCGGCACCACCGAGGGGGCCGTCATGACCCGCCTCACCCGCGCGCGGCAGGCGCTGCGCGCCCATCTCGAAACAAGCGACCGTGCAAGGAGGTCGATATGAACTGCCTCGAATTCCGCCGCGACAAGCTCGCCGACCCGCGCCACCTTCCGCCCGAGGCCCTGGCGCACCTGAACGACTGCGCCGCCTGCCGTGGCTTCGCCACGGAGGTGGACGAAAACGAAATGCGCCTGGCCGCCGTTCTCGACGTGCCGGTGCCCGAAGGCCTGGCCGAGCGGATCGTCCTGCGCCGCAAGACCGGTTTCCGCCTATCGCCGCGCCTCGGCATGCTCGCCGCCTCGCTGGCGCTGACTTTCGCCTTCGGCCTGCACCAATGGAAGGACTTCGGCTCGCAGGACTACGCACGGCTGGCCATCGAACACGTCATGCACGAGCCGGAATCCTTCACCACCGCGCGAAGCGCCGACCCGGAGCTCTTTCGCCGCGTCATGCACACCTTCGGCGGCGAGATGCAGGCTTCCCTCGGCAAGGTGCGCTACATGAAGCTCTGCCCGGTGCCGGAGGGCACCGGCTGGCACATCGTCTTCGAAACCGAGGACGGCAAGCTCGCCACGCTGATCCTCATCCCGGCCAAGCGCATGAAGACCGAGTCGGAGCAGGCGCAGGTCGGCGGCTGGAACGCCGTGGCGCGGCCCGGCGGCCAGGGCTTCTACGCCGTCATCGCCGACTCGCCCGACACCCTGGGCAGGGTAGACGAACTGGTGCGCCAGCGCGTGCGCTGGAGGGGGTGAGATGCACCTCGCCCGATTCGCCTGCGCCGCCGCGCTGTCCCTTGCCGCCGCATCGGCCCAGGCCACGGGCGGCGACGTGCCTCCTGCCGAGTCCCAGGCCCTCAACCGCTTCCTCCAGTCCGGCGGCTACAAGCGCTGGCCGCACGAGTCGGCGCCGCATCCCTCGCGCGGCCCCCATCCAGTCACGGTCCAGACCTACCTCAACCCCGCCATGCAGGCCTCGCTCGCCGCCGGCAACAAGGATCACCCGGCCGGCAGCGCCATCGTCAAGGAGCTCTTCGACGACAAGGGAGCGATCCGGGGCTGGGCGGTCTCGGTGAAGACCGGGGCGAAGAGCCGCCTCGGCAAGGGCTGGTACTGGTACGAGGTGCTCTCTCCCGCAGCGGACGCCAAGCCCGACTATGCCGGCCAGGGCCTGCTGCTCTGCTCGGCCTGCCACGCCACGGGAAAAGACTACGTCCTGTCGGACTTCCCATTGAAGTAGCCCATGGGAAAACTCCTTGCCCTGTGCGCCGGACTGGTCGCCGGCCTGCCTCTCCAGGCGGCCGCCGCCTGCAGTGCCGGCTCGGGCCCCACCCTGAATCCGCTGATCGAGTTGTACACCTCGGAGGGCTGCAGCAGCTGCCCGCCCGCCGACCGATGGCTCGCGGACCTCAAGGCAGGCCCGGCGGTGCCGCTGGCCCTGCATGTGGACTACTGGGACTACATCGGCTGGCGCGACCGCTTCGCCGATGCGCGCTTCTCCGCGCGCCAGCGCGAGGTGGCGCGCCGCACCGGCGGCCGCGTCATCTACACGCCGCAGGTGGTGCTCGATGGCCGCGACTTCCGTGCCTGGTCCCGGCCGGCCGCCGTCATGCAGGGGATCGGGCAGGCCGCCGCGAAACCGGCACGGGCAAGGATTTCGCTCTCGGCCGAGGAGAAGTCGGCCGGAAACTGGTCGCTGCGCCTGGAAGGCGGGGCCGTGCCGCGCCAGGGCCGTGCCGCGGCCTATCTCGCCGTCTTCGAGAACGGCCTGGAAACCGAGGTGCACGCCGGCGAAAACGCGGGCGCCCGGCTGCGTCACGATAAAGTGGTGCGCGAATGGTTCGGGCCGATTGCCGTCGCTGCCGACGGCCATGTCGTTTTCTCGCGCGAGCTGAAGCGCGCCGACATCGATTACAGGAAGGCCGGTCTGGCCGCCTTCATCGAGGACCCCGACACGGGCGAGGTCCTGCAGGCCCTGGCGCTGCCCCTCTGTCCAGGCTGATCCCACCGACCGGAGAAACCCCGATGCCCCGACTCATGCCACGACAACCCGTTCCCGCGCTCCGCGTGCCCACCGTCGGCGGCGGCGACTGGGCTCTTGAGGCGCAGCGGCCCGAGCGCTTCACGCTGATCGTCTTCTACCGGGGACTGCATTGTCCGATCTGCCGGACCTACCTGGGAGAACTGGACAAGCTGACGGGGGAATTCGCCTCGCGCGGCGTGTCGATCCTCGCCGTCAGCAGCGACGGCGCCGAACGCGCCGCCGCGGCCCGCGAGCAATGGGGCCTGGGCAACCTGACGGTCGGCCACGGCCTCGGGCTCGACACCGCCCGCGCCTGGGGACTGTATGTCTCTTCCAGCCGCGGCAAGACTTCCATCGGCATCGAGGAACCGGCGCTGTTCAGCGAACCGGGCATCTTCCTCGTGCGGCCCGACGGCACGCTTTACTGGGGCAATGTCTCGACCATGCCGTTTGCCCGTCCGCATTTCCGGGAAATCCTCGGCGCGCTCGACTTCGTCGTCAAGAACGACTACCCGGCTCGCGGCGAAGCCTAGGGCCTGCCGGTTGGCCGCCGAGGCATAATGGCGGCCATGAAGGCACACCACGTCCATCTCGCCGCCGGCCTCGGCTGCCTCGCCCTGGTCGGCTTCGCCGTGTACTACCTGCAGGGCGCGATCGGCCTGCTGCCCTGCCCGCTCTGCGTCATGCAGCGCATCGCCTACATCCTGTTCGGCGTCACCGCCCTCGTCGCGGCGGTCCATCGCCCTGCCGGCGCGGGGCGCTGGCTCTACGCGGGCCTGCTCGACTTGTGGGCGACGCTCGGCGCGGCGGTCGCCGCCTGGCAGGTCTACCTCACCTACAACCCGCAGGCCGCCGAGTGCGGCATCAGCCCGGAAGAGAAATTCCTCAACGGCCTGCCGCTGGCGAAATGGTGGCCGGCGATGTTCGAGGCCAACGGCGACTGCACGAAAGTCGACTGGACCTTCCTCGGTCTGTCGGTGCCGGAGCTGTCGCTGATCGCCTTCGTCCTGCTCTCCGGCCTCGCCATCGTCGCCGCGCTTCGCCCTGCCTCGCGGTAAAATATCCGCATCATGAGCAACGACAAGAACGCGCCCGCCGCGGCGCCGGTCTCGAATTTCATCCGCCAGATCATCGAAGCCGACCTCGCCGCCGGCAAGCACGCCGGCGTCACCTGGGCCGGCCGGCCCGGCCCGGCCGCCGTCCACGCCGGCGCGCCCGTGGACACCGCGAAGATCCGCACGCGCTTCCCGCCCGAGCCGAACGGCTACCTGCACATCGGCCACGCCAAGTCGATCTGCCTCAACTTCGGCCTGGCGCGCGACTATGCCGGCGCCTGCCACCTGCGCTTCGACGACACCAACCCGGAGAAGGAGGAGCAGGAGTACGTCGATTCGATCATCGACGCCGTGCGCTGGCTCGGCTTCGACTGGGGGAATAACGAATACTTCGCCTCGGACTACTTCGACTTCATGTACGCGGCGGCGCAGTATCTGATCCGCAGCGGCCACGCCTACGTCGACTCGCAGAGCGCCGAGGAGATGCGCGCGAACCGCGGCACGCTCACCGAGCCGGGCAGGAACAGCCCCTACCGCGACCGCAGCGTCGAGGAGAACCTCGACCTCTTCCGCCGCATGGAGGCCGGCGAGTTCGCCGACGGCGCCCACGTGCTGCGGGCGAAGATCGACATGGCCTCGGGCAACATCAACCTGCGCGACCCGGCCATCTACCGCATCCGCAAGGCCACGCACCACCGCGCCGGCGACAAGTGGAACGTGTACCCGATGTACACCTTCGCCCACCCGATCGAGGATGCGCTGGAGCGCATCACGCATTCGATCTGCACCCTCGAGTTCGAGGCGCAGCGGCCCTTCTACGACTGGCTGCTGGCGCGCCTCGCCGAGGGCGGCCTGCTGGCGGAGCCGCTGCCGCAGCAGATCGAGTTCGCCCGCCTCAACCTCAGCTACGTCGTCCTGTCGAAGCGCAGGCTGATCCAGCTGGTGCTGGACAAGCACGTCGATGGCTGGGACGACCCGCGCCTGCCGACGCTGGCCGGCGCGCGCCGGCGCGGCTACACGCCGGAGGGTTTCCGTGCCTTTGCCGAACGCATCGGCGTCGCCAAGGCCGACTCGTGGATCGACTACGGCGTGCTGGAAGAATGCATGCGCGACGACCTCAACGCGCGCGCCCTGCGCCGCGTCGCCGTGCTCGATCCGCTCAAGCTCGTCATCGACAACTATCCGGCGGGGCAGTCCGAGGAGTGCCTCGCGCCCAACCACCCGCAGCAGCCGGAACTCGGCAAGCGCGCCATGCCCTTCTCGCGCGAACTGTGGATCGAACGCGAGGACTTCACCGAAAACCCGCCGAAGGGCTACTTCCGCCTCTTCCCCGGCAACAGCGTGCGCCTGCGCTACGGCTACGTCGTCAAGTGCACCGGCTGCGAGAAGGACGCCGCCGGCAACATCGTCGCCGTGCATTGCGAATACCTGCCGGACTCGAAGAGCGGCACGCCGGGCGCCGACGCCTACAAGGTGAAGGGCAACCTCCACTGGGTCAGCGCGGCGCACGCCTACGCGTGCGAGGTGCGCCTCTACGACCGCCTGTTCCGCGTGCCGAACCCCGGCGCCGGCGAGCGCGACTGGCTCGACGACCTCAATCCGGATTCGAAACACGTCATCCACGCCTGCCTTGAACCCGCGCTGAAGGACGCCAGGCCGGAAGAGCGCTTCCAGTTCGAGCGCCACGGCTATTTCGTCGCCGACCGCACAGACTCGATGCCGGGCGCACCCGTATTCAACCGCACGGTGACGCTGAAGGATTCCTGGGCGAAGGGCGGCTAGGTTTTCCGCCTCGCCCCCACCGCGCCCGGCGCCAGGCCGGTGCGGAAGCGGCCCCCGCACAAGCCGAGGGGAAAAGTCAGCCCGCGCGGCACGGCGCAATGGCCGCTTGATCCGGCCGTTTCCTAGTCTATATTGTCATAAAAGGCCTGCCTGACCGGCCGGCCGACATTCCAAACGAATCGTCCTCCTCTTCCTTCGGCGTCTCCTGCCGGGGGTGATTGTTTTGCCGACCTTGCCTGCTGACCCAATGGGGGCCTCATGTTCTGGCAAAGACGCTTCGACGACTTCATCGCGCGCATGGGCGGCCACGACGTGCCGCTGCGGCTGCGGCTGTGGAACGGCCGCGAGGCCGCCCTCGGCCCCTCGCCCCGCGTCACCTTCGAGATCAAGTCGATTTCCGCCCTGCGCCGCCTGCTGCGCCCTTCGCTGGCCTCGCTCGGCCAGGCCTATGTCGACGGCCTGATCGACATCGAGGGCACCATCGACGACGTCATCGCCGTCGCCGCCCGGCTCTCCGCCCATGCCGGGCGCCAGGTGCGCCACGCCGCGCGCATGATGCGCCACACGCGGCGCGTCGACGCCGAGGCGATCGCCTACCACTACGACGTCTCGAACGACTTCTACCGCCTCTGGCTGGACGAGGAGATGGTGTATTCCTGCGCCTATTTCCGCAGCCCGGACGACGGCCTGGAACAGGCCCAGCTCGCCAAGATCGACCATATCCTGACGAAGCTCCGCCTCGCGCCCGGCCAGCGCCTGCTCGACATCGGTTGCGGCTGGGGGGCGCTGGCGCTGCGCGCGGCGCGGCAATACGGCGCCAGCGTCGTCGGCATCACGCTGTCCCGGAACCAGCGCGACCTGGCGCGCGCGCGCGTGGCGGAAGCGGGGCTGGCGGACAGGGTGGACATCCGCCTGCAGGACTACCGCGATGTGAATGAAGCATTCGACCGCATCGTCAGCGTCGGCATGCTCGAGCACGTCGGCCTGAAGAACCTGCGCGGCTACTTCGCCGTCATCCGCAAGCTGCTCGCCGACGGCGGCGTCTGCCTGAACCACGGCATCACGTCCACCGACCCGGACTCGGCCGAGGCGCCCTTCGGCGGCGGCGACTTCATCGAACGCTACGTCTTCCCGCACGGCGAACTGCCGCACATCGGATTCCTGCTGAAGGAGATGGCCGCCGCCGGGCTGGAGGCGACCGACGTGGAGAACCTGCGCCGCCACTACGCCCTCACCGCCCGCCACTGGAGCCGGCGATTCGAGCGCAACGGCGCGCAGCTCCGGGCGCTGGTGGGCGAGAAGCGCTACCGCATCTGGCGCACCTACCTCGCCGGCTGCGCCTACGGCTTCGAGCAGGACTGGATCGCCCTGCACCAGGTGCTCGCCGTCAAGGCCGGCGGCCCGGGAGCGAACCCGCTGCCGCTGACGCGCGATTACATGTATGCCGGCTGAAGCCAAAAGTCAGTCCCCGCGGCACGGCGGCCCGCCAAGATTGGGGGGCTGCCACTAATCATGAGCAGGCAATCGGACTATACTTTCTCACCTTTTGAACTGCCCGCCCAAAAGACTCCCGCATGACCGCCTTGCCCGCCCTGCCCCGCTACTCCCTGCACGAGGAAATCGCCAGCAGCGTCACGCATGGGATCGGCGTCGTGCTGGCCATCGCCGGACTGGCGGTGCTGGCCGCCTTCGCCGCGCGCCACGGCGATGCCTGGCATGTGGTGAGCAGCAGCATCTTCGGCGCCACCCTGGTCCTCTGCTTCACCGCCTCCACCCTCTACCACAGCGTGCAGGCCGAGCGCATCAAGCAAACCCTGCGCGCCCTCGACCACTCCGCCATCTTTCTCCTCATCGCCGGCACCTACACGCCCTTCATGCTGGTGAACCTGCGCGGGCCGTGGGGCTGGTCGCTGTTCGCCGTGATCTGGGCGCTGGCCATCGCCGGCATTGCCCTGCGCCTGCTGCTGAAGGGCCGGCTGCACGGGCTGGTGGTGGCGCTCTACCTCGCCATGGGCTGGGCGGCGGTGGTGGCGATCCAGCCGATGCTCGAGCGCGTCGGTACCGGCGGTCTGGTCCTGCTTGCCGCCGGCGGCCTTGCCTACACGGCCGGCGTGATCTTCTACAAGTGGCGACGCCTGCCCTACAACCATGCCATCTGGCACGGTTTCGTGCTGGCCGGCGCCGCCCTGCATTTCTTCGCCGTGCTGTTCTACGTGATTCCCTGGCCGGGTGCGGCCGCCGCCTGATCCGCCCCCTGTCGTTTTCTCGCGACATCCCGCATCCGCCGCAAAACAACGACATAAAAACCCTGCTGGCGGGAACGTGTCCCTCCTGCCCGACAAAGCCGGCCTGGCGCGACTGCACGCCACGTTCGCTACCTTGCTGATTCCAAATGTCTCTCCATGAAATGGCATGGATGCTGCATGCCCTGAGGGTCCATAAACAGCAAACGGAGTGTCCATTGAAATCGATGCGAATGATCCGCAGGCAGTTCCTCATGGTTTCGTCCGCCATGCTCCTCGGCGCTTGTGCCGGCACGACGACGCGCGAGAGCACCGGCGAATACATCGACGACACGGCCATCACCGGCAAGATCAAGACTGCACTGCTGCAGGACAAGCAGGTCAGCGGACTGAACATCAACGTGGAAACCTTCAAGGGCAAGGTGCAGCTCAGCGGCTTCGCCGGCACCGCGGAAGAAAGGGCGCGGGCGGTGAAGATCGCTGCCGACGTCCCCGGCGTGAAGAGCGTCACCAACGACATCCGCCTGAAATAGCACGACCCGCCCCCCCGGCGACGGGAGGGGGCGCATTCCCGCATACCCCGTCCGGCCGGGCACCGCGCCCCGGGCCGGCTCCCGCATCCTTTCTTCAGGGAGGAATCCGTGTTTCCGAAACTGCCCTCCGATCACCTGTGGGTCGGCCTGCGCCATGTCATCGCGCATGCCGCCATCACCCTGCTCGCCGTCGGGATCGCCTTCGCGCTGCCCGACATCGCGCGCTACATCCTCTATTCGTGGTGGCCGATGGTCCAGGACGATTCCCAGATGCTGCTGCTCACCGAGATCGGCTTTGCCGGCCTGCTGGTGCTGCTGTTCAACCTGGCCAAGCTGACCTTGCACTACCGCAGCCGGGCGCACATGAGCACGATCGCCTCGCTGGTGCATGTGCGCGAAGCCAGCGACTGGCTGTCGCGGCTGCTGGGAAGGGACCTGATCCGCGCCGTGCCCTGGAAACGCGACGTCGCGATCCTGTCCATCACGGGCTATGGAACGTTCGCGGCAGACGACGCTCCCCTGAACCGTGCGCTGGGGGAGTGCTACGAGATCCGCGTCATGCTCATGAATCCTTACAGCGCGGCCGCGGCCGGCTATGTCAGCGCGCATGCCGACCCGGCCGGCACCCTCGCGCGGTTTCGCCGCGAGCTGGAAGCCAGCATCGCCTGCCTCAAGCGCCTGCGGGCGGAAGGGAAGAAGGTCGACCTGAAGCTCCACGACGACTCCCCCTTCTGGAAGCTGGTCTTCACCGGAGAGCATGCCTGGGTCCGCTGCTGCCACGACGGGCGCAGCTTCGAGCAGAACCCGGAATACGTCTTCGAGCTGCAGGCCGGCAGGCCGAATCGCGGATTCTTCCCGGCCTTCTACACCTATTTCCTGAACCAGTGGAACGACCCGCAGAACCCGGAATACAACCTCGACACCGACGAACTGATCATCCGCGGCAGCGATGGCCGGGAGATCCATCGCGAGCCATATCCGCCGCGGCAGGCTGCCATGGAAGACGGGGATCCGATTCCGTGGCCGGTGGCAACGGCTTAGGGTCTATGGCACACTAGCCGGCCCGTCCCGCCACAGAGCGGGAGGGCAGACACCCTGAGGAGAATCGCATGGCAACCCTGCCCCCGTTTCACCTTGCCTTCCCCGTCACCGACCTTGCCCGCGCGCGCGAGTTCTACGGCAAGTTCCTCGGCTGCCCGGAAGGGCGCAGTTCCGACGAATGGGTGGACTTCAACTTCCGCGGCCACCAGATCGTCGCCCACCTGGTCAAGCGCATGGCCTCCGACGACCCGACCAACTCGGTCGACGGCAAGCAGGTGCCGGTGCGCCACTTCGGGCTGGTGCTGCCGATGGACGAATGGCAACGGCTGGCCGAGCGCTTCCGCGCCGCCGGCATGGAATTCGTCATCGAACCCTACGTGCGCTTCAGGGGCCAGCCGGGCGAGCAGGCGACGATGTTCCTGATGGACCCCTTCGGCAACGCCCTGGAGTTCAAGGCCTTCAGCGATCCGGCCCGGCTGTTCGCAAAATGAAAGGTTTCGTCATGCGCATGCGTTTGCTGCTGCTGGGCACTGCCGCCCTCCTCCTCGCCGCCTGCGGTTCGAAAATCTCCGCGGAGAACTTCGAGCGCATCCAGACCGGCATGAGCCAGAAGGAAGTCGCCGCCATCCTCGGCGAGCCGACCGAGACCAGCGCCGTCAGCGTCGCCGGTCTGTCCGGCGGCATGGCCACCTGGCGCGACGGCAACACCACGATCTCCATCCAGTTCCTCAACGACAAGGTGCAGGCCAAGCAGCTCAGCCGGGAAGCCGGCAGGCCCGAGGCCAAATAGCCGTTACGCGGCCCGCCGGGTTATGGCATAGTACGGTTCCATACCGCACACGGGGAGGGCGTATGGGAAATGCAGAAACCGCGGCCGCAATCGACGGCCACCTGATCATCATCCTCGGCATCATGGTCGCCGCCGGCCTGCTCGGCGGGCTGGCCAACTTCTTCCTCAACGAGCGCGACAGCAATTCGCCCTGGGGCAGCGCCGGCCGGCACATGGTGCTCGGCGTCGTCGCCGCCCTGACGGTGCCGCTGTTCCTCAACATGATGTCCAGCCACCTGCTGGAAGCCACCCGGCTGAAATCCAGCGAACTCTTCGTCTTCGCCGGCTTCTGCCTGCTTTATGTGGTGGTGACGCGGCGCTTCTTCGAGAACATCGCCGCCCGCCTGATCGGCCAGGTCGAGCAGGTGCGGCGCGAAGTGAAGCACCTGCAGTATGCGAGCGAACGCGCCCCGCTGCCGGCCGCTGCGGCATCGGCGGCCCGCGCCGCCGAGCCGGAAGCCGTGCCCGAGCCGGCGCCGGCCTCCATCGTCGAGCTGCCGCGCAACGCCGTGAGCTACGGCGACATCGAGCTCATGCGCGCCGTCGCCGAAGGCAACGCCATCTACGGCGCCAACACCGGCCTGGCCGCCAGGACCACCCTGCCGAAGGACCAGATCGCCGCGCGCCTGGCGGCGCTCAAGGCGATGGGGCTGATCGAGTCGAAGATCGACGAACGCAACGTCGTGCGCTGGCACCTGACGCCGAAGGGCCGCTCGCTGATCGACGGCATCAGCGCCGCCGCCTCGCTCGAGGAGCGGCGCGACGCCAGCTGAAAAACCGTAGGTCGGCCTGAAGGCCGACCTACGCCCGCCCCCTCCCGCCTTACACCGGATCCGCGTACTGCCCCTCCAGCAGCTTCGCCTGCGCCGCCGCCAGCCGTGCGATCGGCACGCGCGGGCCGGAGCACGACACGTAGTTCAGCCCGATGTGGTGGCAGAAGCGGATCGAGGCCGGATGGCCGCCGTGCTCGCCGCAGATGCCGATCTTGAGATCCGGATTGGTCTTGCGCCCGTTCTCCACGGCGATCTTCATCACCTGACCCACGCCCTTGACGTCGAGCACCTCGAAGGGATTGTCCTGCAGGATGCCCGACTCGTTGTAGGCCGGCAGGAACTTGTTCTCGGCGTCCTCGCGCGAGAAGGAGAAGGTGGCCTGGGTCAGGTCGTTGGTGCCGAAGGAGAAGAACTCCGCCATCTCGGCCAGGCGGCCGGCGCGCATGCAGGCGCGCACGACTTCGATCATGGAGCCGAACTTGAAGCGCACGTTGATGCCGTGGGTGAGCTCCACCACCTTGTGCAGGCGCTGCACGTAGCCGTGGATGCGGCGCAGTTCCTCCACCGTGGCGACCTGCGGCACCATGATTTCCGGATGCACCTCGACGCCCTCCCTGGCGCACTGCGCGGCCGCCTCGAGGATGGCCTGGATCTGCATCGAGTAGATCTCGGGATAGGTGATGCCGAGGCGCACGCCGCGATGGCCGAGCATCGGGTTCACCTCGGAGAGCGCGCGCACCTTCTTGAGGACCTTCTCCTTCTTGGCGATGACGTCCTCCTCGAGGTGGGACTCCTTGAAGGTGTGCAGGCCGTCCATCAGCTTGACGAGGCCGTCGGCGTACTGCTGGTAGAGCTTCGGATTGAGCAGCTTCAGCGTCTCCGGCAGTTCCTCCAGGCCCTTGATGGTGTCGCGCAGGTGGTGCAGGTGGGCGATCTCCAGCTCGAGCTGCGCCGCCGTCGGCAGGAACTCGTGCATCGGCGGGTCGAGCAGGCGCACCGTCACCGGCAGCCCCTTCATGGCCTTGAAGATGCCCTTGAAGTCGGCGCGCTGGATCGGCAGCAGGCGGTCGAGCGCGGCCTGGCGCTCCTCCTGCGTTTCCGCCAGGATCATCTCCTGCACGATGGGCAGGCGGTCGGTGCCGTTGAACATCCGCTCGGTGCGGCACAGGCCGATGCCCACGGCGCCGAAGGCGCGCGCGCGCGCGGCGTCCTCCGGCGTGTCGGCGTTGGCCATCACATGCAGTCTTGCGATCTCGTCGGCCCACTCGAGCAGGACGGACATCTCCTCCGACACCTCGGCCTCGACGGTCGGCACCTCGCCGGCGTAGACATGGCCCGAGCCGCCGTCGATGGTGATGACGTCGCCCTCGTGCAGCGTGGCGCTGCCGATCACCGCCCGACGGGCGACGACGTCGATGACGATGGCCTCGCAGCCGGAGACGCAGGGCTTGCCCATGCCGCGCGCCACCACGGCGGCGTGCGAGGTCTTGCCGCCGCGGCTGGTGAGGATGCCCTGCGCCTGGAAGAAGCCGTGGATGTCCTCGGGCTTGGTCTCCTCGCGCACGAGGATGATGCGCTCGCCGGCCTTGCCGCGCGCTTCCGCCGTGTCGGCGTCGAAGACGATCTTGCCGGAGGCGGCGCCGGGCGAGGCCGGCAGGCCCTGCGCCAGCGACTTGCCGCGGAAGGAGGGCGAGAGCTGCGGCACCAGCAGCTGCTCCAGCATGGCCGGATCGACGCGCAGGATCGCGCGCTCCTTGCCGATGAGGCCTTCGTGGAACATCTCCACCGAGGTGCGCACCATGGCGCGCGCGTTCATCTTGCCGTTGCGCGTCTGCAGGCAGTAGAGCCGCCCCTTCTCGATGGTGAACTCGAAGTCCTGCACTTCCTTGTAGTGCGACTCCAGCCGGTTGTGCAGCTCCATCAGCTGGCGGTAGATCTCCGGCATCTCCTTTTCCATCTCGGCGATGGGCTTCGGCGTGCGGATGCCGGCCACCACGTCCTCGCCCTGGGCGTTCACCAGGTACTCGCCGTAGATCAGGTTCTCGCCGGTGCCCGGGTTGCGCGTGAAGCCGACGCCGGTGCCGGAATCGTTGCCCATGTTGCCGAACACCATGGTGCACACGTTCACCGCCGTGCCGTTGGCCATGTCCTTGGTGATCTTGAACTGCTTGCGGTAGTCGACGGCGCGCTTGCCCATCCAGGAGCGGAACACCGCGCCGACGGCGATCTCCAGCTGCGCGTAGGGATCGGCCGGGAAGGGCTTGCCGGTGTGGCGCTGGATTATTGAAAGGAACTCGCCGGCCAGCTCCTTGAGGTTGTCTGCGGACAGATCGACGTCCTGCAGCGCGCCGTACTTCTTCTTGACGGCGTGCATCCTCTCGTCGAAGGCCTCGTCGGCGATGCCCAGCGCGATCTTGCCGAAGAGCTGGACGAAGCGCCGGTAGGCGTCCCAGGCGAAGCGCGGGTTGGCGGTCTGCTTGATGAGGCCGGCGAGCGAAGTCTCGTTGAGGCCGAGGTTGAGGATGGTGTCCATCATGCCCGGCATCGACATCGCCGAGCCGGAGCGCACCGACACCAGCAGCGGATTCTCCGCGCTGCCGAAGCCCTTGCCGGTCTTCTTCTCCAGCGCCTTCATGTGCGACCTGATGCCGTCCATGAGTCCTTCGGGCAGCTGGTTGTTCTCCAGATAGGCGAGGCAGGCTTCGGTGGTGACGGTGAAGCCGGGCGGCACGTTGAGGCCGATCTGCGTCATCTCGCACAGATTGGCGCCCTTGCCGCCGAGCAGCATCTTGTCCTTGCCGTCGCCTTCCTCGAAATCGTAAATGAACTTGCGGGCTTTCATGATGGCCGGGCCTCGGTTGAAAATGAACCGTTGAGTGTGCCATGCGCAACTGCGGAAAACCATGCGCCGGACAGGGCCGATGCCCGAAAGATCGAGCAATTATTTTCAGGCACCCATAAGTTAAACTTGTCGTACCTATAAGACCGCCTCTCAGGAGAACCCAGAATGAAGCTGTACTACAGTCCCGGCGCCTGCTCCCTTTCCCCCCACATCGCGTTGCGCGAGGCCGGCCTGTCCTTCGACCTCGTAAAAAAGGACCTCCATTCCCAGAAGCTCGAGGACGGCAGCGACTTCCGCGACATCAATCCCAAGGGCTACGTGCCGGTGCTGATTCTCGACGACGGCGAGACGCTGACGGAGGGGCCGGCCATCGTCCAATACATCGCCGACCGGGTGCCGGAGAAGAAGCTGGCGCCGCCCGCCGGCACGATGGAGCGCGTGCGGCTGCAGGAGTGGCTCAACTACATCACCTCGGAGCTGCACAAGTCCTTCAGCCCGCTCTTCAACAAGCAGGCCTCGGACGACTGGAAGGCGGCGGCGCGTGCGCTGCTCGACCGCCGCATCGGTTACGTGGCGAAAGCGCTCGAAGGCCGCGACTACCTGATGGGCGACGCCTTCAGCGTGGCCGACTGCTATCTCTTCACCGTGCTCAACTGGACGCATTGGGTGAAGATCGACCTGTCCCGCTGGCCAAGCATCACCGAGTACCTCAAGCGCATCTCGGCGCGGCCGGCCGTGCAGGAAGCGCTGAAGGCGGAGGGCCTGCTCCGGGCATGACGGCCGTCCGGCACGGAGGGGCGACTAGCCGGCGCAGTCCGATTCCGCCTATCATGGCGTCGCTATGATTATCCAGAAAACCGTTCTCCTTTCCTGCCTGGCCCTGTCGCCCCTGTCGGCACTGGCGCAAACACACGCTCCTGCCGAAGACAAGCCGGGGCGCGTCGTGCTGGTGCCGATGTCGGTCGAACGGCCTGCCGGCGCAGGCTGGGCGATGGTCAGGCGCACCGAGACCGAGCTGGTCTTCGTGCGTCCCGCCGACAAGAACCGCAACAGCCGGGTCGCGATCTCGAGCAGCAAGGTGCCCGAAAAGCGTGCCCGGACGACGGAGGAACTGGCCGCCAATGTGCGCGAGGACCTGAAAAAGAACGCCGGCGACAAGCGCTTCGAGGTGCTCTCGGAGGACGTCAAGCCCGACCCGGCCGCCGACCGCAAGTGCGTGCGCTATCACCAGCGCGCCCGCGACCTCGGCGCAAGGGGATCGGACGGCAAGGCGCAGCTCATCGATCTTCACGGCCTCGCCTGCCTGCACCCGGCGGACGAGGGCATCGTCATGGCCACGACCCTGTCCGAGCGGGGATCGGCCGTGGGCGACGCCGCAGCCATGGCGGACGAAGCTGCACGCTTTTTCGCCGGCGTCAGGCCGCACGCGCCCCTCAGGGGGAATGACTGGCAACCGCTCGCCGAGAAGGGCGACGCCAACGCCCAGGTCTGGCTCGCGCGCAAGCTGTTGCAGGGCGGCAAGCCGGAGGACGCCATCGCCTGGCTGGTCCGCGCGGCGGACCAGGGACACCTCGATGCCCAGACCCTGCTCGGCCTGGCCTACCTCACCGGCCGTGCCGCGAAGCGCAATCCGCAGGAAGCCGTCAAGCTGCTGCGCATGGCGGCAGAAAAGAACTACCCGAAGGCCGAGGGGCTGCTGGCCCTGGCCCTGATCAGCGCGCCGGAAGTACGCAACGAGGAGGACGGCCGGCGCTGGGCCGCCAAGGCGGCGGCCGACGGCGATCCGCTCGGCCAGGCGCTGCTCGGCGAGCTTCTGGTATTCGGCCGGGCCGGCATGGAAAAGAACGAAGCCGAGGGCGCCGCCTGGGCCCGCAAGGCTGCCGAGCAGGCCGACGCGCGTGCGCAATTCCTGCTTGCAGGCCTGCTGTCCAACGGCGTCGGCGTGGAAAAGGATCTGGCCCAGACCCGCTTCTGGCTGGAACTCGCCGCCGCACAGGGACATGCCGAGGCGCGGAAAATCCTGGAGCAGTCAAAGCGCCCGGCGGGCCCGGCAGCGGCACCGGCCCCCGCACCCGCGGAGAGCAAGTGACCGCTCCGGCGGGACATGGTGCACCGCGTCTTTATCTTGAAACTTTCCAGGCGTAGGCTGGTCTCCTAAAAAACTTCAATTGGAGAGCAGTCATGGCCAGCGCGACACCCATCGGCAATCTCGCCGAGTGCTACGCCAATGCCCTCGCCATCGAACGCGAGGCGGCGTCACGCAGCGCGCAGTTCGCGGAATATCTCGAGGACCACGGCGAACAGGCGACGGCAGCGCTGTTCCGCAAGCTGGCGCGCTTCGAGCAGCAGCACGTCGAGGAACTCGAGCGCCGCAGCGCCGGCATGCCGCTGCCCGCCCTGCGGCCCTGGGAATTCAGCTGGCTCGACGACGCCCCCGCCGAACAGGTCGACCACCAGTTCGTCTTCCATCTCATGACGCCTCACGATGCGCTGAAAATCGCCCTGGGCGCCGAAAAGCGCGCGCAGGCGCTCTACGAGCAGGCCATTGCCGCGAGCGAGGACCCGGAAGTGCAGCGGCTGGCGCGGGAACTGGCCGGCGAGGAAATCGAGCACATCGCCTGGCTGGAGGACGGCCTGAAGAAAGTGCCGCGCCCCCTGACCACCGAAGACGACTACGAAGCGCTGTTCAGTGCTTCGTCTTCCCACTGATAAAGGCGACCGGAAACACCACATCCGCCGCCGCGTGCTTCTGCGGCGCGTTCTGGTAGTCCGGCATGTGCGGGGCGGCGTTGCCCGTCGCCGACATCAGCTTGCCGATCAGCACCTGGATCTGGTCGGAAAACCATTCGTCCTCGAATCGCGTCGGCAGGAAGCGCAATTCCCTGACGCGCTCGGGGATGTCTGAGGCCTCGATCACGTCGTCGGCGGCATAGGCGCCGGAAAAGAAGCGCCCGGCGAGGAAGCGCAGGATATAGCCGCCTTTTCCATCCGCAGCCAGCACGAAAACGCGCGCGCCGGAAGGCGCTTCGTCGTCCTCCTCCTCGAACACCGGATGCACGGCGAAGGCCGCGGCGTTGCGCTGGACGACATACTGCACGGCTTCGTCGAAGGACAGGCGGTTGTCTTCGAACATCGGCTGGACGTTGCCGGATTCTTCTGTTGTCATTGGGGTTTCTCCGTTGGAGCGGATACCCTAGCAGTTCGCTCCCGCCTGTGGCAAGCTGGCTTTTCTCTCCGGCAATTCAATTCCTCTATATAAATGCCCGACAAGAAGCAGCCCGTCATCGCCATCCGCGGCGCGCGCCAGAACAACCTGAAGAACCTCAGCCTCGACCTCCCCACCGGCCAGCTGGTCGTGGTGACCGGCGTCTCCGGCTCGGGCAAGAGCTCGCTGGTCTTCGACACGCTCTATGCCGAGGGACAGCGCCGCTACGTCGAGACCTTCTCGCCCTACGCGCGGCAGTTCCTCGACCGCATGGACAAGCCGCAGGTGGACCGCATCGACGGCATCCCGCCGGCCATCGCCATCGACCAGACCAACCCGGTGCGCACCTCGCGCTCCACCGTCGGCACCATGACGGAACTGAACGACCACCTCAAGCTGCTCTACGCCCGCGCCGCGCGCCTCCACTGCCGCCGCTGCGGCCAGCCGGTGCGGCGCGACACGGCGGAGAGCATCCACGCCGCAATAGTCAGTCGCTGCGGCACGGCGCACGACCCGCGCCTCATCGTCGCCTTCCCGGTCGAGGTGCCGCACAACTTCGGCGAGGAGGAGGTGCTGCGCCTGCTGGAGGCGCAGGGCTACACGCGCATCCACGCCCGCCGCGGCAGGACGCTCGAAGTGGTGCAGGACCGCTTCCGCCTCGCCGGCGCCGAGCGCGCCCGCGTCGTCGAGGCGCTGGAGGCGGCGCTGCGCGTCGGCCAGGGCCGCGTCGCCGTCTACCCCCTCGGCGAAGACGGCACGCCGGCGACGCCATGGAAATTTTCCACCGACCTGCACTGCGCCGACTGCGACATCCACTACGCCGAGCCGGCGCCGAGCAGCTTCTCCTTCAACTCGCCGCTCGGCGCCTGCGAGGCCTGCCGCGGCTTCGGCCGCATCATCGGCGTCGACTACGGCCTGGTGGTGCCGGACGAATCGAAGACGCTGGCCGGCGGCGCGGTGAAGCCCTGGCAGACCGAGTCCTACCGCGAGTGCCAGGACGACCTGCTGCGCTTCGCGAAGAAGCGCGGCGTCGCCACCGACATCGCCTGGCGCGACCTGCCGCCGGAGGACCGGCGCTGGGTGCTGGAGGGCGACCCGGAATACGTCAGCCTGAAGCGCTCCTGGCCGCGCCACTGGTACGGCGTCAAGCATTTCTTCGCCTGGCTGGAGACCAAGGCCTACAAGATGCACATCCGCGTGCTGCTGTCGCGCTACCGCGCCTACACGCCCTGCGCGGCCTGCAACGGCGCGCGCCTCAAGCCCGAGTCGCTGCTGTGGAAGCTCGGCGCGGAAAAGCATTCCATCCACGACCTGATGCTGCTGCCGATCGACCGCTGCCGCGACTTCTTCGCCACGCTCGCCCTGCCCGCGCCGCTGGACGAGGCCGCCGACCTGCTGCTCGGCGAGATCCGCACGCGGTTGAACTATCTCTGCGAGGTCGGCCTCGGCTACCTCACGCTCGACCGCCAGTCGCGCACGCTCTCCGGCGGCGAGGTGCAGCGCATCAACCTCACGACGGCGCTCGGCACGTCGCTGGTGAACACCCTGTTCGTGCTCGACGAGCCGTCCATCGGCCTGCACCCGCGCGACATGGGCCGCGTCATCGGCGTCATGCGGCGACTGCGCGACGCCGGCAACTCGCTGGTGGTGGTCGAGCACGACCCGCAGATCATGCACGAGGCCGACATGCTGCTCGACATGGGGCCCGGCCCCGGCGAGCGCGGAGGCGAAGTGGTGTTCTTCGGCCGGCCGCAGGAAATGCGCGAAGCGAGGACGCTGACGGCGGAATATCTGTCAGGGCGAAAACGAGCGGACGGTGTAACCCCCTTTGTCCCACGGGGATTTCCTTCGGTCAGAAAAGGGGGTGGCGCGGCAGCGCCGGGGGATTTAACGGCGGCTGCAGAAATCCCCCCCGGCCCCCCTTTTGCAAAGGGGGGAGAAGTGCTCGAAATCCTCGGCGCCGCCGAGCACAACCTCAAAAACATCGACGTCGCCCTGCCGCTCAACCGCCTGGTCTGCGTCACCGGCGTCTCCGGCTCGGGCAAGTCGACCCTGGTGCAGGACGTGCTCTACGCCGCGCTGCGCAAGCAGAAGGGCAAGCCGACCGAAGCACCGGGTGAACACCGCGCCCTGCGCGGCGTCGAACACATCGCCGAAGTGGCGATGGTGGACCAGACGCCGATCGGCAAGACGACGCGCTCCAACCCGGCCAGCTACGTCGGCGCCTTCGACCCGATCCGCAACCTSTTCGCRMRMAGCGAGGTKTCGAAGGAGCGCGGCTACACGCCGGGCACCTTCAGCTTCAACTCCGGCAACGGCCGCTGCCCGACCTGCGGCGGCAACGGCTTCGAGCACGTCGAGATGCAGTTCCTCTCCGACGTCTACCTGCGCTGCCCGGACTGCGACGGCAAGCGCTTCCGCGCCGAGGTCCTGGAAGTCGCGCTCGAAGGCAAGTCGATCGCCGACGTGCTGGAACTCACCGTCGCCGAGGCACTGACTTTTTTCGCCGACCGGCCCGAGGTGCTGGCGCGCCTGGCGCCGCTGGCCGACGTCGGCCTCGAATACCTGCGCCTCGGCCAGCCGGTGCCGACGCTCTCCGGCGGCGAAGCGCAGCGCCTCAAGCTCGCCGGCCACCTCGCCGACAGCGACACGGCGGGCAGGCCGACGCTGTTCCTCTTCGACGAGCCGACGACGGGCCTGCACTTCGACGACATCGCCAAGCTGCTCAAATCCTTCCGTCGCCTCGTCGCCGCCGGCCATTCGCTGGTGGTGATCGAGCACAACCTCGACGTCATCCGCGCCAGCGACTGGATCGTCGACCTCGGCCCCGAGGGCGGCGAGGCCGGCGGCGAGCTGGTCTGCGCCGGCACGGTGGCGGAGGTCATGGCCTGCGCGGCGTCGCACACGGGGAAGGCGCTGCGGGAATATGAGGCGGCGTTTGAAATCCCCCCTAGCCCCCCTTTTTCAAAGGGGGGAATCGCCGCGACCACACCCATAACCCCCTTTGCAAAAGGGGGTGGCGCGCCAGCGCCGGGGGATTTAATACGCATCCACAACGCCCGCGAGCACAACCTGAAGGGCGTGGACGTCGACATCCCGCGCAACCGCTTCACCGTCGTCACCGGCGTCTCGGGCTCGGGCAAGTCGACCCTGGCCTTCGACATCCTCTTCGCCGAGGGCCAGCGGCGCTACCTCGAATCGCTCAACGCCTACGCCCGCCAGTTCGTGCAGCCCTCGGCGCGGCCCGACGTCGACGCCATCTTCGGCATCCCGCCCACCGTCGCCATCGAACAGCGCACCAGCCGCGGCGGGCGCAAGAGCACGGTGGGCACGCTCACCGAGATCCAGCACTTCCTGCGCCTGCTCTACGTCAAGCTCGGCACGCAGCACTGCCCCGACTGCGCCGTGCCGATCGAGCCGCAGAGCGAGGAAGCCATCGCCGCGCGCATCCTGCGCGACTGGCGGGGCAAACACATCGGCCTGATGGCGCCGCTGGTGACGGCGCGCAAGGGCGTCTACACCGACCTCGCCAAATGGGCCTTGGGCAAGGGCTTCAGCCACCTGCGCGTCGACGGCGCCTTCCTGCCGACGGCGAAGTGGCCGCGCCTCGACCGCTTCCGCGAGCACGACATCGCGCTGCCGGTGGCCGACCTCGTCGTCTCGGCGGACAACGAGGCGCAACTACGCGCGGCGCTCGCCCGCGCGCTGGAATTCGGCAAGGGCACGGTGCAGGTGATCGGCCCGCTCGACGACCTCGTCCGCGCCATCCGCCAGGGGAAAAACGAAGCCAGGCTCGAGCTGCACGCCTTCTCGACCAAGCGCGCCTGCCCTTCCTGCGGCAGGAGCTTCGCCGAGCCCGACCCGCGCCTGTTCTCCTACAACTCCAAGCACGGCTGGTGCGAGACCTGCTACGGCACGGGGCTGGCCATCGCCGGCTTCGACGAAGAGCAGAGCGGCGAGGAGATCTGGTGGAACGAGTGGTTCGAAGGGGAGGCGCACGCCTGCCCGGCCTGCGAGGGCAAGCGCCTCAATCCGACCGCGCTGGCGGTGCGCTTCCGCGACCATTCCATCGCCGATCTTTCCGCCCTGCCGGTCTCCGGGCTCGAAGCGTTCTTCGCCAAACTCAAGCTCGCCGGCCGCGACGAGGCCATCGCCCGCGACATCCTCGTCGAGCTGCGCGCGCGCCTCACCTTCCTGCGCGAGGTCGGCCTCGACTACCTGGCGCTGGACCGCGCGGCGCCGACGCTCTCCGGCGGCGAGGCGCAGCGCATCCGCCTGGCCGCCCAGCTCGGCTCCAACCTGCAGGGTGTCTGCTACATCCTCGACGAGCCGACGATAGGACTGCATCCGCGCGACAACCGCATCCTGCTCGAGACGCTGGCGAAGCTCGAGGCCAAGGGCAACACCCTGGTGGTGGTCGAGCACGACGAGGACACCATCCGCCGCGCCGACCACGTGCTCGACCTCGGCCCCGGCGCCGGCACGCAGGGCGGCCGCGTCGTCGCCGAGGGCACGGCGGAGGAACTGATGCGCCACCCCGATTCCGTCACCGGCCGCTGCCTGGCGCAGCCGCTGCTGCACCCGCTCGCCGCGCGGCGAAAAGTCAGTCCCCGCGACACGGCGATCGAGATCCGCGGCGCCGGCCTGCACAACCTGAAAAACCTCGATCTCCGCCTGCCGCTCGCCCGCCTGACGGTGGTGACCGGCGTCTCGGGGTCAGGCAAGTCGACGCTCGCGCGCGAGGTGCTGCGCGACAACCTGCACCGGCTGGTGGCCGAGGGGCGCAAGCACAAGGCCGCGCCCCTGCACGGCTGCCGCGAACTGCGCGGCTGGGAAGCCGTCGGCCGCGTGCTGGAAGTCGACCAGACGCCGATCGGCAAGACGCCGCGCTCCTGCCCGGCCACCTACGTCGGCTTCTGGGACGCCGTGCGCAAGCTGTTCGCCGACACGGCGGAGTCGCGCATCCGCGGCTACTCGCCCTCGCGCTTCTCCTTCAACACCGCCGGCGGCCGCTGCGAGGCCTGCGAGGGCCAGGGCGTGCAGAAGATCGAGATGAGCTTCCTGCCCGACGTCAAGGTGCCCTGCGACGTCTGCAAGGGCACGCGCTTCAATGCCGAGACGCTGATGGTGCGCTGGAAGGGGATGCACATCGGCGAGGTGCTGGCCATGAGCGTGGACGAATCGGTGGACTTCTTCTCGGCGCATCCGTCCATCCACCACGCCCTGCGCCTGCTGCAGGACGTGGGCCTGGGCTACCTCACCCTCGGCCAGCAGAGTCCGACGCTCTCCGGCGGCGAGGCGCAGCGCATCAAGCTGGTGACGGAACTGGCGAAGGTGCGAAGCGACGCCGCCCCGCGCCGCGGCGTACAGAGCACGCGGAGCGCCCACACCCTCTACGTCCTCGACGAACCAACGGTAGGATTGCACATGGCCGACGTCGAGAAGCTGATCCGCGTCCTGCACCGCCTGGTCGACGGCGGCAACACCGTGGCGGTGATCGAGCACAACCTCGACGTGATGGCGGAAGCCGACTGGATCGTCGACCTCGGCCCGGAAGGCGGCGCGGCCGGCGGGCGCATCGTCGCGCAGGGTGCGCCGGAGCAGGTGGCGAAAGCGGCCTCGCACACCGGCCGCATCCTCAAGGACTTCCTGCGCGAGCGCTCGCGCTAGAGGGAATCGAAATGCTGCGCCATGCGCCGGCGCAGCGCCGCATCCGGCAGGCGGCCGAAGTTGGCGCCCATGTTTTCCCGCATGTGGTCGGGATTCGAGGTGGCGGGAATCGCGCAGGTCACCGCAGGGTGCGAGACGGCGAACTTGAGGAACACCTGCGCCCAGTTCATGCAGTCGATCTCCGCCGCCCAGTCCGGCAGCGGCCTGCCGCGCACGCGATCGAACAGCGCGCCGCTGTCGAAGGGCCGGTTGGCGATCACCGCCATGCGCCGCTCGGCGGCGAGCGGCAGCAGCCGGCGCTCCGGCTCGCGGTCGTGCAGGCCGTAGGTGAACTGCACGAAGTCGAAATCGGCCTTCTGCATCGCCTGAAGCAGGTCGTCGTGGCGCCGGCCGTGCGAGGTGGTGATACCGATGTAGCGGATGGCGCCGGCACGCTTCATCTCGCGCAGCACGTCCAGATGCCCCTCCCAGTCGAGCATGTTGTGGATCTGCATGAGGTCGAAGCGCGGCACGCCCCACAGCTTGCGCGAGGCCTCCATCTGCCGCCGCCCCAGCGCCTGGCCGTAGATCCACACCTTGCTGGCGGCGAACAGGTTCTCGCGCCCCTTCAGCCGCGGCAGCAGCTCGCCGATGACGCGCTCGGCCGTGCCGTACATCGGCGAGGAGTCGACCAGCCGCCCGCCCTGGTCGAAGAAGGCCTGCAGCACCGGCTGCAGGCGCGCCAGCGCGCCCGGGCTCGCTCCGCTGTCGAAAGTCAGCCACGACCCCATGCCGATCAGCGGGATGCGCTCGCCGGTCGAGGGGACCGGCTTGGTCAGCGGCGCACGTTCGGCCGCGAAGCCGGGCTGGAGCGCCAGCGCGAAGCCCAGCCCCGTCAGGCCCTGCAGAAAGCTCCGTCGCTTGTTCATGGGTTTCACCCTAGGTTCAAAACAGTGTCCGTGCAAGCCGTTACAATTCAGGCGCCATGAACACGCTTTTGCTTCGACTCGCCATCGCGGGGCTGAGTTTCCTCGCCGCCCTGTCCGCGCACGCCCTGCCGCAGGAGGCCGCCGTGCCGGGCGGCATCGCCCTCGTCCGCCTCGGCAACGGCCCCGAGCGGCCGCAGGCCTGGTTCGGCGAGCGGCGCGTCGCCGTCCTGCGCGACGGCCGGGGCTGGGTGGCGCTGGTCGGCCTGCCCCTGAGCCTGGAGCCCGGCCCGCATGCCCTGCGCGTCGCCGCCGGCGGCGCCGAGGAGACGAAGCCGGTCCGCGTCGCCGCCAGGCATTATCCGCTGCAGCGCTTCACGGTGCCCGACCACCGCAAGGTCGAGCCGCCGCCCGAGGACCTGCTGCGCATCGAGCGCGAACAGAAGCGCATCGACGAGATCAAGGCCGGTTTCCGCGACGAGCCGGACATCGACACCGCCTTCCGCCTGCCCGCCGCCGGGCGCCTCACCGGCCGCTTCGGCCTGCGCCGCATCATCAACGGTCTCGAGCGCATGCCGCACGCCGGCATCGACGTCGCCGTGCCGACCGGCACGCCGGTGCACGCCGCGGGAGCGGGCGTCGTCGTCGAGTCCGGCGACTACTTCTTCAACGGCAACTCCGTCTACATCGACCACGGCCAGGGCCTGGTCACCCTCTACTGCCACCTCGACCGCATCGAGGTGCTGCCCGGCGAGCCGGTCGCCGCCGGCCAGCGCATCGGCCTGTCCGGCAACACCGGCCGCACCAGCGGCCCGCACCTGCACTGGACGGTGCTGGCCAACGGCACGGCGGTCGACCCGCGACTTTTCCTGAGGAAGAAATGAACCTTTCCGAAACAGGGCGCAAGGAAATCGCCGAGCGCGCCGAGCGCCTCGAGGCGCGCACCGGCGTGCAGGTCGCCGCCGCCGTCGTCGGCAGATGCGACGCCTATCCCGAGATTCCCTGGAAGGCCTTCGCGCTGTGCTCCGCCCTCGCCGCGCTGGCGGCCATCGCGCTGCTGCAAAACGCCGTGCTGGCGGGACTGACTTTTCTCGGCGCAGGGGCGGCGGCCGCGCTGGCGGCGGTCTTCATCCCGCCCTTCGCCCGCCTCTTCCTCGACGCTGCCCGGCGCGAGACCGAGACGCGGCAGTATGCCGAATCCTTCTTCCTCGACCGGAACCTCGGGCGCACGGAAAATCGCAACGCGATCCTCGTGCTGGTCGGCCTGTTCGAGCGCAGCGTGGTGGTCCTGCCCGACAGCGGCCTGCGCCTCGGCGAGGCCGAATTGCAGGAAATCGTCGCGCGCATGACGCCGCAGCTCGCCGCCGGCCAGGTCGCGCCGGCCCTGCGCGCCGGCCTCGACGCGCTGGAGGCGCTGCTTGTCGCCAAAGGATTCGGCGGCGGCGCGGGTGCCGACGAGATCGCGCAGGAAGTCTTCGAGGAGAAAGGCGCATGAACAAGCTCGCCCTGTTCCTCGTCGCCGGCCTCGCCGCGCTCGCCGCGCTGGCCGCCGACGTGCCCTACCTCTCCGGCCGCGTCGTCGACAACGCCGAGATCCTCGGCGCCGAGACGAAGCTGAAGCTCGCCGAACAGCTGAAGGCGCACGAGGCGGAAACCGGCAACCAGATCGCCGTCCTCACCGTGCCCTCGCTCGAGGGAGAGAGCGTCGAGTCCTACGCCGAGCAGGTCTTCAACGCCTGGAAGCTGGGGCAGAAGGGCAAGGACAACGGCGTGCTGGTGCTGGTGGCGCCGGACGATCGGCGCATGCGCATCGAGGTCGGCTACGGCCTCGAAGGCACGCTCACCGACGTCGCGGCGAGCCGCATCGTCCGCAACGTCATGACGCCGCGCTTCAAGGAGGGCAACTTCGACGCCGGCGTGGCGGAAGGCGTCGCCGCCGTCATCGGCCAGCTCACCGGCGCCGAGGCGCCGCCGGCCGAGGCGCCGCCCGCGGCGGAAGCGAAATCCGACAACTTCTTCGACGGCCCCGACCTGTCGCTCACCGAACGCATCCTCATCGGCGCCTTCATCTTCGGCATCATCGGGCTGTTCACCGTGCTCGGCATCCTCACGCCGGGCATGGGCTGGTTCCTCTACGTCTTCCTCATCCCCTTCTGGGCGATGTTCCCCATCGTCGTGGTCGGCACCACCGGCGCGCTCTGGCTGCTCGGCACCTACCTCGTCGGCTTCCCCATCGCCAAGCTGATCGTCTCGCGCATGCCCTGGTACGAGAAGGCCAAGCGCGACATCAAGACCAAGGGCACCGCCAGCATCGGCGGCTTCACCGTCGGCGGCAGCTCCGGCGGCTCGTCGTGGAGTTCCGGCTCGTCCTCTTCCGGCGGCGGCTTTTCCGGCGGGGGCGGCAGCTCCGGCGGCGGCGGCGCGTCCGGCAGCTGGTAGCTTGACTCAGGGCAAGGCAAGCTTCGCCACGGCGGCAACAATATCGCCGTGTCGTACAGACTGACTTTTCTCCTTTCGTTTCCCTTCGCGGCGGCGCTCGCCGCCCCGCCCTTGCCGCCGCTTCAGCCGCTGATCGACGCCACGCCCGCCGGCGGCACGCTGCGCCCGGCGCCCGGCCGCTATACCGGGCCGGCAACCATCGCCAGGCCCATCACGCTTGACGGCGGCGGCAAGGTCGTCATCGAAGGCGGCGGAAAAGGCACGGTGCTGTCGCTGTCGACAAGCGGCGCGGTGCTGCGCGGCATGCGCCTTACCGGCTCGGGCGACAGCCACGACGGCATCGATGCGGGACTGCTCGTCGAGGGCGACGACAACCTCGTCGAGGGCAACGTGGTGGACGACGTGCTGTTCGGCATCCACGTCAAACAGGGAAGCCGCAACCGCATCGCGAACAACCGCGTCAGCGGCCGCCCCGCCCCGCGCGGCGCGCGCGGCGACGGCCTGCGCCTGTGGTACAGCCGCCACAACCGCATCGAGGGCAACGCCTTCCGCACCGTGCGCGACCTCACCTTCGCCAACTCGCCCGACAACCTGATCCTCGGCAACACGCTGGCGGACGGCCGCTACGGCATGCAGTTCATCTTCTCGCCGCGCGCCATCGTCGAGAACAACCGCCTCTCGGACACCGACACCGGCATCGCCGTGCTCTACTCGCCGGAGCTCGTCGTGCGCGGCAACACCGTCGCCCACGCCCTCGACGGCGGCGGCGCCGGCATCGCCTTCAAGGACAGCGGCAATGCGCTGGTGGAAGGCAACGAGGTCCTGCATTGCGCCGCCGGACTCTCCGCCAACGCCCCGCTCAACGCCGAGGCCGCGCTCACGGTGCGCGGCAACCGCTTCGCCCACAACGTCGTCGGCATGTATTTCTACGGCGAGAAGGGCGGCCACCGCATCGTCGGCAACCGCTTCGAGAACAACCTGACCCAGGTGGCGGTCAGCGCCGCCGGCGTCGGCGAGGCCAACCACTGGCAGGGCAACGCCTGGAGCGACTACCAGGGCTTCGACCGCGACGGCGACGGCATCGGCGACACGCCGCACGAAGTCTGGCTCTACACGGACCGCATCTGGATGGAGACGCCGCGCGCGAAATTCTTCGCCAACTCGCCGGCGCTGGAGTTGCTGGATTTCCTCGAGAAACTGGCGCCCTTCGCCTCGCCCTCGCTCATCCTGCGCGATGCGGCGCCGCGGATGGCGCGGTAAAATGTTGGCCTGACCAACGATCGCCCCCCCGCTTGAACGCCCCACTGCCCCGAACCGACTGGCGCGCCGTGCTGGCCGCCGCCTTCTGCGGCGTCGCCGTGACCATGAACGTCGGCAAGGTACCGATCGCCATGGAGGCGCTGCGCGCGGAATTCGGGCTCTCGCTCGTCGCCGCCGGTTGGATCTCCTCGATGATCAACCTGATCGCGGTGAGCGGCGCCCTGCTCTTCGGCCTTTTCGGCGACCGCGTCGGCGCCATGCGCATGTGCTTCGCCGGCCTCGCCATCAGCCTGCTCGGCGGCCTCGGCGCGCTGCTCGCCGACGGGGAATGGGCGCTGCTGCTGTCGCGCTTCGCCGAGGGCGCCGGCATGGTCTCCGTCGCCGTCTCGGCGCCGGCCCTGCTCTCCGCCGCCAGCAGCCCGCACGATCGCCGCTTCGCGCTGGGCATCTGGAGCGGCTACCTGCCGGCCGGCGTCGGCATCGTCATGCTGCTGGCGCCGCTGGTCATGCCGCTCGGCGGCTGGCGCGGCCTGTGGCTGCTTACGCTGGCCATGCTGCTGCTGGCGACGGCCGCGCTGTGGCGCTCGCGCCCGGCCTACCGCATCGCCGCCCCGGGAGGCCGCGACCCGCATCCCGTCGCCGCCGCGCGCGAAGCGCTCGCGCAGCCGGAGCCGTGGCTGCTGGCCGCCGCCATGACCTGCTGGACGCTGCAGCACTACGCCCTCATCATCTGGCTGCCGACCTTCCTGCGCGAGCAGCGCGATCTGGCTGCGCCCCTGGTGGCGCTGCTCTCCTGCCTGATGGTGCTCGCCAACGTGCCCGGCAACCTGATCGGCGGCAGCCTGCTGCAGCGGCATTTCCATCGGGGCAATCTGATCGCCGGCGCCAATTTCGCCACCGGCCTGTGCGGACTCGGCATCTTCGCGGAGGCGCTGCCGGATGTAGCGCGCTACGCCTTGTGCCTGCTGCTCTCGTTCATCGGCGGACTCGTCCCCGCCTCGGTGCTCTCCTCCTCGGCCAGCTACGCCCGCACGCCAAGGCAGATCGGCACGCTGCAGGGCCTCTACATGCAGTTCGGCAACATCGGCCCCTTCATCGGCCCGCCGCTGATCGCCGTGCTGGTGGCCGCCAGCGGCCGCTGGACGGATGCGATGGTCGTCACGGGCAGCGCGGCGCTGGGCGGCATCGCGCTCGGCCTGCTGATCCGCCGGCGGGAAAAGAAGGTCGGCGACCCGCATTGACGATCACAATCGGCTGCCGCAAGATGGCCTTCCCCCAACGGCAAACGAAAGGAGCGCGTCATGCAAAGAAAAACACTATGGCTGGCCGCGGCCGGCGCGATGGGCGTCGTGGCGGGCTGCGCCACGATGCAATCCGGCCCCAAGGAAATGACCTTCTTCGTCACCAGCGCCAACCCCGGCAAGGGCGGCGACCTCGGCGGCCTCGAGGGCGCCGACCGGCACTGCCAGTCGCTGGCGCAGGCGGCGGGCGGCGGCCATCGCACCTGGCGCGCCTACCTCAGCACCCAGGCTTCCACGCTGGCCGGCACCGACTTCGTCAACGCCCGCGACCGCATCGGCACCGGCCCCTGGCAGAACGCCAAGGGCGAAGTGATCGCGCGCAGCGTCGACGACCTGCACTCGCCGAACAGCAAGCTGAACAAGGAGACGGCCCTCGACGAAAAGGGCCAGCTCGTCAACGGCCGCACCGAGAAGCCCAACAAGCACGACATCCTCACCGGCTCGCGGCCCGACGGCACCGCCTTCCCCGGCAAGCCCTTCCCCGACATGACCTGCGGCAACTGGACCAACGGCGGCGACAGCGGCGCCGCCATGACCGGCCACCACGACCGCGCCGGCCCGAGCGAGGCGAACTGGGCCGTCTCCTGGAACTCCGCCCACCCGACGCTCGGCTGCAGCATGGAGAAGATCCGCCCGACCGGCGGCGACGGGCTGTTCTACTGCTTCGCGGCGAGGTAAGCCGCCCGATGTACATCCCGCCCGCCTTCCGCGAAACGCGCACCGACGTCCTGCACGCACTCATCCGGCAGCACCCGCTGGGCCTGCTGACCAGCGCTGGTGCCAGCGGCCTGCTCGCCACGCCCGTGCCCTTCCTGGTCTATTCCGAGGAGGGCAACAGCGGCACCCTGCGCGCCCACGTGGCGCGGGCCAACCCGCACTGGCGCGACTTACCGGGCGTTGCCGAATGCCTCGTCGTGTTCATGGGGACGCAGGGCTACGTCTCGCCCTCGTGGTATCCAAGCAAGCGGGAAACGCA
Organism: Denitratisoma sp.; assembly: GCA_032027165.1. Classification (NCBI taxonomy): domain Bacteria; kingdom Pseudomonadati; phylum Pseudomonadota; class Betaproteobacteria; order Nitrosomonadales; family Sterolibacteriaceae; genus Denitratisoma; species Denitratisoma sp. The sequence continues at coordinate 77,983 of JAVSMO010000001.1, read as the reverse complement.
GAAGGTGGTGCCGACCTGGAACTACGTCACCGTGCATGCCTGGGGCAAGCCGCGCATCGTCGAAGATGCGGCCTGGCTGCGGCGGCAGATCGACGACCTCACGCACGCCCAGGAAAGCAAGCGCGCCGAGCCCTGGGCGGTCGGCGACGCCCCGGACGACTACGTCGCCGCGCAGATGCAGGCCATCGTCGGCATCGAAATCCCCATCGACCGCATCGAAGGCAAGTGGAAACTCAGCCAGAACCGTCCCGAGGCCGACCGGGCCGGGGTGGTCGCAGGGCTGAGTTCGCCGGACGACCCGAACGGGAATGCGGCGATGGCGGAACTGATGACGGAGCGCAATCGCCGATAGTTTCGGCGTTTCAGGGAAAAGTCAGTCGCTGGGATACGGCGATATTCTGACTACGATCAGGCGGTGATGATTGTCACGCGACTTCCGCTCATCGGCCAAAGCGGATGTTCATTCAGAAAACAGCTACTACCGCTTCCGGCCAGAAGCAGTCGCCCAACCAAATGCGGGAAACCGGACATCCGGTGGCCTGTGCCAAGGACTCTATACGAGTTTAAATGCCAAGCTGCTGGACATATTCTCTTGTCCTTGACGAATACGTCTTCAGCTTGATTTCCAGGAAAGAGGCACCAACCTTTGAGCCAAGTGCGTCAGGTTCTAAGTAGTACATAGGGCCGTTAAGACGAACAACTCCATCCCGTAGAAGCTTGTCGAGCAACGCGCGTCCAACCGATCCCTTAAGCATGCGCACATGCTCGATCTTGCCCTTGAACCTTGCGAGTTGCCCCTTACTGTGAGACCGGAAGGCCATCGTAAGGCGACGAAGTATCCGAAGCGCTTCCATCGTTCTAGGATCTTCATCCTGTATCGAGGGCGCTGCAAATGTCGACCACGGATAGGAAGTGGAATCTGGCCAGGCTACCTGAAGTTGCGCACCAACTCGCACGGTTGGTGCGGCAATAGCCGGATCAGCTATAAGTTCGGCAGCTTCCAATGTCACAGCACCTCCCTCAACAGCTAGTGGCTCTGCTTTTGGCTCTGCTTTCACAACCACTTGATTGCATGATAACTTCAAAGTCCGTGCATTAATCGAAATCGGTGCGACCAACTCAAGCTGGTCCCCAATGCCTAACTCGACTATGGTGTCTTCTGCATCGATGCTGACTCCTGCGACACGACGCCCCAGCCGAATAGTTCCTGTACACGGGGCCGTAAACTCAAGCCTATTTGCTTGCTCGTCAGGCCGGATGATCATGATTTCGACATCCAGCGCACCGCCATCCGCTCCCTCAACACTCAATCGAACGGTATCGCCAGGCTTCGACTTCGCAAGCACTGACTCGAAGACCAACCCAATGTGTTCGGTTGGTATTTCGGCTGTTGCCTTGATAGCTTCGCGGTAGAAATCGAAGAGGAACGGGTTTGGTGTGTGTTGTGCAAAGTTTGCATACCGCTCTGCGCCCTTCACGATGTCCCCGCGATGGCTTTGTAATGCAGCAGCGACAGTACTTGCCGCAAAAACGGCGCTAGACGGTGCTGTACCTGTTCCGTCTAGGAACGGATGCTGCGGTAGCAAGTTCTGAACTGCCTGCTCATACGCCGCGACCTGCTGCTGCGTGAGTTGCGAAGGCATGGGCGGTTGTGACAATTTGAAGAGACGGCACGCAAGTCTCTCAAGTTGCTCTTCCGGCTCGTATAGTCCGGCTGGCAGGCCAGGTAAGCTACTGTTCACCTGGGCAACAAGTTTCGTGGCTTCTCGGGCAAGTATCTCGTTGGAAAGACTAAGGAGCACCTCGCCTTCGAGCACGCGCCGCATCTCATCGTTAATTCGCGCAGGGTTGCTCTCGGAGGCAATTACCTTCGCTACTGCGTCTAGAACAGGAGCATACCCAACGAATCGGTTTGCATCATGTGCCGAAAGTTCTTGGAGACCAACCACAACCTTGTCGATCGCATCTTCGTACACCGTACGATGCAATTCGAGTGCACGCGCCAAGTCCGGATGCTCAGGCCTCCGGGTAGTTGCGTGGAAGGCCTTAGAAAGCTTGAAAAGCCGTGCCAGTACGAAGCGCTTGGCCTCGTCAGGCTCAAAAAGTTCAATATCGAAGATTGGAAGCTCAAGGTTTTCCCGCTCATTGAATATGGTCCACGCTTCCTCGATGATGCCGACTCTTCCCAACAAGACGACAGGGAATTTGCCCATCCTGGCGACTGCGGCCACATCCGAAAGAAATGCCTCAAATCCAGATTGCGTCACGCGAAGCCTTGCCTCATCTAGTGCGTCGATGAGGACGGCGGCGCGCCCAGCCGTCCAAGACTCCAAGAGGTTTGTATATACCAAACCGCCGACCATATAGTTGCCCGCGACCGTGGCTGCTTCCGCCAAGTCCAAATAGACGGCCCCAGTAGCGGCACAAATCTCCTTGGCAAGAGTCGACTTCCCGACAGCACCAGGCGCTCCAATAAGCCAGACGTTCTGCGTAAGATCATTGAAGTCGTCGCGGAGGGTAAGTTTTGCAGGAACATACGACTCATCGTGCTCGCAGTCGTTCTTCCACCCGGGATAAGGCTTCATTGATGCCGCTTGAACAAGCCCCGAAAATTTGTCTTGCCAAAAGTGCTTGATCGACGAATCCATTGTGCCCTCTATGAAGTGGCTGGCTTTGGATGGGGGACAGGTCACATCACAGTCACCGACCTACGTGATGCTAGACGATTTTTGCCCCGAAGCCCAGCCATCTTGGGCGAAGTGAAGGTCTGCTTGCTTTCAGAGGAACCGACCGCTATGGGTCGATAGCTTCAATTGCTGCCTGGCTGATACAACTTCCGCTTCGGCCGAGGAACGGTCGTTCCTTCAATTCAGGAACAAGCCGCTTGACGATGTTCGCCCCGTGTCTCGCGCAGAATCGCTCGCCTGTCGAGCAACTGTGTCTGCGTCCGCTCAGGGGTTGCGCCATGGAATTTTCCTACCGCTTTTCGAAAATGCGCTTTTCAATCTTCGTTCCGCGCTCGTTGGTCTCGGCCGCGAAATAACCGTCGCCGAGCCGGTAGAAATAGCGGCAGTCTCCCCACTTGCTTCCGTTTGCACGGGTCATGTCGCGGCAGAACTTTCCCGCGTCGTCGACTTTCCAGGTTCCGCTGCTGGGAAATTCCCGCCCGTCGGCGGCGCGCAGGCGCCCGGACACGGTGCCGTCCGCCTTGTAGTCGAAGCGGATGGTGCCGCCCTGGTTGTTGAAGCTTTCGCCCGACATCGTCAGGCCGGAGAGCAGGCTCACCAGTTCGGCCTGCGGGATCTGCTTCGCGCCCATGTCGAGCAGTTCGCCAAGATTGCTCTGGGCCGTCGCCGAAGTTGAGACGACGACAGCCAGCGCACCCAGCCACTTGCAGTATTGCGAGAACATCATTCCTCCCTGGATTTGAACGACAAGCGAGTCTATCCAAACGCCCGGATATGGCTATGCGCGGTGCAGCATAGTGCACCTTGCCTTCAGGGGCATGGCCGGCATAATGTCGTTTTCCCCAGAGCGACATCGTCATGATCCACACCCCTCCCGGCGCCTGGCCCGAGCCCGGCCCGGAATACCTCGCCAGCGCGCGCTTCATCGATTCCGGCACCGAATCCGTCCGCCGCTTCGCGCAGGAGACCGTCGCCGGCGCGACGTCCGACATCGAGAAGGCCGTACGGCTCTTCTACAAGGTGCGCGACGGCTGGCGCTACGATCCCTTCACCATGAGCCTCGACCCGGAGCCCTACGTCGCCAGCAACGTACTGAAGGCGAAGGCCGCCTACTGCCTGCCGAAGGCGATCCTGCTCGCCGCCGCGGCGCGCGCCGCGGGCATCCACGCCGCCATCGGCCTCTCCGACGTGGAGAACCACCTCACCACGGAGAAGCTGAAGGCCATGATGGGCGGCAAGACGCTGTTCATGCACCACGGCTACGCGGTGCTCTACCTCGGCGGCAAGTGGGTCAAGGCGGCGCCGGCCTTCAACATCGAGATGTGCGAGAAGTTCCACGTGCACCCGACCGAGTTCGACGGCACGGACAACGCCATCTTCCAGGAATACGACATGAAGAACCGCCGCCACATGGAATACGTGCGCGACCACGGCTGCTGGTCGGACTTCCCCTTCGAGAAGGTGATGGCGGATTTCCGCGCCTTCTATCCGGCGGAGGCGTACAAGAGTTTCGATCCGGGCGAGCTGTTCGAGGATGGGGTGAGGATTCCATGAGCGCAGGCAAGCTGTTTTCCCCTTTCACGCTGGGCGCGCTGACGCTGCCCAACCGCATCGCCATGGCGCCGATGACGCGCTGCCGCGCCAGCAACCCGGCCATCGCGCCGACGCCGATGATGGTGGAGTACTACGGCCTGCGCGCCGACGCCGGGCTGATCGTCTCCGAGGGCGCGCCGGTCTCGGCGCAGGCGCGCGGCTATGCCTTCACGCCGGGCCTCTACTCCGCCGAGCAGGTGGCCGGCTGGCAGGCGGTGACCCACGAGGTGCACAAGCAGGGCGGCCGCATCTTCGCCCAGCTCTGGCACTGCGGGCGCATCAGCCACGGCAGCCTGCGCGACGACAATGCGCCGCCGGTGGGGCCGAGCACGATCGCCGCCAACGGCAAGTCGATGGCGCTCGACCGCGCCACCGGCCAGGCGTCGCTGACGCAGTGCGAGGCGCCGCGCGCCCTGTCGACGTCCGAAGTGAAGGGCGTCGTCGGCGAATTCGTGCAGGCGGCGAAGAACGCCATCGCCGCCGGCTTCGACGGCGTCGAGATCCACGGCGCCAACGGCTACCTGCTCGACCAGTTCCGCTGCCCCTTCCTCAACGACCGCAAGGACGAATACGGCGGCTCGCTGGAAAACCGCTGCCGCCTGCACCTGGAGATCGCGCGCGAGGTGGCCGCGGCCATAGGCAAGGAGCGCACCGGCATCCGCCTCTCGCCGCACGGCCAGGCCAACGACATGCGGCCCGACCCCGATCCGATGGCGACCTACGGCTACCTCGCGGAGGAACTGCAGAAGCTCGGCCTCGTCTATCTCCACCTCTACGACCAGTCGACGAGCTGGATCCACGATCCCGACGACGAGCTGCTGCGGCTGATCCGCGGGAAGTTCACGAATGCGCTGATGCTGTGCGGCGCCTTCACCGGCAAGAAGGCCGAGGCGGCGCTCGCCGCCGGCAGCGGCGACCTGATCGCCATCGGCAAGCCCTTCATCTCCAACCCCGACCTGGTCTCGCGCCTGCGCCAGGGCGTGGAGATCGCCTCGTGGGACAGCAAGACCTTCTACCTCGGCGGCCACAGCGGCTACCTCGATTACCCGACCTTTACGGTGTGAAGGCCATGACGATACCGACCTGCGAAACCCTGAAGATCGAATTGGCCGACGGCGTCGCCACGGTCGAGATGAACCGGCCGGAGAAGGCCAACGCCATGAACCTGCGCATGTGGCTGGAACTGCGCGAGGCCTTCAAGTGGATCGACGAGGAGCCGTCGATCCGCGTCGCCGTCCTGCGCGGCAACGGGCCCTGCTTCACGGCGGGCATCGACCTGGAACTCCTCGCCGGCGTGCGCCAGGAAATCGCCGATCAATGCGACGGCCGCATGCGGGAGAAGCTGCGCCGCCTGATCCTCGACCTGCAGGACAGCCTGACCGCGCTGGAGCGCTGCCGCAAGCCGGTGCTGGCCGCCATCCACGGCCACTGCCTCGGCGGCGGCGTGGACCTCATCTGCGCCTGCGACATGCGCTACTGCTGCAACGACGCCAGCTTCAGCATCAAGGAGATCGACGTCGGCATGACGGCGGACGTCGGCACCCTGCAGCGCCTGCCGAGGCTGGTCGGCGAGGGCATGGTGCGCGAGCTGGCCTACACCGGCCGCGCCGTCGCCGGGCCGGAGGCGAAGGAGATCGGCCTGGTGAACCACAGCTACGCCAGCGCCGGCATGCTCTTCCACGAGGTGGCGAAGATCGCCGCCGTCATCGCCAAGAAGTCGCCGCTGTCGATCCGCGGCATCAAGGAGATGGTCACCTACGCCCGCGACCATTCCGTCGCCGACGGGCTGAACTACGTCGCCACCTGGAACGCCGCCATGCTGATGTCGGACGACCTGGCGGAAGCCATGACGGCGGCGCGGGCAAAGCGGGAGCCGAAGTTCCGCGATTGAACGTTTGCCGGGCGCGCTGCTCCAATCCGCACAGGAGGACCCAGCCATGAAAACCCGCCTTGCCGCCGTCCTGTGGGGACTGACTTTTGCCTGGGGCGCCACGAGCACGCAGGCCGTCGAGCCGCTGCCGCTGTTCGACGCCCACCTGCACTACAACGTCGAGGCGGCGAGCGGGCCCTATCCGCTCGACACCGTGCTCAAGCTCTTCCGCGACAACCGCATCACCGGCATCCTCGCCAACAGCCGCCCCAACGACGGCACGCGCGCCCTCTACGAGGCGAAGCCGAAGGACGTCTGGGTGGTGCCCTTCATCCGCCCCTACATCGTCCAGCCCGACCGCCACACCTGGTTCGCCGACCCGAAGATCTTCGAGCTCATCGAGACCGAGCACAAGCGCGGCTACTACCAGGGCATCGGCGAGTTCCACCTCTTCGGCAACGACGCGAAGACGGAATGGGTGAAGAAGACCGTCGATTTCGCCGTCGCCCACAACCTCTACCTGCACGCCCATTCCGACGACGCGGCGGTGGACATCCTCTTCGCCCACAACCCGAAGGTGAAGATCGTCTGGGCCCACACCGGCTTCTCCACCGGGCCCGAGATGATCGAGAAGTACCTGCAGAAATACCCCAACCTGTGGGGCGAGCTGTCCTACCGCTACGACGTCACCGAGGCCGGCAAGCTCAAGCCCGACTGGCGGCGCCTCTTCGAGCAATACCCCGACCGCTTCATCGTCGGCTCCGACACCTGGGTGACCGAGCGCTGGGGCCAGTACGCCTCGATCATGAACGGCTACCGCGACTGGCTGGCCGAGCTGCCGAAGGACGTCGCCGAGAAGATCGCCTGGCGCAACGCCGAGCGGCTGTTCCGCAAGTAGCCGCTACAATAGCCGCTCCGAACAAGACGGAGCGGAGCATGGCATTCATCTACCGCGTCGCCTCGACGGCGTCGCAGGACCGGCTGGAAAAACTGATCGAGGAGCGCCTGAAGCCGAAGGCCGACCAGGCGCGCGTCGACGAAAAGATCTGGAACCTCTTCGGCGAACGCTGGGCGGTGATGTTCACCGACCTCTCCGGCTTTTCGCGCCGGGTGGCCGACTTCGGCATCATCCACTTCCTGCAGACCATCTACGAATCGAACCGCCTGCTGGTGCCGCTGATCGAGGAGCACAGCGGCATCCTGCTCAAGGTCGAGGGCGACTCCCTGCTGGTGATCTTCCGCGACGTGGACGAGGCCATCGCCTGCGCCATCGCCATGCAGCGCTGCGCGCGGCAGTACAACCGCAAGCGACCGAAGGCCGAGGAGGTGCTGCTGTGCATCGGCCTCGGCTACGGCGACGTGCTGCGCATCGGCGACTCGGATGTCTTCGGCGCCGAGGTGAACGCCGCCAGCAAGCTGGGCGAGGACCACGCCCGCCCCTACGAGATCATGGTCACCGGCGGCGTGAAGCAGGCCGCAAGCGGCGGCACGGGCATCAGGTTCAGCCGCATCAAGGCCGTGCCGCCGGGCGCCGAGGCGGCCTACAAGCTGAAGTACGAATGAGCCGCCGGGTTCTCATACTGGGGGCCGCCGGGCGCGACTTCCACGACTTCAACCTCGTCTACCGCGACGATCCTTCGGTCGAGGTGGTCGCCTTCACCGCCGCGCAGATCCCCGGCATCGCCGGCCGCCGCTATCCGCCGGAGCTGGCCGGCCCGCGCTACCCCGAGGGCATCCCCATCCTGGATGAAGCTGAGCTGGAGACGCTCTGCCGCGAGCGCCGCATCGACGAGGTGGTGTTCGCCTACAGCGACGTGCCGCACGCCCTGGTCATGCACCTCGCCTCGAAGGCGCTGGCGGCCGGCGCCGACTTCACCCTGCTCGGCCCGGCCCGCACGCAGATCAAGGCGAAGGTGCCCGTCATCGCCGTCTCGGCGGTGCGCACCGGCTGCGGCAAGTCGCAGACGGCGCGCTACCTCTCCGCCCTGCTCAAGGCCCGCGGCCGCCGCGTGGCGGTGATCCGCCACCCGATGCCCTACGGCGACCTGGCGCGCCAGGCGGTGCAGCGCTTCGCCGCGCGCGCCGACCTCGACGCCGCCGAATGCACCGTCGAGGAGCGCGAGGAATACGAGCCGCACCTCGCCTGCGGCAACGTCGTCTTCGCCGGCGTCGACTACGCCCGCATCGTCGCCGCGGCGGAAGCGGAAGCCGACCTGATCCTGTGGGACGGCGGCAACAACGACTTCCCCTTCCTGCGGCCGGACCTGCACATCGTGCTGGTCGACCCGCTGCGCCCCGGCCACGAGACGACGCACCACCCGGGCGAGGCGGTGCTGCGCATGGCCGACGTGGCGATCGTCGCCAAGAGCGACGCGGCGGCGCCCGCCGACGTGCGCCGCGTGGCGGAGGCGGCGCATGCGATCAATCCGCGCGCCAGCATCATCCGCGCCGCCTCGCCGGTGCGCCTCGACGACGAGCAATCGGTGCGCGGCCGGCGCGTGCTGGTGGTGGAGGACGGCCCGACGCTGACCCACGGCGGCATGCCCTGGGGCGCGGGGCACCTCGCCGCGCTGCGCGCCGGCGCGGAGATCGTCGACCCGCGGCCCTTCGCCGGGCCGGCCATCCGCGCGATCTACACGCGCTACCCGCATATCGGCGAGGTGCTGCCGGCGACCGGCTATTCCCGCGAGCAGCTCGACGCCCTGCGCCAGACCATCAACGCGACGCCGGCCGACCTGGTCGTCTCCGCCACGCCGATCGACCTGGCCGCGCTGATCCAGGTGCACAAGCCGGTGCTGCGCGCGCGATACGAATTCGCCGAGATGGAAACACCGGGGCTCGCCGGCGCGCTCGACGCCTTCCTCGCCCGGCTGCCGGCGTGACCATGCAGGATCCGGTCGCGCTCCGGCGCACGCTGACCCTGCCGCTGCTCACCTTCTACGGCCTCGGCACCATCCTCGGCGCCGGCATCTACGTCCTCGTCGGCGAGGTGGCGGGCATCGCCGGCATGCACGCGCCGCTGGCCTTCGCCGTCGCCGCGGTGGTGGCCGCGTTCACCGCCTTCTCCTACGCGGAACTCGCGGCGCGCCATCCGGCGAGCGCCGCCGAAGCGGTATATGTGCACGAGGGGTTCGGCCGCGCCTGGCTGACCATGCTGGTCGGGGCGCTGGTGCTGTTCGCCGCGCTGGCCTCGGCGGCGGCGCTCGCCAACGGCTTCGCCGGCTACCTGCGGCTGTTCGTCGCCGTTCCAGCGTGGCTGGCGATCACCATCGCGCTGCTCGCGCTGGGCCTGCTTGCCGCCTGGGGCATCCACGAATCGGCGCGGGCGGCGGCGGCCGCCACGCTGGTCGAGATCGGCGGCCTGCTGCTGGTGGTGGCGGTATCGGGCGAAAGCCTGCTCGCGCTGCCGCAGCGCCTGCCCGAGCTGGCGCCGCCGTTGCAGGCGGGCGCCTGGCCGGGCATCTTCCTTGCCGCCTTCGTCGCCTTCTTCGCCTTCATCGGCTTCGAAGACATGTCCAACGTCGCCGAGGAGGTGGTCGCGCCCGAGCGCACCATGCCGCGCGCCATCCTGTGGGCGCTGGCCATCGCCACCGTGCTCTACCTGCTGGTGTCGCTTGCCGCCGTGCTCACGCTGTCCCGGGCCGAACTGGCCGGCCACGCCGCGCCGCTGGCGCAGATGTACGCCAAGGCCACCGGCCGCGAGCCGGTCTTCATCGGCGTCATCGCCCTCTTCGCCGTCACCAACGGCGCGCTGGTGCTGCTGATCCGCGCCGCGCGCGTGCTGCACGGCATGAGCGCGCGCGGCTGGCTGCCGGCAGCATTCGGACGGGTGCATCCGGTGCGACGCACGCCGATCGCCGCCACCGCCGTCGTCACCGTCGCCACGCTGGCTCTGGCGCTGGCCCTGCCGCTGGTGTCGCTGGCCCGTGCGACCAGCGCCGCCATCCTGGTGGTCTTCGCCCTCATCAACCTGGCGCTGCTGCGCATCCGCCGCCGGACGCCGGCGCCGCCCGGCGTGCGCGTCTGGCCGGCGGCCGTGCCGCTGGCCGGCTTCGTGCTCTCACTGCTGCTGCTCGTCGTCCAGCTGGCCGGGTAGGCTTTTTGCTATCCTGAAAACATGTCCACACTGCTCACCCTGTCGCGGGCGGCGCGGCTGGTCGGCGCCAGCCGGGTCGCGCTGCAGCTGAAGATCCGCAGCGGCGAGCTGCCGTCCTTCGACGGCATGGTTTCCGCCGACGACCTCCTGCGCCTCTATCCGAACCTGAAGCTGGAGGAGGATGGCGGCTTCGAGCAGGTGATGCAGATCAAGGAGCGGGCCTTCGGCCGGCGCGTGCGCGAACGCATGCTGCCGAGCCAGGAAATCCTCTCCCAGCGCCTCTACGAGCAGAGCACGGAACTGGCCGACCTGCGCAGCCACCTGCAGCGCTACCACGCCATGACGGAAGCGCTGCGCGGCCGCATCCGCGAGCAGGAGAACCAGCCCGGCATGGCGGCGCTCGGCGCCTTCCTCGACGGCCGTCTGGCGGAAATCCTCGGTGCCGCCGAGGCGCCGAATGCACTGTCCGTCATGGATGATATGCTCCGCGTCATGTCCGCCCACGTCACCCTGCACCCCAGCCGCCACGAATTCTTCGCGGAAGGCGCCGATACGCTGCTGGAGGCCGCGCTGAAGGCCGGCCTGGCGGTGAACTACGGTTGCAGCAACGGCAACTGCGGCCTGTGCAAGGCGCGCGTCGTCTCCGGCCAGGTGCGGAAGGTGCGGCCGCACGACTACGTGCTGTCCGAGACGGAAAAGAGCCAGGGCTACACCCTGCTCTGCTCCCACGCCGCGGTCTCCGACCTGGTGGTGGAGGCGCTCGAGACCGGCAGCGCCGGCGACATCCCGCAGCAGCAGATCGTGGCGCGCATCAAGGCCAACGAGGCCCTCGGCGAGGATGTGCGCCTGCTGCACCTGCAGACGCCGCGCAACAACCGCCTGCGCTTCCTCGCCGGCCAGAGCGCCACGCTCACCGCCGGCGAGACGCAGGCCCAGCTACCCATCGCCAGCTGCCCCTGCGACGACCGCAACCTGCATTTCCACGTCGTGCGCGACCCGAAGGACGACTTCGCCCGGCAGGTGTTCGAGGTGCTGGGGGCGGGCGATCCGGTCACGGTCTTCGGGCCATGGGGAGACTTCGTGTTGCGCGCGGACTCGCCGAGGCCGATCCTGTTCGTCGCCTCGGAGGCGGGCTTTGCGCCGATCAAGGGCCTCGTCGAGCATGCCCTGTCGCTCGACGCGGCAGAATTGCTGCACCTCTACTGGCACACGGACCGCCCCGGGGGGCATTACCTCCTCAACCTCTGCCGCGCCTGGGCCGACGCCCTCGACAACTTCAGCTACACGACCATGGCCGAGTGCAGCGCACATGACCTCGTCGCCGCCATGGCGAAGGACCACGCCGACCTTGCCGCCTTCGACATCTATCTCGCCGGGCCGGAGGCCTTCGTCGACGGCACGGCAAAGGCCCTTGCCCGGCAGGGTTTCCCCCCGGCGCAGCTGACGGCCGTGGCGACATAAATTCCGCTCGCCGGCGCATCAATGCGTTCTGCTCGCCGCAGAAAACGCGAGCCTTTAAGATTGCCCCCATGTCGCAACGAAAGATCATTCCCGTCATGCCGGCCGCGCCGCATCAGGACGCCGCCCTGGACGCCTGCGAAAGCGCCGAGCCCTTCGCCCTGATGGTGCTGGGCGACAGCATGCTGCCGGAGTTCGCCGAAGGCGAGGTCATCATCGTCGAGCCGGAAGGACTGGCGCGCGACGGCAGCTACGTCGTCGCCCAGCACGACGGCGAACCCATCCTGCGCCAGCTGGTCAACCGGGCGGGAGGCTGGTGGCTGCACCCGCTCAACCCGCGCTACCCGGACGCCGCGCTTGCCGGCCTCGAGGCGGTGCGCGGCGTCGTCATCCAGAAAAGCCGCCCCGGCTCGCGCCGTTCGCGGAAAACCTACGTCGACTGAGAGGCCGAGAACCCCATGCCCTACTACCTCTACAAGGTCTTCGAGACCCCCATCCGCCGCCTGGAAAAGATCGAAGGCCACGACAGCTTCAAGGCGGCCTCCGCCCGCGCCAAGGAACTGCGCCGCGAACTGGCTCTCTCCGAGGGCTGCACCGTGAAGACCATCTTCGCCGACAACGAGCTGCAGGCCGAGGACATGCTCTCCCAGGTGCGCGAGCCGCTGCCCGAGACGGGCGAAGACTACTAAGCCGGATAGCCGGTGGACGAGACCGCCTTCAGGCAGGCTCGCAAGGCAGCGGTCGTGCACCCCTGCCCCTTCGAAAAGGCACTGCTCGCCGGCTGCGGCACCTGTGCCCTGGCGCAGCGCCGGAACATTGCCGAACGGGAGGCCGTCGCCTGCGTCGATGGTGCCGCGCGCGAGGCCTGCGATGCCCTGCTCCGGCTGCTGCGGCGCAACGCGACCTTCGCCCTGCACCTGTCCCATCCGGAAGATCGCCTCACCCACGCCCAGGAGATGAAGGTGCAATGCGGCGGCCTGGAAGGCCTGCAGCGTGCCCTGACGGGGGCAGAGGAGGTCGGTGACGTGAATGCCCTGGTGCAGGCGGCCTGCCGGTCGCGGGGCAGCCTGGAGGACCTGCCGTACTCGGTGATCGTGCAGTCTGTGACGGCCTACCGCACGCGGCGGCGCAGCCGGCAGCCATGAACGCTACCGCCTTCGAAGAACTGAAGCAGGCCGTGCAGGCCAACTGCGACATCGCGGACGCCCGCCACGCCCGCGAGATGACGATGTGCAACTACCTGCTGGCCATGCGCGAGCTGTTCCGCTGGGAGCGCGGCATTCCGCTTACCCGGCCGCTCCCCCACACCGAACTCGGCGGCTGGATCTCCCGGCGGGAGGCGCTCTGGAACGGGCTGGAGGAAGCCGACTTCCGCCCCCTGCCGCTCGGCGACGGCTGCGATCCCTTCGACAATGCCGCCATCAATGCGAGGCTGGCGCCAATGGGCCTGGTCTATTCGGGAGGATTGGGCCGCTGGGGCAAACCGCATTTCTTCCTCGGCGAGCTGGCGCGGCGCGAGACGCGGCACGGGCTCGACGTGCTGGTCTCCGATCGCGAGCATGCGCGCGACCTGTTCGCCCCGCCGGCCGCCCTGCGCGGCGGCATGGTCTTCCTGCGCCTGGATGCGCTGCGGCGCTGGCTGTGGGAGAAGACGGAGATCTGGGGCGTCAAGCAGGCCGAGGGGGCGCTCAAGGCCGCATTGGGAGGCTATGGCTTTGCCGATGACGCCGAGGCCGCCCTGGAACGCATGGCGGCGGCGGAAGGGGAAACGCTGATCCTGCACGAGGTCGGCGAGGGCATGGCGGAGCCGCTGCTCGGCCCGGCCTGGCGCGAGATGCTGGGCGAACTGACGGAACGGCGCGCCGAACTGCTGGCACGCGCCGTGCGCGACAACCTGGCGGACTGCCTGTCCACCCTGCCGGCGCTGATCGAGCGCGGCGCCGAGCCCTCCCTCCATTTCTACTTTGCCAACTTCGAGGGGCTGCGCCGCAGCCTCTTCCCCCGGCTGTGGTCGGCCTACGCCACCTGGCGCAAAACGGGCGACGACGCCGACCTGCGCCTGGCCTGCCGCGACGGGCAGGCGCACTGGCAGGAAGCGGCGCTGCGCCTGCTGGCGGCGTGGCAAAGCGATCCGGCTGGCGCGGGGAGCGTGTTTTCCGACTGGGTGGACGAGCCCGGCCCGCTGACGCTTTAGGGCCGCAAAAAAGAAAACGCCCTCCCTCCGTCTGGAGAGAGGGCGTTCAGGCGAAAAGATTACTTCAGGTGCTTGTTGACCAGCTTGGTCATCTCGAACATCGAGACCTGGCCCTTGCCACCGAAGATGGCCTTCAGCTTCTCGTCCGCATTGATCATGCGGCGGTTGATGGCATCCTGCAGCTTGTTCTTCTTGATGTAGTCCCAGACCTTCTTGGTGATTTCCGTGCGCGGAATCGGCAGGGCGCCCACGACGGCGGCCAGCACGGCGCTGGGGGTCATCGGCTTCATGAAGGCGGGATTGGGCTTGCGCTTGACGGCCGGCTTCTTGGCAGCGGCTTTCTTCTTGGCAGGGGCTTTCTTCGCGGCGGCTTTCTTGGCTGCCGGTTTCTTGGCGGCCGGTTTCTTCGCTGCGGGTTTCTTTGCTTTCTTGGCTGTGGCCATCTTCACCTCCTGAATAGTGATTACACCTGAAAACACCACGAATCTCCTTGCTGCATACAGCAAGAATGGAGCGAAGCATGCTCATGCCGGAAAGATTTGTCAATCATTTTTCAGAGAGAGATGGAAAATTTTTCCCTCTGGTGTTGCGTCCATATCCTCTCGGCGGAAAGACGTGCGGCACGCGTGCACGCCTCTGTCGAGCCCCTCATTCGCGGCTGTCGAGCCACACGCACAGGCCCTGCGCGTTGAGTTCCACGTCGACTGCCATCAGCCCAAGAAGACCGCCTGAAGCCATTTTCCAGCCATGCCGTCGCGCTTCGTCGAGCAGGATTTCAGCGAGGGCGGCCTTGATGAGGGCATGCCGTTCGACGCCCGCATCGCGATGGCGCAGCGCAGCGTCGACATGTGCGTCGATGAGCCGGTGCAGGTCGGCGCCCAGGCGCGGCACATCGCGCACCTGGCCATAGTGGGTCACGTAGATCGCCTCCGGCCGCAGGGCGAGCAGCCGCTCGATGGAGGCATGCATGGCCACCGGGTCGAACTGCACCGGCGTGGTCGTCGGAAAGACGAACTGCCGGCCGTCCATGTCCAGTTCCCGGTAGGAGAGGCCGAACATGTCGCCGGCGAAGACATGGCCGGAGCGGCCGTCCCGGATGCAGACATGGTGGCGGGCATGGCCGGGGGTGTCGAGAAAGGACAGCTGCCGTTCGCCGAGGCGGATCACGGTTGCCTCCGGCGTCTCCAGGATACGCCCGGCGGAAACCGGCAGGATCTCTCCGTACATCCGGCGGGCCTCGGCTTCGCCATAGACGGCGACGGTGCCGGCGACCAGTCGGGCCGGATCGGCCATGTGGCGCGCGCCGCGCGGATGCACCGTGAGCCGGGCATTCGGCAAGGCTCGCATGAGGGCGCCGGCACCGCCGGCATGGTCGAGATGGATGTGGGTGAGGATGACGTAGTCGACCTGCTCCGGCGACAGTCCCTTCGCTTTCAGCGCATCCAGCACGAGGGGCAGGGAAGCGTTGGTGCCGGTGTCGACCAGGGCGGCACGATCGCCTTCGACGATGAGGTGGATGGCAGCCAGCTGCGGCCGGCCGAAGCCGGAGTCGATGGCGCTGATGCCATGTTCGTAGTCGGTGATGTGTGGCATGCTCAAGGCTCTTAGTGCGATGCCGCATTTTAGAACCGATGAGCAGCTTTGACCGTCGCAGTTTCCTGATCGCCGCCACCACCGCACTCGCCGCACCGCGCCTGTGGGCCAGGCCGGCGTTTGCCGTCTATCCCTTCACGCTGGGCATCGCTTCGGGCGCGCCCCTGCCCGACGGCATGGTGCTATGGACGCGGCTGGCGCCCGACCCCCTGAATGGCGGCGGCCTGCCGCCTGCGGCGATCGAGGTGCGCTGGGAGGTCGCCGACGACGAGGCGTTCCGCCGCATCGTGCGCAGCGGCACCGCTCTGGCCGAGCCGCAGCAGGCGCACAGCGTGCACATCGAGGTGTCGGGCCTGGCGCCGGCCCGCTGGTACTGGTACCGCTTCATGTCCGGGAATGCAGTCAGTGCAGCCGGACGCACGCGCACGGCGCCGGCCGCCGGCGCTGCCGTCGACCGTCTGCGCTTCGCCTTCGCTTCCTGCCAGCAGTACGAGCAGGGGTTCTACGCCGCCCATCGCCACATGGCGGCGGAAGACCTGGATCTGGTGGTTTTTCTCGGTGACTACATCTACGAGTCCTCATGGGGGAGCCGCCACGTGCGCAAGCACGAAGGGGGCGAACCCCATACCCTGGAGCAGTACCGCAACCGCTATGCCTGTTACAAGTCCGATGCCGACCTGCAGCGCTGCCACGCCGCCTTCCCCTGGCTGGTCACCTGGGACGACCACGAGGTGGACAACGACTACGCCAACGACCGCCCGGAGGACCTCGACCCGAACTTCCTGGCCCGCCGCGCCGCCGCCTACCAGGCCTACTGGGAGCACATGCCGCTTCGCCACAGCGCCATGCCGAACGGGCCGCACATGCAGCTCTATGGCCGTCACGATTTCGGCGGGCTCGCACGCTTCCATGTGCTCGACGACAGGCAGTACCGTGACCACCAGGTCTGCCCGCGCACCGGCCGCGGCGGCAGCAATGTCATAGACGATTTGAGGTGTCCCTCCCGGCTGGAGCCCGAGCGAACCCTGCTGGGCCGCAGGCAGGAGGATTGGCTGTACGCCGGCTTCTCCGGCTCACGGGCGCGCTGGAACATCGTTGCCCAGCAACTGCTCATGGCGCAGACGGACCGCAAGCCGGGGCCGGAACGGCAATTCTGGAGCGACGGCTGGGACGGCTACCCGGGCGCGCGCGCCCGGCTGCTGCAGGCCATCGCCGAGCGCCGGCCGGCCAACCCGCTGGTGATCGGCGGCGACGTGCATTTCAGCTGCATCACCGATCTGAAGCCGGATTTCGACGACCCGAATGCCCCCGTCGTCGCCACCGAGTTCTGCGGCACCTCGATCACCTCGCAGGGGCCGGCGCAGGCCCGCCTGGATGCCCTGCGGTCGGACAACCCCCATGTTCGCTTCGCCAGCAGCGAAAGGCGCGGCTATGCAGTGCTGGAGCTGACGGAGCGGCGCTGCCTGGCGCAGTTGCGGGCGCTCGACAGCGAGAAAGCCGCCGACTCGCCGATTGCAACCCTCGCCACCTTCGTGGTGGAAGACGGGCGTCCCGGCGCGGAAACGGCCTGAGCGTTACAGATAGGCCTGGCCGATGAACCAGGCGACGGCGGCGACGAAGGCCGAGCACGGAATGGTCAGGACCCAGGCCCAGACGATGTTGCCGGCCAGGCCCCAGCGCACGGCGGAGAGCTTGCGCGAGGAACCGACGCCGACGATGGCGCCGGTGATGGTGTGCGTGGTGGACACCGGGATGCCGGCGAGCGAGGCAATGGTCAGCGTGATCGCGCCGCCCGTCTCGGCGCAGAAGCCGCCCACCGGCTTGAGCTTGGTCAGCCGCTGTCCCATGGTCTTGACGATGCGCCAGCCGCCGAACAGCGTGCCCAGGCCCATCGCCGCATAGCAGGAGAGGATCACCCAATTGGGCGGCCGCGAGGCATCCGCGGACAGATAGCCGCCGGAGATCATCAGCAGCCAGATGATGCCGATCGTCTTCTGCGCATCGTTGGCGCCGTGGCCAAGGCTGTAATAGCCAGCCGAGAACAGCTGCAGGCGACGGAACCAGCGGTCCACCTTGGACGGTGGGGTGCGGAAGAAGATCCACGACACCGCCAGCATCAGCAGGCCGCCCAGGATGAAGCCCAGAGTGGGCGAGACGATGATGAAGATGAGCGTCTTGCTGATGCCGGAGGTCATCAGGCCGCTGGTGCCGACCTTGGCCACGACGGCGCCGATCAACCCGCCGATCAATGCATGGGAGGAGCTGGAGGGTATCCCGTAGTACCAGGTGATGATGTTCCAGAACAGCGCACCCATCAGGGCGCCGAAGATGACGTAGTGGTCGACGATGGTGGGGTCGACGATGCCCTTGCCGACGGTCGCGGCCACCTTGAGCTGGAAGACGAACAGCGCGACGAAGTTGAAGAAGGCGGCAAAGGCAACGGCATGGTGGGGCTTCAGCACGCGGGTCGAAACGACGGTGGCGATGGAGTTCGCGGCATCATGAAACCCGTTCATGAAGTCGAACGCCAGGGCCAGGGCGATGAGGAAGACGAAGACCTCGAAGCTCATGGCGGGCTTGTATGTGCTGGTCTTCTCGGCAACTCAGGAGTTCTCGAGAACAATGCCTTCGATCAGATTGGCGACGTCCTCGCAGCGATCGGTGATGCCCTCCAGCAGCTCGTACACCGAACGCAGCTTGATCACCTGGCGCACGTCCGGCTCGTCGCGGAACAGCTTGGCCATCGCCGAGCGCATGACATGGTCCGCCTCGGACTCGAGGCGGTCGATCTCGTGGGTGACGCCCATGATCACGCGTGCGTTGTCCATATTGGAAAGGAGGCTCACCGCCTCCTTGACCTTTTCCGCACAGGCGACGCAGATGTCGGCCAGCTTTTTGGCTTCCGGTGTGACCGCGCGGATATCGTAAAGGAAGATGGACTGGGCCGAGTCCTCGATGAGGTCGAGGATGTCGTCCATATTGGTGATGAGCTGGTGGATGGCCTCGCGGTCGAGCGGCGTGATGAAGGTCTTGTGCAGCAGTTCGACCGCGGCGTGGGTGATCTTGTCGCCGTTCTTCTCGATGGATTCGATGTTGTAGGCGCGCCGCTCGACGTCGTCGAAGCTGGCCATCAGCTCCGCCAACTCCCGGCTGGCCTGCAGGATATGTTCGGCCAGTTCGACGAAGTGATCGAAGAACTTGCCTTCCTTCGGCATGAAGCTACCAAACATGGTGAACCCTGGATGTCGAGTTTTGTCTTGTCGGCGCGATCGGGTCGATCGCGCCGCCGCACCGTCCGGATCGTGGCAGGTCCGGGACGTGGCGCATTCTACGCGACCCCGCAGCCCCGGTACACACCCGGCCGTCAAAGAATTTCGAGCAGTTCGACCTCGAATACAAGGGTCGCGTTGGGCGGAATCACGCCACCGGCCCCGCGCGCACCGTAGCCGAGCTCGGGGGGAATCGTCAGCTTGCGCACACCCCCCACCCGCATGCCCTGCACCCCCTCGTCCCAGCCGCGGATGACGTAGCCGGCGCCCAGCGGAAATTCGAAGGGCTCGTTGCGATCCTTGCTCGAGTCGAATTTGGTGCCGTCGGTCAGCCAGCCGGTGTAATGCACGGACACGGTCTGGCCGATCGCGGCGGCATCGCCGCTGCCGACGGTGACTTCGTCGTAAATCAGTCCGCTGGGTGTGGTGGTCTGGCTCATGAAACATCCTTTCCGAAAAAAATCATTGGGGCTTGCGCCGGGAGGCGAACAGCTTGCGGAATTTCGCCAGCTTGGGCGCCACGACGAACTGGCAGTAGGGCTGGTGCTCGTGGTTGCGAAAATATTGCTGATGATAATCCTCGGCGGGGAAGAATGTGCCGGCCGGCGCAAGCTCGGTGACCACGGGGGCACCGAAGGTGTTGGCCGCAGCGAATTCGTCCAGCAAGGTCTGTGCCTCGATCTGCTGCCGCGGCGAATGAGTGTAGATCGCCGAACGATACTGCGTGCCGATGTCATTGCCCTGGCGATTGGGCGTGGTCGGGTCGTGGATGGCGAAGAACACTTCGAGAATCTCGCGATAGCCGATCCTGGCGGGATCGAAAGTCAGTCGCACCACCTCGGCGTGCCCGCTCTCGCCCGAGCAGACCTGCCGATAGTCGGGATCCGGCGCATGCCCGCCGGTATAGCCGGAGACGACGTCGGTGACGCCCTCCAGTTCGTCGAACACCGCCTCCAGGCACCAGAAGCAGCCGCCCGCGAGGGTGGCGAATTCCTGCCCGGCGGGCGGTGCGTCAGGCGGCATGATAGCCGGTGACCCGCTCGACTTCGTTCTTCGAGCCGAGGACCACGGCGACGCGCTGGTGCAGCCCGGTCGGCCGGATGTCGAGGATGCGCTCGCGACCGTTGGTGGCGGCGCCGCCCGCCTGTTCGACGATGAAGGCCATCGGGTTGGCCTCGTACATGAGGCGCAGCTTGCCGGCCTTGCCCGGATCCTTGGTGTCGCGCGGATACATGAAGATGCCGCCGCGGGTGAGGATGCGGTGCACGTCGGCTACCATCGAGGCCACCCAGCGCATGTTGAAGTCGCGGCCGCGCGGACCGCTCTTGCCGGCCAGCAGCTCGTCGATATAGCGCTTCACCGGCGGCTCCCAGAAGCGCATGTTGGAGGCATTGATGGCGAATTCGCCGGTGTCCTCCGGAATGCGCATCTCGCTCTGCGTGAGGACAAAGCTGCCGGTCTCCCGGTCCAGCGTGAAGCAGGCCACGCCGTGGCCCAGCGTCAGCACCAGCAGCGTCGAGGGACCATACACCGCATAGCCGGCGCAGACCTGCGCCGTGCCCGGCTGCAGGAAGGCATTGTCGTCGGGTTCGGTCACCCCCTCCGGGCAGCGCAGGACGGAAAAGATGGTGCCGACGGAAATGTTGACGTCGATGTTGCTGGAGCCGTCGAGCGGATCGAACAGCAGCAGGTATTCCCCTCGCGGGAAGCGGTGCGGGATCTGGTGCGGATGGTCCATCTCCTCGGAAGCCATGGCGGCGAGGTGGCCGCCCCACTCGTTGGCCTCGAGCAGGATCTCGTTGGAGATGACGTCGAGTTTCTTCTGCGCTTCGCCCTGCACATTCTCGCTGCCGGCGCCGCCGAGCATGCCGGCCAGTTCGCCCTTGCCGATGGCGATGGAAATGGCCTTGCAGGCGCGCGAGACGACTTCGATGAGCAGGCGCAGGTCGGCGTTGATCCAGTCCTTCTGCCGTTCCAACTCGATGAGATATTGCATGAGGGTGATGCGGCGCATCGACTTCTCTCCTGTTGCCGATTATTCAAGGGTTCAATTATCCGGGTTTCGCCGGGGCTCTGCATCCCTGCGCTAAAATCGGGCATGCACGTCATCGTCCTCGGCGCCGGTCTGGCCGGCGTCACCAGCGCCTGGTACCTTCGCCAAGCCGGCCACGCCGTCACCGTCATCGACCGCCAGCCGGCTGCCGGACTGGAGACGAGTTATGCCAACGGCGGGCAGATCTCCGCCAGCCATCCCGAGCCCTGGGCCAACCCCGGCGCCCCCGCGCAGGTCCTGCGCTGGCTGGGCCGCGAGGATGCGCCGCTGCTGTTCCGTCCGCGCCTGGACTGGGGACAATGGTCCTGGGGGTTACGCTTCCTGCTCGAGTGCCTGCCCGGCCGCACCCGGCGGAACACCGTCGCGATTGCCCGGCTCGCCGTCCACAGCCGCGACTGCCTGCATGCGCTTGTCGCGGATACCGGCATCGAGTATGACCGCCTGCGCAAAGGCATTCTGCATCTCTTTTTCAGCCCACGCGAATTTTCCCAGGCGGACCGACGGGCAAGGTTGCTGCGCGATTTCGGCATGCGCGCCGAGGTGCTCGATGCGCGCGCCTGCCTGGCCGTCGAGCCGGCGCTGTCCAGCTGCCGGGACAGCCTGGCGGGCGGACTGTATGCGCCGGACGACGAAACCGGGGACGCACTGGCCTTCACGCAGCAACTCGCCGAACGGTGCCGCCAAGCTGGCGTGACGTTCCATTTCGAAACTAGCGTCACGTCGCTCATGGCCGGCAGGAACGGCGTGCGCGCAGTAAGGGTCGTGGACGCGGCGGGATCGGCCGGCGAACTCTGCGGCGGCGCCTATCTGATCGCGACTGGAAGCCATAGCGCAGAGCTGGCGCGCGCACTCGGCGAACACCTGCCGATCTACCCCGTCAAGGGCTATTCGGTGACGCTGCCGCTGGCAGCGGACAGCGAGGCGCCATCCGTCAGCATTACCGACGAGTCGCACCGCATCGTCTGCTCGCACCTTGGCAACCGCCTGCGCATCGCCGGCACGGCCGAGCTGACAGGGTTCGATGCGAGCGTCAACGTCAGCCGTTGCGCGGTCATTCTGCGACGGGCGCAGACACTCTTCCCGCAGATCGAGCCGGCCGGCGCCGTGGAATACTGGGCCGGCCTGCGCCCTGCCACGCCGGGCAACGTGCCCATCATCGGCCGCGGCCGGCCGGACAATCTTTTCTACAACACCGGCCACGGCACGCTCGGCTGGACGCTGGCCTGCGGCTCAGGCCAGGCGGTTGCCGACATCATCGGCGGCAGACGCCCGGGAATCGAATTTCCGTTTCACGCTCTATAATTCGACTATGAAGCGTGCACTGCCCCTGATCGCTGTACTGTTCGCCTGCGCTCCGGCTGCTGAGGCGCAGGTTTCCTATTGCAAGGACATCGGCAGCGGCAAGACGTACTGCACGGGCGGTACGGTCATCCATCGCAGCGACGGCACGACGATCATCCAGAACCACGCCCCGACGCAGCCACAAGCAATGCCGACACTGCCCAATCCCCTTTTGCAGGACAACGCACTGCCCACCATGAATGCCCCCTACACCGCAGCCGGCACGCAAAACGCCCTGCCAGTGGCGCCGTCCGCGCCGATCGTCCCTCCCACTGTGCCTGCACAGCAACAGCAGGTTTCGCCCGTGATCGTCGTGCCGCCCGCTGGCGGCGGCCGCATCTGCCACCAGTTCGGCAACACCCTCGTTTGCAATTGATGGCTGGCATGCAGCGGGCCGGAACCGCATGGCCGGCCGTGCTTGCCGCAACCCTGTGCGGCGTGGCCGTTTCCCTGAACGTCGGCAAGCTGCCGATCGTGCTCCCCCAGCTGCGCACGGAATTCGGGCTGTCCCTGACCGCCGCCGGCTGGCTGGCGGCGGCATTCAGCGCGCTCGCCGTGGTGACGGGGGTGTTTGTCGGCATCGTCGCCGATCGCGTCGGCGCAATGCGCTTCTGCCTGTTCGGACTGTCCGCCAGCATCTGCGGCGGCCTGCTCGGGCTGGCCGACCCGTCGGAATTCCTGCTGCTGGTTTCGCGCCTTGTCGAGGGCGTCGGATTCCTGGCGGTGGCGGTCTCCGCGCCGGCCTTGGTCTCGGCAGCGAGCGCGCCGGGGCAGATCCGTCTCACGCTCGGCATCTGGAGCTGTTTCATGCCGGCGGGGGCCAGCCTGTGCGTCCTCCTTGCGCCGCTGCTGGTCGGCGAGGGCAACTGGCGGCCGCTATGGTGGCTGGTGCTGGCCATACTGGCGGCATCGACCGGCGCCGTGCTGTCGCAACGACGGCATTACGTCGGCATCGGCACGCGGCGCCACGAAGGCATGGCCGACATCCGCGGCGCGCTGCAGCAGCCGGTCCCGTGGCTCCTCATGCTGGCCTTCGCGGCCTATGCCCTGCAGTTCTTCGCCGTCGTCATCTGGCTGCCGACCTTCCTGAAGGAACAGCGCGCATTCACGGCGGGCGCGATCGCCCTGCTCACGGCGCTGGTGATTGCCGTCAATGTGCCGGGCAATCTCGCGGGCGGCGCGCTGCTGCATCGCCACGTCAACCGGGGTCGCCTGATCGCGGGCGCCTCCCTGGTGATGGGGCTGGCCGGCTTCGGCATATTCTCTGAAGCATTGCCGGATGCGCTGCGCTACCTGTGCTGCCTGATCCTGACCGGCGTCGGCGGAGCGATTCCCGTGGCGGTGCTGTCCTCTTCCGTGGTGCTGGCCGCCAGGCCGCAGCAGATCGGAACGCTGCAGGGACTCTACCTGCAAGGATCGAATCTCGGCCAGTTCGCAGGCATCCCCCTGATCGCCGCCATCGTCTCCGCGAGCGGCGGGCGCTGGCAATCGGCGCTGCTCGTGACTGCTTCGGCTTCCGTTGCCGGCATCGTGCTGGGACTGCTGATCTCCCGCTCCGGCAAATAGCGCAGCGCATGCGCCGTCCTGCCGGGACTGACTTATACTTTTTTGCGCCATGTCCCTTCGCGCGCTCTACGTCGATTTCAACTCCTATTTCGCCTCCGTCGAGCAGCAGTTGCAGCCCACGCTGCGGGGCAGGCCGATTGCCGTGCTCCCGGTCGTGGCGGAAACCACCTGCTGCATCGCCGCCAGCTACGAAGCCAAGCGCTGCGGTGTTAAAACCGGAACGCTTGTCAGCGACGCCAGGAAACTCTGCCCGGACATTCAATTCGTCGAGGCGCGCCCGGCGGTCTACGTCGAGCTGCACCACAGGCTGGTCGAGGCGGTCGAATCCTGTCTGCATGTAAGCCGGGTACTGTCGATCGACGAAATGGTCTGCCATCTCACGGGCAGCGATCGTCAGCGCGGGCGGGCACTCGCTCTGGCGCAGCAAATCAAGCGTGCCATCGCCGAGCGCGTCGGCAGCGAACTGCGCAGTTCGATCGGTATCGCGCCGAACATGTTCCTCGCCAAGGTCGCCTCGGACATGAAAAAGCCGGACGGGCTCATCGTCCTCGAGGACAAGGATCTGCCGGCTTGCCTCTACGGTCTGGAACTGCGCGACCTTTGCGGCATTGGAAGGGCGATGGAGCAGCGCCTGGTTCGCAACGGCATCCGCACTGTGGGCGAACTATGTGCTGCAAGCAGGGAGGAGCTGCGCCTGGCCTGGGGCAGCATCGAAGGCGAACGTGTCCATGCCCGCCTACGCGGGGAGGAAGTGCCCGATCTTCCCTCGCAGCGCGGCAGCGTCAGCCATTCCCATGTGCTGCCGCCGGAATTGCGAACGCCGCAGGCGGCTTTCTCGGTGCTGCATCGTCTCTTGCAGAAGGCGGCGATGCGCTTGCGAAGCTATGCCAGCGTTGCAGGCGCGATGCAGGTGAAAGTCAAATTCCGCAATGGCAACGGCTGGGAAAAGCAGGCGTTGTTCGATCCTACCAACGACACGCTGAAACTGCTTGAGGCACTGCAGCAGCTATGGCAGGGCTTCCCCGGCAGATACCGGGCACAACCCTTGTCTGTCACCGTCGTTCTGTCGCGCCTCGGCGAGCAGGAGTACCAGGTCCGCTCCCTCTTTGATGCGGGCCGTTCCCATGACCAGTTGAATGCCGTAATCGATTCGCTCAACCTGCGCTACGGCAAGCAGACCTTGTATTTCGGCGGTGCGCACGCAGCGCTGCAGGCTGCGCCCATGCGCATCGCCTTTGGCCACATTCCGGATCTGGACGTTGAGGGGGACGACTAGAATGCGATGACCTGCCGCACCTCCCTGGCGTCCGAAAGCGCGTCGAAAGCCTCGTTGATCTGGTCCAGCTTGATGGTACGCGTGATGAGCTTGTCCACCGGCATCCGTCCCTGGCGATAGAGCTGGATGAACGCCGGAATGTCCCGTCCCGGCACGCAGGTGCCGATGTAGCTGCCCTTGATGGTGCGTGCCTCGGCGACGATGCGGGCGACCGGAAAGCTGAATTGCTGCGAGGGGTGGGTCAGGCTCGTCGTCACCGTACAGCCGCCCCGGCGCGTGGCCTCGAAGGCGTTGCCGAAGCCGTCCAGCGAGGAAGTGGTGTCGATGGCGTGGTCGACGCCGCCCTGGCTCAGCTCGCGCACGGTCGCCACGGCATCTGCGCTTCCGGCGCTGACGCAATCACTGGCGCCGATTGAACGGGCAAGCGCCAGCTTGGCCTCGCTCGGATCGACGGCGATGATGCGGCCAGCACCTGCCGTCACGGCGCCGAGCACTGCGGCAAGGCCCACCCCACCAAGACCGAACACCGCCACAGTCTGGCCCGGCCGTACCCGGGCGGAGTACAGCGCAGTGCCCGCACCGCACATGATCGCGCAGCCAAACAGGCTGGCTTCGACGAAGGGCAGGTCGGCAGGAATTTTCACCAACGATTTCTCCGACACCAAGGCATACTCGGCGAAGGCCGACAGGCCCATGTGGTGATGCACGGCCTGTCCGTCCAGGCACAGGCGCGGCCCGCCGGTGAGAAGACGCCCCTCGCGGTTGGCCTGGGTGCCGCGCGCGCACAGCGACGGCCTGCCCTCGATGCAATGCTCGCATTCGCCGCACTGGGTCAGGAAGATCAAGGCGACGTGATCGCCCGGCTTAACCGAATGCACGCCGGGCCCGGTCTCCTCGACCACACCCGCCGCTTCGTGCCCCGGCACGATGGGCATGGGCCAGGCACGGTCGCCATTTACCACGGAAAGATCGGAATGGCACAGGCTGGCTGCCTTGATGGCGACGACGACCTCCCCCGCGGCGGGCGGAGGCACTTCGACGGTTTCGATGGAAAGCGGGCGGCTTGTCGCGTACGGGCGCGGCAGGCCGGATTGCCTGAGAACGGCGGCCTTGAATTTCATGGCAGGCTCCTCGCTGAAACGGATGCCGGGAGCCTACCACGGCGCAGAAAGCAAAAGGCCCTGGAGATCATCTCTCCAGGGCCTTTCTCTGTAATTAGTCTGACGATGACCTACTTTCTCACGCGTGGTGCGCAATATCATCGGCGCGGAGTCGTTTCACGGCCCTGTTCGGGATGGGAAGGGGTGGGACCGACTTGCTATGGTCGTCAGACTTGACGGGGTGCTCCGCCGTCGGTGACGTCGGAGCGTATTTGGAAGAAGTCAGGGATTGGGATTGTATTTGTGCGCGGTGTTGTCCTGGACCTTGCTTAAGGTTATAGGATCAAGCCGCACGGGCAATTAGTACCGGTTAGCTTAACGCATTACTGCGCTTCCACACCCGGCCTATCAACGTGGTGGTCTTCCACGACCCTTCAGGGAGGTCAAGCCTCCGGGAGATCTCATCTTCAGGCGAGTTTCCCGCTTAGATGCTTTCAGCGGTTATCTCTTCCGCACATAGCTACCCGGCGATGCGACTGGCGTCACAACCGGTACACCAGAGGTGCGTCCACTCCGGTCCTCTCGTACTAGGAGCAGCCCCCGTCAAATCTCCAACGCCCACTGCAGATAGGGACCAAACTGTCTCACGACGTTTTAAACCCAGCTCACGTACCACTTTAAATGGCGAACAGCCATACCCTTGGGACCGGCTACAGCCCCAGGATGTGATGAGCCGACATCGAGGTGCCAAACTCCCCCGTCGATATGAACTCTTGGGAGGAATCAGCCTGTTATCCCCAGAGTACCTTTTATCCGTTGAGCGATGGCCCTTCCATACAGAACCACCGGATCACTATGACCTGCTTTCGCACCTGCTCGACGTGTCAGTCTCGCAGTCAAGCCTTCTTWTGCCATTGCACTATCAGTACGATGTCCGACCGTACCTAGAAGACCTTCGTACTCCTCCGTTACAATTTGGGAGGAGACCGCCCCAGTCAAACTGCCCACCATGCACGGTCCCCGATCCCGATAAGGGACCCAGGTTAGAACCGCAACGACACCAGGCTGGTATTTCAACGWCGCCTCCACGAGAACTAGCGTCCTCGCTTCACAGGCTCCCAGCTATCCTACACAAGTCCCGTCACAGTCCAATGCAAAGCTACAGTAAAGGTTCATGGGGTCTTTCCGTCTAGCCGCGGGGAGATTGCATCTTCACAAACATTTCAACTTCGCTGAGTCTCGGGTGGAGACAGTGTGGCCATCGTTACGCCATTCGTGCGGGTCGGAACTTACCCGACAAGGAATTTCGCTACCTTAGGACCGTTATAGTTACGGCCGCCGTTTACCGGGGCTTCGATCAAGAGCTTGCACCCCATCACTTAACCTTCCGGCACCGGGCAGGCGTCACACCCTATACGTCGGCTTTCGCCTTTGCAGAGTGCTGTGTTTTTATTAAACAGTCGCAGCCACCTATTCACTGCAACCCCATCGGCCTTCGAGAGTGAATCTCTACAACCTACCGGGGCGCACCTTCTCCCGAAGTTACGGTGCTAATTTGCCGAGTTCCTTCTCCTGAGTTCTCTCAAGCGCCTTAGAATCTTCATCCTGCCCACCTGTGTCGGTTTGCGGTACGGTCTTCATGCAACTGAAGCTTAGAGGCTTTTCCTGGAAGCGGGGTCTCAGCAGCTTGGGGTCCCGAAGGACCTTGCGTCATCACGCCTCGGCTAAGCCCAGCGGATTTGCCTACCGGGCACGCCTACACGCTTGAACCGGGACATCCAACACCCGGCCTACCTAACCTTCTCCGTCCCCCCATCGCATTGCATAAAGGTACAGGACTATTAACCTGTTTCCCATCGACTACGCCTTTCGGCCTCGCCTTAGGGGCCGACTCACCCTGCGCCGATGAACGTTGCGCAGGAAACCTTGGGCTTTCGGCGAGCGGGCCTTTCACCCGCTTTATCGCTACTCATGTCAGCATTCGCACTTCCGATACCTCCAGCAGGGTTCACACCCCACCTTCAACGGCCTACGGAACGCTCTCCTACCATATGTGCGTTCCCTTTAATTCACTCCACCCCCGACTCGACTTTGGGGGACGCTTTGTCAGCGCTGCGCGCTGACAGCTTCTCGCTAGGAATGAACTAAAGTGGAACGCACATATCCGCGATTTCGGTGCACAGTTTGAGCCCCGTTACATTTTCCGCGCAGGACGACTCGACCAGTGAGCTATTACGCTTTCTTTAAAGGGTGGCTGCTTCTAAGCCAACCTCCTGGCTGTCTAAGCCTTCCCACCTCGTTTCCCACTTAACTGTGTCTTCGGGACCTTAATCGGCGGTCTGGGTTGTTTCCCTCTCGACAATGGACGTTAGCACCCACTGTCTGTCTGCCGTGCTCGCACTTTCCAGTATTCGGAGTTTGCTATGGCGCGGTAAGTCGCAATGACCCCCACAACCATTACAGTGCTCTACCCCCGGAAGTGATACACGACGCGCTACCTAAATAGCTTTCGGAGAGAACCAGCTATCTCCAGATTTGTTTGGCCTTTCACCCCTACCCACAGCTCATCCCCTACCTTTTCAACGGTAGTGGGTTCGGACCTCCAGCTGGTGTTACCCAACCTTCATCCTGGCCATGGGTAGATCATCTGGTTTCGGGTCTACACCCAGCGACTGAATCGCCCTGTTCGGACTCGCTTTCGCTACGCCTCCCCTATCCGGTTAAGCTCGCCACTGAATGTAAGTCGCTGACCCATTATACAAAAGGTACGCAGTCACCCCATTGCTGAGGCTCCCACTGTTTGTATGCATGCGGTTTCAGGATCTATTTCACTCCCCTCCCGGGGTTCTTTTCGCCTTTCCCTCACGGTACTGGTTCACTATCGGTCGATCACGAGTATTTAGCCTTGGAGGATGGTCCCCCCATCTTCAGACAGGATTTCTCGTGTCCCGCCCTACTTGTCGCACGCTCAGACCCGCCACCTACTTTTCGCATACGGGACTATCACCCTGTATCGTCGGACTTTCCAGACCGTTTTGCTAAGTAAATGGTTTAGTCGTGCAGGCTCATCCCCGTTCGCTCGCCACTACTTGGGGAATCTCGGTTGATTTCTGTTCCTGCGGCTACTTAGATGTTTCAGTTCGCCGCGTTCGCCTCCACAGACCTATGGATTCAGTCTGGGATACTCCCGAAGGAGTGGGTTTCCCCATTCGGACATCGGGGGATCAAAGCTCCATTGCCAGCTCCCCCCCGCTTTTCGCAGGCTTGCACGTCCTTCATCGCCTGTGATCGCCAAGGCATCCACCACATGCACTTAGTCGCTTGATCCTATAACTCTGGACCCTGTTACCAGGGGCCGTGTCATAGACGAACTCACGCTTGTGCCAACCGACCGCCGCTGGTTCAAAGCGCGGCCGATTGAAATGCAATCACACAACCCATGTTCAACATCTGTCTTCACGCGCCGCTGACACAGCGCAACAGATGCTGCACACTTTACTTCTTCCACTTTGTTAAAGAACATTGCCTCWAATCCTGCCAAGGCCTAAGCACTGCRCAACCGCGGCTGCGCACTGCTTAGCCCTTCGACGCTCACCCACCGTGGKACTGGTGGAGGATGACGGGATCGAACCGACGACCCCCTGCTTGCAAAGCAGGTGCTCTCCCAGCTGAGCTAATCCCCCNGCTTGGAMCCGGTGGTGGGTCTGGTTGGGTTCGAACCAACGMCCCCCGCCTTATCAAGACGGTGCTCTAACCAGCTGAGCTACAGACCCTCTCGTCTCGAGGCTCTTTGTCTGAACAACCGATAAGTTGTGGATACTTGGCCGCCGCGACCTGTTCTCTTGAAAGGAGGTGATCCAGCCGCACCTTCCGATACGGCTACCTTGTTACGACTTCACCCCAGTCATGAATCTCACCGTGGTGAGCGCCCTCCCGAAGGTTAAGCTACCCACTTCTGGTGAAACCCACTCCCATGGTGTGACGGGCGGTGTGTACAAGACCCGGGAACGTATTCACCGCAGCATGCTGATCTGCGATTACTAGCGATTCCGACTTCACGTAGTCGAGTTGCAGACTACGATCCGGACTACGATCGGCTTTAAGGGATTAGCTCCACCTCGCGGTTTGGCAACCCTCTGTACCGACCATTGTATGACGTGTGAAGCCCTACCCATAAGGGCCATGAGGACTTGACGTCATCCCCACCTTCCTCCGGTTTGTCACCGGCAGTCTCATTAGAGTGCCCTTGCGTAGCAACTAATGATAAGGGTTGCGCTCGTTGCGGGACTTAACCCAACATCTCACGACACGAGCTGACGACAGCCATGCAGCACCTGTGTTCCGATTCCCTTTCGGGCACTCCCGCATCTCTGCAGGATTCCGGACATGTCAAGGGTAGGTAAGGTTTTTCGCGTTGCATCGAATTAATCCACATCATCCACCGCTTGTGCGGGTCCCCGTCAATTCCTTTGAGTTTTAATCTTGCGACCGTACTCCCCAGGCGGTCAACTTCACGCGTTAGCTTCGTTACTAAGGGATTTCACTCCCCCAACAACCAGTTGACATCGTTTAGGGCGTGGACTACCAGGGTATCTAATCCTGTTTGCTACCCACGCTTTCGTACATGAGCGTCAGTGTTATCCCAGGGGGCTGCCTTCGCCATTGGTGTTCCTCCACATMTCTACGCATTTCACTGCTACACGTGGAATTCCACCCCCCTCTGACACACTCTAGACTRCCAGTTCAAAAYGCCATTCCCAGGTTAAGCCCGGGGMTTTCACRTCTTGCTTAAYAATCCGCCTGCGCACGCTTTACGCCCAGTAATTCCGATTAACGCTCGCACCCTACGTATTACCGCGGCTGCTGGCACGTAGTTAGCCGGTGCTTCTTCTGCCGGTACCGTCATTAGCACGCTATGTTAGAGCGTACCGTTTCGTTCCAGCTGAAAGAGCTTTACAACCCGAAGGCCTTCTTCACTCACGCGGAATGGCTGGATCAGGCTTTCGCCCATTGTCCAAAATTCCCCACTGCTGCCTCCCGTAGGAGTCTGGGCCGTGTCTCAGTCCCAGTGTGGCGGATCATCCTCTCAGACCCGCTACTGATCGTCGCCTTGGTAGGCCTTTACCCTACCAACTAGCTAATCAGACGTCGGCCGCTCGAATAACGCAAGGTCTTGCGATCCCCTGCTTTCCCCCTCGGGGCGTATGCGGTATTAGCGTGACTTTCGCCACGTTATCCCCCATTACTCGGTACGTTCCGACGCATTACTCACCCGTTCGCCACTCGCCACCAGGGTTGCCCCCGTGCTGCCGTTCGACTTGCATGTGTAAAGCATGCCGCCAGCGTTCAATCTGAGCCAGGATCAAACTCTTCAGTTCAATCTCTGCTTAATTACTACAACTCATAAAGAATCACAGAGTCCCAACCTGCTTCCAAGCTGGAACTACTATTAACTTCAGTATGAGCACTCAATCAATCCGATCCGCCAAGACACAAAAGCCCCAGCGCCCAACCAACCAAGCACCCACACCTATCGGCTGTTTAGATTGTTAAAGAACGATGCTGCAGAGCAGCGAGCCGCGCATTATACAGATCGAAGAATGCGGGTCAAGGCTTTTGCGGAATTATTTTCGGCGCTCTTCAACTAGCGTCGGACGCGGCCCGTTCACGAGAGGGAAATTCGTGCAAATTTGCGCTTGCCGACTTGAAGGACCACTGTGGTTCCGGGCTTCAGCACCAATGCCCTATCGCTCACCTTCTCGCCATCGAGTCGTACGCCACCCTGCTCGATCATACGCAAGGCCTCCGACGTGCTGCCAGTCAGGCCGGCCTGTTTGAGCACCTGTGCAATCCCCATGCCCTCAGCCTCGCAGACGATCCCCACGTTCTCGATATCCTGGGGAATCGCCCCCTGTCTGAAGCGTGCCTCAAAATCCACAAGAGCATCCTCGGCGGCCTGACGCGAGTGGAAGCGCTCGACGATTTCCTGGGCAAGCAGGACCTTGACATCGCGCGGATTGCGTCCGCCGGATATCTCGTCCTTGAGCCTGGCGATTTCCTCATTTGAGCGGAAAGAAAGCAGTTCATAGTAGCGCCACATGAGGTCGTCCGATACCGACATCAGCTTGCCGAAAATCTCCCTCGGCGGTTCATTGATGCCAACATAGTTGCCATAGGACTTTGACATCTTGTTGACGCCATCCAGTCCCTCAAGGAGCGGCATGGTCAGAATGCACTGCGGCGGCTGACCATAGTGCTTCTGCAACTCGCGGCCAACGAGGAGGTTGAACTTCTGGTCGGTACCGCCCAACTCGACATCGGCGCGCATCGCCACGGAATCGTATCCCTGGCAAAGCGGGTAGAGGAATTCGTGGATGGCAATGGGCTGATTATTGGCGTAGCGCTTGGCGAAATCATCCCGCTCCAGCATGCGGGCAACGGTATGCAGAGCCGCCAGCTTGATCATGCCAGCCGCGCCGATAGGTTCGAACCAAGTTGAATTGAAGCAGACCTCGGTCTTTTCCGGATCGAGTATCTTGAAGACTTGCTCCCGGTAGGTCTTGGCGTTGTCTAGGATCTGCTCCCGTGACAACGGGGGGCGCGTTGCATTGCGTCCAGTCGGGTCACCGATCATTCCGGTAAAGTCCCCGATCAGGAACATCACATGATGGCCAAGCTCCTGAAAATGCCTCAGCTTGTTGATAAGAACAGTATGGCCGAGATGTAGGTCGGGGGCCGTCGGGTCAAAGCCAGCCTTGACGCGCAGCGGCCGACCGGATTCGAGTTTGCCTACCAGATCGGCCTCGATCAGCAGTTCGTCAGCGCCGCGCTTAATAAGTGAAAGGGCTTTCTGGACTTCCGTCATAATGGGTTACCCCGTGTTTGGGCTTGGGCGGGTTTTTTGATACACTCGCCCAAGTTTTCTCCCTTGGGCCTGCATGAACCACGAAAAGACGCGAATTTTAGCGCAACTCCAAGCCATTCGCGAAAGCCGTCCCCATCATTTCTGGGCCGGCGCCATGGTGGCAGGCGTGTCCCTGTTCAGCATGGTGGCGGCGTTCGGTACTGCCCCGGACAGCGCTGAAATTCGAGATTATCAGCGCACTGTCGTTGAAGAGATTCCTCTAGCAATTGACGCTTCTCGGGCCACCGACAGCGGCTCATTCGTGCGCGAGGAACGCGTACAGCGCGGTGATACCGTTGCCGCGCTGCTAGCCCGTCTTGGCATGCAGGACGAGCGTGCCTTTACGTTCCTGCGCCAACATCAGGACACTCAAGCCATTTTTCGCCAGTTGCGTCCGGGCAAGGTTGTCACTGCTCGCACAAGCGAATCAGGTGAACTGCTCTCCTTGTCGTTCCCTCTGAACGGGCCCTTGGACAACGCCTTGGTTATTGAAAAGCGCGATGGCAGATTGCACGTCGCCGAGCAGGCCCATGCGCTCACGTCTCAGGTTGTGATGAAGTCAGGCGAAATTCAAACTTCTCTCTTTGCCGCAACCGACGAAATCGGACTACCCGACGGCATTGCCACACAGATGGCGGATATTTTCGGCGGTGACATCGATTTCCATCGGGACCTGCGCAAAGGCGACCGGTTCAGCGTTGTCTACGAGCTCCTTTTCAATCAGAGCCAACCGACACGAACCGGCCGGATCCTGGCTACCGAGTTCATCAACAACGGTAAAATCTTTCGAGCCATCTGGTTTGAGAGCAAGGACGGCCAAGGCTATTACACTGCAGAAGGCAAAAATATCCGGAAGGCTTTCCTCCGTTCGCCTCTTGAGTTTTCCAGAATCACTTCCGGTTTTTCACGCTCGCGATTCCACCCGATTCACCAGACTTGGCGTGCGCACAAAGGCGTGGACTACGGCGCACCGATTGGCACCCGGATCAAGGCAACGGGAGACGGGATCGTGGACTTTGCCGGCAAGCGTGGTGGTTATGGCAATCTTGTGGTCTTGCGCCACCAAGGTCGCTTTACAACACACTACGGTCACCTTAACGGTTTCGCAGCCGGCATACGCAAAGGAGCGCGGGTAAGCCAGGGCGATATCATTGGTTATGTCGGCAAAACCGGCTGGGCCACCGGCCCGCATTTGCATTACGAGTTTCGCATCAACGACGTCCATCAAAACCCGCTGGCGATCGCCCTGCCTAGCGCCCCACCGCTGGCAACACAGCAAATGACCGCTTTCAAACAGCACGCCGATCCGCTGATTTACCGTCTCGACCGGATACGCGACGTGAATCTCGCACTACTCGATTAACAAACAACTCGCATTCTGCTGCGAGATGAACACGGCTTCCCCAAAAAACGCCGAGTCCGGCTTGTATGTCGGCCTTATGTCTGGCACCAGTCTGGATGGCGTGGATGCTGTGCTGGTGGACTTCGGCACCCATCCTCCCAAACTGATTGCAACACACTACCTCCCTTACTCCCGCCATCTCTCCGGACGCCTGCTTGCCCTGCAGGTCATTGGTGATAATGAATTGCATCACGCCGCCTTGCTCGGGATTGAAATCACCCATCTTTATCATCAGGCTATCGATGCCCTGCTTGTGGGTGCATGCGTTTTGGCGGAGTCAGTGGTGGCGATCGGCTGTCATGGCCAAACCGTTCGTCACTGCCCCAATAACGGTTACACCTTGCAATTGGGTAATCCGGCCTTACTTGCCGAATTGTGCGGCATCAGTGTCATTGCCGATTTCCGCAGCCGGGATATTGCCGCAGGCGGGCAAGGGGCACCTCTGGTTCCGGCCTTTCATGAGGCGGCATTCCGCTCTTCCGATGTACACCGCGTCATCCTCAACGTAGGCGGCATAGCCAATGTCACCGACCTTCTCCCAGGCTCCATCACAAAAGGGTTCGACACCGGCCCTGGCAATATGCTGCTCGATGCTTGGGTACAACAACACACCGGCCGAACCTTTGACGAGGAGGGCAAATGGGCATCTCAGGGTTGCATCATTCCGCGACTTCTCAATGCACTTTTGGCGCACCCGTTCTTCGCCTGTACCCCGCCAAAGAGTTGCGGCCGCGAGCAATTCAGTCTCGACTGGCTGAAGTCCCGCTTAATTGGCAGCGAAGCTCCTGAAGATGTGCAAGCGACGCTGCTCGAGCTGACTTCAATATCCATAATCTCGGCCATTGAGCATTGGTGTGGTAATCCACATGAAATCGTCGTCTGTGGGGGAGGTGCCCACAATTTGGCTTTGATGAAGAGGCTGGCGGAACACTTGCCGCGCAGCCGGGTATTCGCGAGCGATATGCTGGGAATTGATGCTGATTGGGTGGAAGCCGTGGCCTTTGCATGGATGGCAAGGCAGACTAAGCTGGGCCTGCCGGGCAATCTACCGGCAGTCACGGGAGCCAAGGGGGCTCGAATTCTCGGGGCAATCTACCCTTGCTAAATGCGAAAGGGGGGAGTTCCCCCGCCCCCTGCTTGTCGGAATTCAGGGCTACACGTTAAAAGATGAACCGCAACCGCAGGTCGAAGTGGCGTTCGGATTCTTGATTACGAACTGCGCACCTTCCAAACCTTCCGTGTAATCGATTTCTGCTCCGACGAGATACTGATAGCTCATCGGATCAATCAGCAGCGTAACGCCATTTTTCTGCATTACGGTGTCATCCTCGTTTTGCACCTCGTCAAAGGTGAAGCCGTACTGGAAGCCAGAGCAGCCGCCACCCGTAACAAACACGCGCAGCTTGAGTTCCGCATTGCCCTCCTCCGCGATCAACTCACGCACCTTATTGGCAGCGTTATCAGTAAAGTTGAGCGGCGACATTTCGGTGACTGCATTCATTGGAAACTCCTAAAACCGATTAACACTTAAACAATATATGGGTTGGCAAGCACCCCGTCAATTACTGGAAGCAAGCTTCAGTTCAACCGCCTTCCCTGTGCCCCCCTGATGTACCAACCTTCCCTGAACGATGGCGCCCAAATGCATTTCCAGGCTGTTGTACTGCACATCCCCTGTGACGCGGGCGCGAGGCTGAAGTTCAAGGAATTCACTCGAATAGACCGGCCCAATAATCGTGCCATTGATAACCAGATGGGAAACATGGATTTCTCCTTCAATCCGGGCATGTTCGCTGAGCACCAGCGTCCCACCACCGTCCCCTGTCGAGCGGACATTGCCTTTGACCTCGCCATCCACCCGAAGTCCGCCGACAAATGTGACGTCGCCTTCGATTTTTGTTCCCGCCCCGATCAGACTATCAATGCGGCTCTGCGGTTTGCTGGACTTGTCCTTTTTGAGAAACATGGCATTCTCCCTATAGCGTGACCGTCTGCGAGGCCCGTGTTACGCCATCCTGTACCAAGCGCGCCTCGACACTATTGACGCGTGATCCCACGGGAACCTGAAAGGTTCCGTCGACCCTCTGGAAGTGTTTGAAATTTATATTAAAACGCTGCCTAGCAGGATCATTCGGCTCTGGCAAAATCATCATAGCACTTTTACCCTCCTGCTGCAGGCTGATCACAAGTTGAAGATTTCCCCGAAACTCTCGATCTTTTTTACCTCCCTGCGCAGCAGCGAGGAGTCGATAACGATATTGACCTGGGCTGCCATTAGGCTCGATACGCAGACGATTGATAGTGAACCCGGCCTCCTTCCCTTCGGCAGAAGCAAGATTCTCGAAGAAGGCTAGATCTTCCTTGAGTCGGCCATTCTCCTGTTCTAATGCCTTCACTTGGCGAACCAGCTGTTGCTGTGCCGTACGTTCGATCTGCACATTGCTTTCTCCAGCATTAACCAAGGCACGCAACTTGGCCGCTTCCTGCTGCAACTCGTCCACCTGATCCCGCAGAGCCGTCAATTCCTGCTCAGTCTCGCGCCTATCGAAACCGGCAATTTTGCGGCCCGCATCATATACCCATCCCGCGAGCGCAAAGGAAATGGACAGAACTGAAATTGCCGCAATTGCACGCCAATACCAAGGAATGTGAGTGCGCACCGCCACTCTGGGAGCCGAAATGCCAAATCTACTGCGCAGCCGGCGCAGCGTTACGGCAAGACGGGAATCTGCGTAAGTCCTGCGCACTCGTCGAACCCGAACATGATATTCATGTTCTGCACGGCTTGGCCGGCCGCACCCTTGACCAGATTGTCGATCACGGACAGGACTACCAGGGTGTTCCCTCCTTGGGGCCTATGCAGGGCGATTCTGCAGGCATTGGCTGCACGTACCGAACGCGTATCAGGATGGCTAGCGAAAGGCAGCACGTCCACGAACGGCTCTGACTTGTAACGTGATTCATATAAAGCCTGGAAATCCGTTTCTCCGGTTACCTGGGCATACAGGGTGGCGTGAATTCCCCGGATCATCGGCGTCAGATGCGGCACGAAAGTCAAGCCCACCGGCTTGTTTGCAGCAATTGACAACCCTTGGCAGATCTCAGGCAGGTGGCGATGGCCAGGCACACCATATGCCTTGAAGTTGTCAGATGCCTCCGCAAAAAGAATGTGTATTTCCGCCTTGCGACCGGCACCGGAAACGCCGGATTTCGCATCGGCAATCAGGCGGGTCGTATCAACCAAGCCGGATTCGACCAAAGGCAAGAACCCCAGTTGAACTGCGGTAGGATAACAACCCGGATTGGCCACCAGTCTGGCTAAACGAATTTTCTCCCGATTGGCCTCCGGCAGGCCGTACACCGCTTCTGCGATAAGTTCGGGGGCGGCGTGCTTCATGCCATACCACTTCTCCCACTCTGCAGGATCCTTGATCCGGAAATCTGCCGCCAGGTCGATAACACGCACCCCGGCATCCACTAGCGGCCGGGCCTGGCTCATTGCGATGCCGTTCGGCGTAGCGAAAAAGACGACGTCACATGTCTCTAAGGCGGCTGCCTTGGGATCGACGAAATCCAAGGCGACACGCCCACGCAGGCTCGGGAACAAGTTCGCAACTGGTGTGCCGGCATCGCCTCGCGAGGTGATAGCCTGCAAATCGACTTGAGGATGTTGCGCCAGTATGCGCAACAACTCAACGCCCGTATAGCCAGTGCCGCCGACTATGCCAACCTTAATCATCCCTGTCTCCACTTCATGGAGGTATGGTAATTCACGGCCTCGGAATCACGCAATGAACCTCCCATAGATGAAAAAGCCGCCTTGCGGCGGCTTATTCATCGCACTCCGAGCGTGATCAACGCTTGGAGAACTGCTTACGGCGCCGCGCCTTGTGCAGGCCAACCTTTTTGCGTTCAACTTCACGCGCATCTCGAGTCACAAAGCCAGCCTTCGACAGAACAGGCTTCAAAGTCGCGTCATATTCAATCAACGCACGGGTGATCCCATGGCGAACTGCGCCAGCCTGTCCGGATTCGCCTCCACCGCAGACGTTCACCAGGATATCGAAAGTGCCTGTATGTTGGGTCAATTCCAGCGGCTGACGGACAACCATGCGCCCCGTTTCGCGGGAAAAGAACTCGTCGACCGGCTTGTCGTTAACAACGAACTTTCCGCTACCGCTTTTCATGAACACGCGGGCAACTGCTGTCTTGCGCCGACCCGTACCGTAATAGTAATTCGCAGCCATTCCTTAAATCTCCAGCGACTTGGGCTGCTGGGCGACATGCGGATGATCGCCTCCAGCATAGACTTTCAATTTTTTGATCATGGCATAGCCAAGCGGGCCTTTCGGCAACATGCCCTTAACGGCTTTTTCCAGCACACGGGAAGGGGCGCGCTGTTGCAACTTGGTGAAGGTGTCTTCGTAAATGCCGCCCGGATAGCCAGAATGACGGTAGTACACCTTCTGTTCGGCCTTGGCACCGGTCACGCGCAACTTCTCGGCATTGACCACGACAATATAGTCGCCAGTGTCTACGTGCGGCGTGTACTCCGGCTTGTGCTTGCCGCGCAGGCGGCGCGCAATCTCGGTGGCCAGCCGGCCGAGGACCTTGTCCGTCGCATCAACGACGAACCAGTCACGCTTGACTTCGTGCGGCTTGGCAGAAAACGTTCTCATGAAATTCCCTCTACGGCACTAACAGCGTAATACGGAAAGCCGTGCATTGTATTGCAGTTAGAATGGATATGTCAATCTAGAGCACATCAAATCGACAATCCTTGCCTCAGGATGCATTGAGTGAGTACGGGACCCAGCCATGAAAAAAAAGCGCGATCCACGGAGGATCGCGCTAAATCCACACCAAAGGAGGAGGGTGGAGGAGAC
This sequence comes from Denitratisoma sp., assembly GCA_032027165.1. Classification (NCBI taxonomy): domain Bacteria; kingdom Pseudomonadati; phylum Pseudomonadota; class Betaproteobacteria; order Nitrosomonadales; family Sterolibacteriaceae; genus Denitratisoma; species Denitratisoma sp. The sequence continues at coordinate 38,695 of JAVSMO010000001.1, read as the reverse complement.
AAAACCTTGAACGTTACTGCGCCATCAAAAATGGCCATAAACCACAGCCAGCAATAACGTTCGAACAATTTCAGTATGGCAAAATGTTTTGTGCAATGCAAGAATTTTTTTGTGCAGCGCACATTTATTTCCCTATCGCGCCATAACATTCCCGAATACTATTATAATTTACTGATTAAAATAGTATTAATTAGAGTCATTGAACCTCAGCCTTAGAAAGAATGGCTTCATTGATTCTGTAGTTGTTCATAAATACCGCAGTATTATTGCGGCGCACAAATGCTAACGCTACGGCTAGGCCATGGAAGGTAAGGGATTGCCTGGCAGGTGTATCGGCTAGAATCCGGACGTAGATCACCGAATCGATAATAGGAAAAGTTGAGATGGAATGTACGGTCCAATGGCTCGGGGAGGGTGGCATGGCTTTCGCAGCACGCAGCGGCAGCGGCCATATCGTAGTAATGGATGGTGCACCAGAGGGAGGCGGCAATAATTTGGCGCCAAGACCGATGGAACTGATTCTGGCGGGAGCAGGTGGATGTACGGCTTACGATGTGGTGATGATCCTGAACAAAAGCCGCCAGGATATTTCGGGTTGCGAGGTTCAGTTGAAGGCCGACCGTGCAGAAACGGACCCCAAGGTATTCACCAAGATCCATTTTCACTTCATCGTAAAAGGCAGGGCGCTGAAAGCGGAAGCAGTGGATCGAGCCATCAATCTATCAGCGGAAAAATATTGCTCCGCTTCAATCATGCTGGGCAAAACTGCAACTATCACCCATGATTGGGAAATCGTCGAGGCGTGATCAGATCCAGTGGGCTGTACGGGTCATAACGCCCGAGGCAAGCCGCATCGCCCACTTGGCTACCCCGGGCAGTTCCCGGGCTCCCAATCGTTCGGCTGTATGCGCATGGCTTGTTTCGTCGATCTTCATTTGCTCAATAATCGCCCATGATTTTCGGTCGTTTCCAGGCAAACGCTGCAAATGACGATTCAGGTGCGCCTCAACCTGCCGCTCTGTTTCGGCCAGAAAACCCAGATTCCAGGCATCACCAAATTTGCCTGCGATTATTCCGATAGACAGGGAACCAGCATACCAGAGCGGATTCAACACGCTTTTTCGACCTCCCAACTCAACAAGCCGACGCTCCGTCCAAGCCAGATGCTCACCTTCTTCCTCGGCGGCACTGCGCAGGGCCACCTGAATTGAATCCTCTTTCGATGTCAAAGCCTGCCCCTGATACAGTGCCTGGGCGCAGATCTCGCCACTATGATTCACCCGCATCAAGGCTGCAGCGTACCTTTTCTCATCGTCCGCAAGTTCCACTTCCGCCAGATCTGCACCGGGCACGGGGCGAACACTTCGACCGGGCGCATACAGCGCACGCAAGGCCTTGTCTAATTCGATGATCAGTCCGTCTATCACCTGTCAAGCCTAAATCAACGCTTACTTGGCCTCTGGGTGACCACCGAGCCTGAGTGCATCTACCCCTTCCTCAGCCTTGAGGATGATGCCATTGTTCGGGCAGAAGTACTCCCTGGAAAGCACAGCCTGGTAACTGCCCCGTTTAATGGGTTGCCATGACTGCGTACGAGATGTGCCCCAAGTACGGTCGCCACGTCCAAACGCATACAGCTTCCGCTCCCTGCTGCCACATCGGATGCCCTCGAAATTGACGTTAGTTGCCCCTCCCGCCGCCCTGACGACAACCACGTAACGGACCACGCCATCCCCGCCAACGCTAAGTGTCGTGCCGTCAATGTAGTGTCGATTGCGAGTTGCGGCGCCGGCATTGAATTCGATAAGGGCTTGTTCCTGAGGGTAGGCTGGCGGCTTGGACTCCAGCTCAACCCACTTCTTGTCCTCCTCATAAAACTCGCCGTACTTCTTGTCGCCGAAGAACTCCTGCCCGGTTGCCGGTCCGGCAAGCGCCAGAACACCAACGGCAAACAGAAAAGCCTTTCCTCCATGCATCTCCACAGATACTCCAGTCGGTGGCCGGCAATGTTCTCGTCCGGCCTGGCCAGAAACATCCGTGGATGATACACTGTGACGGCGGCCTCTCTCAGTGGGCAATAGCCGCCTCGATTTCAGCGAATGTCGAAGCAATCTGAATGGCGTGAATCGTCATGCCCAGCTGGCGGGCAATCTGGGATGCGGAGAATATCCCCCTGATCATCTGACGGCCTGAAGCATCCTCCTCGGCTACCAGCGCATGCTGCCGGCCGGTCCACTTGAGGGTCGCCACCACATGCCCGACTTCTGCTGCACGAACCGCTTCCATATCCAGCACCTCAAGCCGATCACGTGACGTCATGATGTCTCGCACGAGAACCTCCTCATGGCGGATACCTCGTTCAAGGACAACCTGCATCGGTTTTTCGCCCATGGTGTCGGTTGAGGTAATGATGCCAAGGATGCAGCGCCGCTCGTCGGCCACAAGAAGCGACCGTACCGTGTTGCGCATCATGGCCTTATTGACTGCAACCAGTGTGGCATCCGGACCGATGGTAACCGCCTGGACCCGCTTGAGATCGGTCATCACTTCAAGAGCAGGGGAATCGAGCCGAACGCTGCGCAGGGGCAACGACTCGGCCTGGTAATAGCTTGCGCACTGTTCAAGACGAGCCTGGCGCAGGGCTTTGTATTGTTCGCGGATCATCACCATCCTCCTTCCATATCGTGCGAGGGATCATCGTGGAATGCGCGCCTCTGCGGACGCTGCATTTCATTTTCGGCACAAATGGAGAAGAGTGAAAATGGAACCTGCGGATTGCGTCATTAGCCGCCTGAATCGGCAGCTAGTTCCGCTCAGGACTGCAGGGAGTCGGACGGAACAGCCCACTTTGGCTGTCGGTCCGCCGGGTGGCGAAAGACGAAACGAGACAACTCAACCAAGGCCTGCTGGTACACTCCGCGCTTGAATTCAATCACGGCATCGAGCGGCACCCAGTAGTCACTCCAGCGCCATGCATCGAATTCGGGATGATTGCTGGCACGCAGCGAGACATCGGTATCTCTTCCGGTCAGGCGCAACATGAACCAGATCTGCTTCTGGCCGCGGTAGGTGTTGCGCCATTCGCGCCGAATCCACTGCTTCGGCACCTCATAACGCAGCCAGTCCCGCGTGCGTCCGAGAATCCTGACGTGCTCCTGCCTCAGGCCGATCTCTTCTTGCAACTCACGGTACATCGCCTGCTCGGGCGACTCGCCGTGTTTGATCCCGCCCTGCGGGAACTGCCAAGAATGCTCTCGAATGCGCTTGCCCCAGAATACCTCGTTCCTGCTGTTGACCAGGATGATGCCGACGTTAGGGCGATAGCCTTCACGATCGAGCATGATTGCTACCCATCAATAATTAGACTGCCATTATTTTTCCACAATTCCCCCCTGAATGAAAGCAACCCGTTCCCCCCTCTGGGGCTCCGCTTACTACTGTAAAATTGCGGCTTTTACCCCCATTTACGACCATGCGCGCCACGCAATTTTTCCTTGCCACACTGAAGGAGGCTCCCTCCGACGCTGAGATCGTCAGTCATAAACTCATGTTGCGTGCGGGCCTGATCAAGCGACTGGCAGGAGGCATCTATACCTGGATGCCGCTCGGCCTGCGCATTCTGCGCAAGGTGGAAAACATCATCCGCGAAGAAATGGATCGCGCCGGCGCCATCGAACTGCTCATGCCGGCGGTCGTTCCGGCTGAGTTGTGGCAGGAAACCGGTCGCTGGGAGTTGTACGGTCCCGAGCTGCTGCGTTTCAAGGATCGGCACCAGCGCGATTTCGTCATCGGCCCGACGCACGAGGAGGTTATTACCGACGTCGCAAGGCGCGAGATCAAGAGCTACCGTCAGCTTCCATTGCATCTATATCAGATACAGAACAAGTTCCGTGACGAAATCCGGCCCCGTTTTGGCGTCATGCGCGGCCGCGAGTTTCTCATGAAGGATGGCTACTCGTTTCATGCTAGCTACGAGGACTTGCAGCGCGAGTACCAAAACATGCACGACACCTATACGCGCATCTTCACTCGTCTTGGCCTGAGTTTCCGGGCAGTTGCAGCCGACACCGGTTCCATCGGCGGCACCGGCTCACACGAGTTCCATGTTCTCGCCGATTCAGGTGAGGACGCCATCGCCTTTTGCCCGGATTCGGATTACGCCGCCAACGTCGAACTGGCGGAGGGTCTCGCGCCGCCGTCCCCGCGCGAAGGCCATACCGAGCAAATGAAGAAGGTCGCCACGCCCGGCAAGATCCGTTGCGAGGACGTAGCGGCGCTGCTCAAGCTCCCTCTGACGAAAACCGTCAAGGCCATTGCCGTCATGCATGACGAGCAATTCTTCCTCCTGCTCATTCGTGGCGACCACACGCTCAACGAAATCAAGGCAGGCAAATTGCCCTTCCTCAATCCCTTCCGTTTTGCCAGCGACGAGGAAGTCGAGCGGTATTTAGGGTGCCGCCCGGGCTACATCGGCCCGGTTGGCATCGGGAAAGACATCACTGTCATTGCCGACCGGACCGTGACCCAGATGAGCGACTTCGTCTGCGGCGCCAATGAGGCGGGCTTCCATTTGATGGGGGTGAATTGGGGACGCGATCTGCGCGAGCCCGACTACGTGTTCGATATCCGCAACGTCGTCGAAGGGGACCCCAGCCCGGACGGTAAAGGCCGGCTATCGATCTGCCGCGGCATCGAAGTGGGACATATCTTCCAGCTGCGCACCAAGTATTCCGAGGCGATGAAAGCGACATTCCTCGACGAGTCAGGCCAGCCGCGCGTCATGGAGATGGGCTGCTATGGGATCGGCGTCACGCGCATCGTCGGAGCCGCCATCGAACAAAACCACGACGAACGGGGCATCATCTTTCCGCGAGCCATCGCCCCTTTCGACCTCGCAATTGCCCCGGTCGGCTACCGGAAAAGTCAGTCCGTACAGGACGCCGCCAATGGCCTGTATGACGAACTCGTCTCCGCCGGTCTTGATGTGCTAGTGGATGACCGGGACGAGCGTCCGGGCGTGATGTTTGCCGACTTGGAACTCATCGGCGTGCCTCATCGCATCACCATCGGCGAACGAGGCCTCAAGGAAGGAATGGTCGAATACCAGGACCGTCGTGATACTGCGGCGGTCAAGGTGCCCCTGGCTGAGATCGGCAGTTTCGTGCGCGAACGCCTCGGCGTGTGAAACAGGGCTTTCTTTTCTCGTTGCTGCTGGTTGCCGCCAGCTCTGCCTGCGCCGGCGCGCAAAAGTATGAGCCGTTGGCCGCCAGTATCCAAGCCGCACTGCATGCAGCGGTTTCGGATCGCAAACCGCCCACCAGTTCGTTTGGCAACCCCATGGAAGCAGTCAATTGGCTGGAGGAAATGTCAGGGCGCCTCGTCAAGCGCATGCCAAACCAGGAGCACCGGCTGGAGTTCTTGCGTGCAGTGCACTACGAGGCGAAGCGTGCCGGACTGGATCCGCAATTGGTTCTCGGATTAATCCAGGTCGAAAGCGGTTTCAAGAAGTATGCGGTTTCCTCAGCCGGAGCCCGCGGCTACATGCAGGTCATGCCTTTCTGGGTGAAACTGATCGGCGGCAGAAACGACAACCTATTCCATCTGCGCATGAATCTGCGCTATGGCTGCACCATCCTCAAACACTACCTGGATATCGAAAAGGGCGATCTGTTCCGCGCACTGGGGCGCTACAATGGAAGCTTGGGGCGACCGGAGTATCCGAACGCAGTACGCGCTGCCTGGGAAAGGCACTGGCACTACACACCCAGAGCCACCCCCAAACCTTGAAGGTATCAGCGCATTCCCGGCAGCATTCCCTTCATGCCGCGCATCATTTTTTGCAGCCCGCCCTTCGAGAACTGCTTCATCATCTTCTGCGTCTGCTCGAACTGGTTGAGCAGCCTGTTGACCTCCTGCACCTGCACGCCGGCACCATTGGCAATACGCCGCTTGCGCGAGGCCTTGATCAGTTCCGGTTTGGCCCGCTCCTGTGGCGTCATTGAATTGATAATTCCCTCGATGCGGCGGACGGCCTTGTCCTCGACTTGGGAGCCGGCCTGCTGCGCCGCCTGGGCAAACTGGGCCGGCAGCTTGTCGAGCAGGCCGGACAAGCCGCCCATCTTGCGCATCTGGCCTATCTGCTCCTTGAAGTCATTCAGGTCGAATCCCTTGCCGGTCTTCAGTTTCTGCGCGAATTCTTTTGCCTTTTCCTGATCGACACCGCGCTGCGCCTCCTCGATGAGCCCCAGCACGTCACCCATGCCGAGAATGCGCGACGCCATGCGTTCCGGGTGGAATTCTTCAAGGCCAGTGAGTTTCTCGCCGACGCCGGCGAACTTGAGCGGCTTGCCGGTGACATGGCGCACGGAAAGCGCCGCGCCGCCGCGTGCATCGCCATCGAGCTTGGTCAGAATCACCCCGGTGAGCGGCAGGGCCTCGTTGAAGGCACGCGCAGTATTCACCGCATCCTGGCCAAGCATGGCATCCACCACAAAGAGCGTCTCGACGGGCTGCAATGCCGAATGCAGTTCCGCCACTTCTCGCATCATGGCTTCATCAATGGCAAGCCGGCCGGCGGTATCGAACAGCACCACGTCGTAGTAGTGCTTCCTGGCGAAATCGAGAGCGGATGCAGCAATGGTTGTTGGCTTGTCGCTTGTCTGCGTGGGAAAGAAATCGATGCCGGCCTGTTCGGCGACAAGTTTCAACTGCTGTATCGCCGCCGGGCGGTACACGTCGGCGCTGACCGCAAGCACCTTCTTCTTCATGCGCTCGCGGAGGAGCTTGCCCAGCTTGCCCGTCGTCGTGGTCTTGCCGGCACCTTGCAAGCCGGCCATGAGGATGACCGCAGGGGGCTGCACGGCCAGGTTGAGGCCGCTGTGGATGCCGCCCATCAAATCGGTCAGTTCACGGTGCACCACGCCGACCAGAGCCTGGCCGGGAGTAAGGCTGCCAACCACCTCCTGGCCGATCGCCTTCTCTTTGATGCGGGCGACGAGGTCTTTCACCACCGGCAATGCGACATCGGCCTCCAGCAAGGCCATCCTCACTTCGCGCAAGGCGTCCGCGATGTTGTCTTCCGTCAGGCGCGCCTGGCCGCGCAGCGTTTTGACGACGCGAGAGAGGCGTTGTGTCAGATTGTCCAGCATGATGTTCCGGTTGCTCCGGGAAGGAGGTAGACTTGCAAGATGCAAGGGATTTTACCGCATCTGCTTCCGGCCTCGCTGTACGCCTTTCTGGGTTTCCATTTCTGGCGCACACGCTGGGCTCTGGACGCCCCCAATATGCCGCAGGGGATACGCCCCTGGGAAAGGCTGGCGCTGGCTGTTGCCATTTTGCTGCACGGCTACCTTCTTTACGGAGAGCTCTTCGGGGGGGGGATCATGCGATTCGGCTTTTCGGCAGCACTCTCTCTAATGTTGTGGCTCGCCATACTTATCTACTGGGTGGAAAGCTTTCATGCCCGCCTGGAGGGCTTGCAGCCCCTGGCATTGCCCTTGGCCGGCATTTGCACGCTGCTGCCCGTCCTTTTTCCAGGCCAGCATTTGCTGTCCAACGTCACCTCGGCGATGTTCCGTGTGCACTTCTTCATTGCCATGGTGGCCTATAGCCTGTTCACCCTGGCTGCGCTCCACGCCATTATCATGGCAGTGGCGGAGCGGCGCCTTCATCGGGGCGAGTTAACGCGACGGCTGGCCAGCCTGCCGCCTCTGCTAACGATGGAATCCTTGCTGTTTCGGCTTATCACCATCGCCTTCGTCCTGCTCACGCTCACCCTGGCCTCAGGTATCGCATTCTCCGAAACATTGTTTGGCAAGGCGCTGGAGTTCAACCACAAGACGGTCTTCTCAGTCCTGTCCTGGCTGATCTTTGCTGCGCTGCTGATAGGACGGTATGCCTGGGGCTGGCGAGGACGCAAGGCATTACGATGGACCTTGGCAGGTTTTGCCGCCCTGCTCTTTGCCTATATTGGCAGCCGATTCGTCCTGGAAGTCCTGCTCGGACGGACTGGCTGATAGGCGTTACGCCTGCCAAGTCACCTGGCCTGCCGCATTTAACTTTGTCTGAGAGATCTTTCCCGCTCGGCGAGATTTGCCGTTCTTGCTGTATTCCACATAAACAACCGCCTGTTGGCAATCCAATCGGTTCAGTTCAGGCTTGGAAAGGCAATAACTGCTAGGTTGACCAGACGCCTGCCGGATGTCGCTGCATCCCGACACAGCAATCAACTCAACAATCCGCTCCAACCGACTGATAGTCTTTACAAAACCGGGGCAGAAGGGCATCATCGCCTGAGATACTCGGCTGGTATTTTCAATCAATCTCGGGAACCCATGGCTGCTTCTCTCCAGACAACCCTTAGCGGCTTGGCGCGTGCGCTGGTACAGCAAGGTCGCCTCAAAGAGGCGGAAGCGGAGGCTTTTGCTGCGCAAGGGGCCGGGACTGGGGGGGGGTTTGTCAATCAGGTTGTTTCCAGCGGACGCTTGAACGCCAAGGACGTCGCCACCTTCGCTGCCGAAACGTTCGGTTATCCCTTGCTGGACCTGAACGCGTTCGAGGAGAGTCACTTCCCCCCGGGCGCCATTGACCGCAAGTTGATGCAGAACCACCAGGTCATTCCCCTGACCAAGCGTGGCAACCGTATTGCCGTCGCATTGGCTGACCCGACCAATCTGCGTGCCCTGGACGAAATCCGCTTCCAGACAGGCTTGGCTGTCGACCCAGTGGTGGTTGAGGCAAGCAAACTGGCGCCTATCGTTCTACGCTTGTCTGAGACCGCGGAAACCAAGCTCAATGAACTGGCAGGCGACGACCTGGACCTTGAGCTTGCCGATGAAACCGAAGAGGCGGCCAGCGCCGAATCCGGCTCAGTTGAGGTCGATGATGCCCCCGTTGTCCGGTTTATTCAAAAAATATTGCTCGATGCGATCAATGAAGGGGCATCCGACATTCACTTCGAGCCCTATGAAAAGTATTACAGGATCCGCTTCCGCACTGACGGCGTCCTGCGCGAAATCGCCCAACCTCCCTTGGTCATCAAAGAAAAGATCGCCTCACGCATCAAGGTGATTTCCAGGCTGGATATTTCAGAGAAGCGCGTCCCTCAGGATGGCCGCATGAAATTGGTGCTGTCAAAAACACGGGCGATTGATTTTCGCGTCAGCACCCTGCCGACCCTACATGGCGAAAAAATCGTCATGCGCATTCTGGATCCATCCAGCGCCATGCTCGGCATCGACGCCCTGGGATACGAGCCGGAGCAGCGTGAGGCACTGATGGCAGCCATCGATCGCCCCTACGGCATGATCCTCGTGACCGGGCCGACCGGCAGCGGCAAGACTGTCTCGCTCTATACCTGCCTCAACCTTCTGAACAAGCCGGGCATCAATATCTCCACCGCCGAGGACCCCTGCGAAATCAATTTGCCAGGCATTAATCAGGTCAACGTCAATGACAAGGCGGGGTTGAATTTCGCCGTTGCGCTGAAAGCATTTCTGCGTCAGGACCCGGACATCATCATGGTCGGTGAAATCCGCGACCTGGAAACCGCCGAGATAGCCATCAAGGCGGCCCAGACCGGTCACCTGGTGCTGTCTACACTGCATACCAACGATGCGCCGACGACCCTTGAACGCATGAAAAACATGGGGATTGCGCCGTTCAACATCGCTTCGAGCGTCATCATGATCACGGCTCAACGCCTCGCGCGCCGCCTGTGTTCCTGCAAGAAACCCGTTTCCATCCCGATGGAGGCCCTGATCCAAGCCGGCTTCCATGAACACGAGATAGATGGCAGTTGGCAACTGTACGGACCAAACGGCTGCGACAAATGCAAGGGCAGTGGTTACAAGGGACGCGTGGGCATTTATCAGGTTATGCCTGTCTCGGAAGAGATTCAGCGCATCATCATGACCAATGGCAATTCGATGGACATCGCTGAGCAGGCACAACAGGAAGGCATCAAGGATCTGCGGCAGTCAGGACTGCTCAAGGTCAAGCAGGGGCTAACCTCGCTTGAGGAAGTCCTCGCGACGACGAACGAATAGGGAGAACCAGATGGCAACCGCGACAAAAACAGCAAAGAAAGATGCCGGCATCAAGGAATACACCTTTGCCTGGGAGGGCAAGGACAAGACCGGCAAGCTGATGCGGGGCGAAATGCGTGCCGGCGGCGAGGCGCTCGTCCATGCCACGTTGCGCCGCCAGGGCATCCTGGTCAGCAAGGTCAAGAAACAAGCCTTCAAGCGTGGCGGCAAGATCACGGAAAAGGACATCACGCTCTTCACGCGCCAACTGGCCACCATGATGAAGGCGGGCGTGCCGCTGCTGCAAGCCTTCGACATCGTCGGCAAGGGGGCCTCCAATCAGGCGGTCGCCAAGTTGCTGATGGAAGTCAAAGCAGATGTCGAAACGGGATCATCGCTGAATCAGGCCTTCCGCAAATTTCCGCTCTACTTCGATGCCTTGTTCTGCAACCTGGTCGCCGCCGGCGAGGCCGCTGGCATTCTAGACTCCCTCCTTGACCGCCTGGCGACGTACAAGGAAAAGATTCTTGCAATCAAGAGCAAAATCAAGTCGGCGTTGTTCTATCCAATCGCGGTCATTGTCGTTGCCGTGGTTATCACAGCGGTGATCATGATTTTCGTGATCCCGGCGTTCAAGGAGGTCTTCAAGAGTTTCGGTGCCGACCTGCCGGCACCGACTCTGATGGTCATCGCCATGTCGGACTTCATGGTGGCCAACTGGTATATCGTCTTCGGCATCCTGGGGGGATCGCTATACGGTTTCTTCTTCATGTGGAAGCGCTCGGAAAAGATGCAGATCGTCATGGACCGGCTGTTTCTGCGGCTACCCATTTTTGGCGACATCATCCGCAAGGCGACCATGGCAAGGTGGGCGCGCACCTTGTCGACCATGTTCGCCGCCGGAGTACCACTGGTGGAGGCATTGGATTCGGTCGGCGGCGCTTCGGGCAATTATGTTTATAAGATGGCGACAAAGCAGATACAGTCGGAAGTCAGCACCGGAACCAACCTGACCGTAGCCATGCAGAACGCCAACGTCTTTCCCAACATGGTGATTCAGATGGTTTCCATCGGCGAAGAATCCGGCCAGCTTGACGCCATGCTGAGCAAGGTGGCCGATTTCTTCGAAGCCGAAGTGGACGACGCAGTCGAAGCCATGTCCAGCCTGATGGAACCGATGATCATGGTGGTGCTGGGCACGCTGATCGGTGGCATGGTGGTAGCCATGTACCTGCCGATCTTCAAGCTGGGCGCCGTGGTCTGATGATTCGGGCAGCGTTCCTAACCAACTTAACTGCTGAAGTACCCTCATGAGTTTTCTGCTGGAACCGGTGGCCAGTACCGCCATGGCCACCCTGTTGGGCTTGGTGGTAGGAAGCTTCCTGAACGTCGTCATCCATCGCCTGCCCAAGATGTTGGAGCACGGCTGGGAGGCGGAATGCGCGGAGCTTCGCGGCGAAACGCCGCCACCATCTGATAAATTGTCCCTCGCTTCGCCGCGCTCGCACTGCCCGAGTTGCGGCCATGGCATTGCTGCATGGGAGAACATCCCGATTGTCAGCTTTCTTTTTCTAAGGGGACGCTGTCGGGCCTGTCAAGCCCGCATCAGCCTGCGCTACCCGCTTGTCGAGGCACTATCCGGCGTGCTGTCCGGATACGCGATATGGCGTTTTGGCACAAGCTGGGCCGGCATCGGTGCACTGTTCTTTATCTGGTGCATGATTGCGCTAACGTTTATCGACTTTGACACTCAGTTGCTGCCCGACAGCATCACGCTGCCCTTGCTGTGGGCTGGACTTCTGCTCAACCTGGGCGGAACGTTCTCCGACATCCGGAGCGCCGTGGTGGGCGCCGCAGCCGGCTATCTGTCGCTATGGGCAGTGTATTGGTCCTTCAAGCTGGCCACCGGCAAGGAAGGCATGGGTTACGGCGATTTCAAGCTGCTCGCCGCCGTCGGGGCCTGGCTGGGCTGGCAAATGCTCCCACTGACGATCCTGGCGTCCTCCTTGGTCGGCGCCGTGGTCGGCATCGCCCTGATCGTCTTTGCCAAGCATGGGCGCAACATCCCCATTCCCTTTGGTCCCTACCTGGCTGCCGCAGCCATCATTGCCCTTTTCTGGGGCAAGCCCCTGACCCAGCATTACCTCGGCCTGTTCTGATTCGGACGACGGCTTGAATTCGGCCGGTCCCGGCTGCATGTTTATCAGGCTGACCGCCTAGATTTTGGCTTTCGGTGCAATTGCTTAAGTTATAATTCCGTGTTTTTTGGAGACTGCCATGCCGATCTATGAATATCGCTGCGGCACCTGCGGGTTCCAGAAGGAATACCTGCAGAAGCTCAATGATGCCCCACTGACGACCTGCCCCGAATGCGGCAAGGAGACTTTCAGCAAGATGCTCACTGCTGCAGGCTTTCAGCTCAAAGGCAGCGGGTGGTATGCCACTGATTTCAAGGGTTGCCCGACCAAGACTGAGTCAAAACAGGAAGGCGACAAAGCCCCGGCGCCAAGTTGTAACGGCTGCGCCTGTGCTGGCAACGGATGAAAAAATACTTCATCACCGGCTTGCTGATCTGGGTTCCCCTGGCGATCACCGCCTGGGTGCTGGCGCTCATCGTCAAGACGATGGACCAGACGTTGCTGCTGCTGCCCGCCGCAATCCGACCAGAAAACCTGCTGGGCGTCTACATCCCCGGCATCGGCGTGATCGCCACGCTCCTGATCGTGTTCCTCACCGGGCTGGTCACCGCCAATATCATCGGTCAGCGTCTGCTGCGCTTCTGGGAGGGTGTGCTATCGCGTATTCCGGTGGTCAAGTCGGTCTATTACAGCGTCAAGCAGGTATCCGATACCCTCTTCTCGTCAAGCGGCGAGGCATTTCGCAAGGCGTTGCTCGTGCAATACCCACGGGAAGGCATATGGACCATCGCCTTCCAGACAGGCCAACCGGGGGGCGACGTCCTCAACCACCTGCCCGGTGAATACGTCAGCGTCTACGTTCCAACCACCCCCAATCCCACTTCCGGCTTCTTCCTCATGCTGCCGCGCAAGGACATCATTGAACTCGAGATGAGCGTCGACGAAGCCCTCAAGTACATCATCTCGATGGGGGTCGTGGCGCCCCCTCTGCGCAATTCCGCCGGACGGGCACAGAATCAATAACGCGCCGCCATCGCGGCTATTTTCCTGGGCACCTTGAAATGCGTACTCACTATTGCGGCCTCGTCAATGCCGCCCACCTCGACCAAACCGTTACCCTCTGCGGCTGGGCGCACCGCCGCCGCGACCACGGCGGCGTCATCTTCATCGACCTGCGCGACCGCGAGGGGCTGGTGCAGGTGGTGTGCGACCCGGACCGCAAGGAGACCTTCGCCACCGCCGAGCGTATCCGCAACGAGTTCGTGCTGAAGATCACCGGCCTGGTGCGCCGCCGCCCGGAAGGCACCGCCAATCCCAACCTGACCAGCGGCGAGATCGAGGTGCTGGCGCAGGACATCGAGATCCTCAACCACGCCGCCACGCCGCCCTTCCAACTCGACGAGGACAACCTGTCGGAGAACGTGCGCCTGACGCACCGCGTGGTCGACCTGCGCCGCCCGCAGATGCAGAGGAACATGATGCTGCGCTACAAGGTGGCGATGGCCTTCCGCCGCTTCCTCGATGCACAGGGCTTCATCGACATCGAGACGCCGATGCTGACCAAGTCCACCCCCGAGGGCGCGCGCGACTACTTGGTGCCCTCCCGCGTGCACGCCGGCCAGTTCTTTGCCCTGCCGCAGTCGCCGCAGCTGTTCAAGCAGATGCTGATGGTTGCCGGCTTCGACCGCTACTACCAGATCACCAAGTGCTTCCGCGACGAAGACTTGCGTGCCGACCGTCAGCCGGAATTCACCCAGGTCGATATCGAGACGTCCTTCCTGACCGAGACCGAGATCACGGCAATCATGGAAGAGCTGATCCGGACTGTGTTCAAGGAAACCCTGAACGTCGACCTGCCGAATCCCTTCCCGCGCCTCAGCCATGCCGAAGCAATGGCGCGCTACGGCTCGGACAAGCCGGACCTGCGCGTCAAGCTGGAATTTACGGAACTCACCGATCTCATGAAGACGGTGGACTTCAAGGTCTTCCGCGCTGCGGCCGGACTGGCCGACGGGCGCGTGGCAGCCCTGCGCATCCCGGGCGGCGGCAGTTTCACGCGCAAGGAGATCGACGACTACACCGCATTCGTCGGCATCTACGGCGCCAAGGGCCTCGCCTACATCAAGGTCAACGAGAAGGCGAAAGGCATCGAAGGCCTGCAGTCGCCCATCCTGAAATTCCTGCCGGCGGACATCGTCACTCAGATCATCGAGCGCACCGGCGCCGCAGACGGCGACCTGGTATTCTTCGGCGCCGACCGCGCCAAGGTCGTTAACGATGCCCTGGGCGCATTGCGCGTCAAGATTGGTCACGAGAAGGGCGCGGCAGGCGGCTATCTGGAAACCGGCTGGCGGCCGCTGTGGGTGGTCGATTTCCCGATGTTCGAATACGACGAGGAAGACAAGCGCTGGGTGGCCCTGCACCATCCCTTCACCTCGCCCAAGGACGGCCACGAGGCGTTCATCGACACGGATCCCGGCAAGTGCCTGGCCAAGGCCTACGACCTGGCCCTCAACGGCTGGGAAATCGGCGGCGGCTCCGTGCGTATCCATCGCGAGGAAATCCAGTCGAAGGTGTTCCGCGCGCTCGCCATCGGCGCCGAGGAGGCCGAGCAGAAATTCGGCTTCCTGCTCGACGCCCTCAAGTACGGTGCGCCGCCGCACGGCGGCCTCGCGTTCGGCCTCGACCGCATCGTCACCATGATGACCGGCGCCGAGTCGATCCGCGACGTGATCGCCTTCCCGAAGACCCAGCGCGCCCAGTGCCTGCTCACCAACGCGCCCGGACCGGCCGACGAGAAGCAGCTGCGCGAGCTGCATATCCGTCTGCGCCAGACCGAAACCCCAAAGCCCACGGCAGACTGAGAACCGGCCGGCGTGATGCTGCGCCTTTGTTTTTTGCTGCTGTCGATTCTCGCCGCGGGCCCGGCCACGGCGCGTGAACCATATGTCGCTCAAGGCATTCCGTCGGTCCAGGCCGCAGCCCTCCCCGGCGAAGCCCGGCAAACGCTGACACTGATCAAGCAGGGCGGTCCCTTTCCCTACCGCAAGGACGGCTCGGTCTTTGGCAATTTCGAGCGGCGACTGCCCGCCCGTCCGCATGGCTACTACCGCGAGTACACCGTTCCAACCCCCGGATCGCGCGACCGCGGCGCACGGCGCATCGTCGCCGGACGGGGCAACACGGGCGATGTGCGGACTTCGGGGGAGTATTATTTCACCAACGATCACTACCGCAGCTTCCGGAAGATACGCGAATGAGCCAACAGCGCTACGCCGCCCTCCTCCGCGACCTTGCCCGCTGCGGTGTCTATCACACGCCCCCAAAAGGCATGCCTGATCTGCTGGCCGCAGCCGACAAGTCCGGCTTTGCCATTTGCTGCATCGATCTTTCCGCAGTACGCGACAAGAATGCGCTTTTCGAACGACTGGCGACCGCCCTCGAGTTTCCCGACTGGTTCGGCCACAACTGGGATGCGCTCGCCGACTGCCTCGGCGATCTATCCTGGCTGCCGGCGGATGGCTACCTGATCCTGCTGGAGCACTGCGACGGCATTCGCGCCAGCCACGGCGCAGATTTCGCCACGGCGCTCCAGGTTTTTGCTGCCGCTTCCGATGTCTGGCGCGATGAACGCGTGCCGTTCTGGGTGCTGGTGGACATGCACGCCGACGGCATCGCCTATCTGCCGGGGCTCGATTGAAGAAGCCGGTCTCCGTCCTGGTCCTGATCCATACCCCCGACCTCGAGGTGCTGCTGCTCGAGCGCGCTGCCCACCCGGGGTTCTGGCAGTCGGTGACGGGCAGTCAGGAGGGCGACGAACCCCTCCTGCTCACGGCAGTACGCGAAGTTGCGGAGGAGACCGGTATTTCTTCCCGACCGAAGGACTTGGCCGACTGGCGTCTCACCAACCGCTACGAGATATTCCCGGAATGGCGATATCGCTATGCACCCGGCGTCACCGAAAATGTCGAGCATGTGTTCAGCCTGCTGGTGCCGGCGCCGGACCAGGTCACCGTCGCCCCCGACGAGCACCTCGGCTACGTATGGTTGCCCTGGCAGGAGGCTGCGCGCAGCGTATTCTCCTGGAGCAACCGGGACGCCATCCTCATGCTGCCACACCAAATCAAGCGGGCTTGACGGATTCGTCAGCCAGCATTTTCTCCAGGCATTCCGGGCAGTAGCAGCCCTTGCCGGCCTCGGGCAGGGACTTCAGGGGTGGCAGCTCGGCACACCAGCAACGAGGCAGGCCGGCCTTCATGCCGCAGATAAAGGTCCGGCCGCATCCGGGACAAGCCGAGGCAGACTCGCAACTGTTTGACATGATATTAATTTTGCTTCCGAGCCGCCCCCTCTTGAAATGACGCCGGGCTGCCCTATATTGAAACCATGAGTCTAATCCCTAACCGTTAATAGGAGACATCATGGCCAATATCACGCGTTCCGGTTCAGACCCCTTCGACGACTTCTTCCGCGGCTTCTTCGTGCGGCCGGTCGACTTTGGCAGCCCTGTTGATGTGCCCTCCATCAAGATCGACGTCAAGGAACAGGGTGACGCCTACAAGGTGCACGCCGAGCTGCCGGGCATCCGGAAGGAGGATATCCACGTCAACATCGACGGCTCCGTCGTTTCGATCAGCGCCGAGCGCAAGCAGGAGAAGGAAGTCAAGGAAGGCGAGCGTGTCCTGCGCACCGAGCGTTATTTCGGCAAGGTCTCACGCAGCTTCCAGCTCGGCCAGGACATCGACGAGTCGAAATCCGCGGCCAAGTTCAACGACGGCGTGCTCGAGTTGACGCTGCCGAAGAAAGCCGCTGCCGCTGCCAAGCGACTGACTATCGACTGAGCCCCGATCCGGCCCCGGCCCCCTTCCTCCTCGAAGGCCGGCCACGGCGGGAAGCTTCGGCTTCCCGCTTTTTTTGCATAAGGCTTAGAATTCCGCATTCACCGGAATCTGGGCCATCATGACCGACACTACCCTTTCCCCGGCAGTCGAAGCCGGCATTCTCGCCGCCGCCCTGCCCTATATCCGCCGCTTTCAGGACAAGACCATTGTCGTCAAATACGGCGGCAATGCCATGACAGACGAAAATCTGAAGCACTGCTTCGCGCGCGACGTGGTTCTGCTGAAACTGGTCGGCATGAATCCGGTGGTCGTGCATGGCGGGGGGCCGCAGATCGACGATCTGCTCAAGCGCGTCGGCAAGCAGGGGCAGTTCATCCAGGGCATGCGCGTCACCGACCCCGAAACCATGGCGCTGGTCGAAATGGTCCTCGGCGGCCAGGTCAACAAGGAGATCGTCGCCCTCATCAACCAGCACGGCGGCAAGGCGGTCGGCTTGACCGGCAAAGATGGCAGCTTCATCCGCGCCAGGAAGCTGCTCATGCCGAACAAGGACAACCCGACCGACATGCTCGACATCGGACAGGTCGGCGACATCACCGCCATCGATCCGAGCCTGATCGCCTTCCTCGATTCCGGCGATTTCATTCCCGTCATCGCACCGATCGGTGTCGGCGAGGATGGCGAATCCTACAACATCAATGCCGACGTGGTGGCGGGGAAGCTGGCAGAAATCCTCAAGGCAGAGAAACTGGTGCTGCTGACCAACACGCCTGGCGTGCTCGACCAGAACGGCAAGCTTCTCACCGGACTGACGCCGAAGCAGATCGACGATCTCGTCGCGGACGGCACCCTCTCCGGCGGCATGCTGCCGAAGATCGGCTCGGCGCTGGACGCCGCACGCAGCGGCGTAAGGAATGTTCACATCATCGATGGTCGCGTCGAGCACGCCCTGCTGCTGGAAATCCTCACGGACCATGGCGTCGGCACCATGATCAAGAGCAAGTGAGCTCGGCAGGCAGACGGGTCTGGCTGTTCGACCTCGACAACACGCTGCATGACGCCGACCCGCACATCTTTCCGCACATCAATCGGGCCATGACGGCCTACGTGGCACAGCAGGCCGGCCTCGACGAGACGGCAGCCTCGGCCTTGCGCGAAACCTATTGGCGACGCTACGGCGCCACGCTGCTGGGACTGATGCGCCACCACGGTACGGATCCGCACCATTTCCTCCACCACACCCACCAGTTCGACGACCTTTCCGGCATGGTGGTCTATGAGCGGGCACTGCACCAGGTCCTGCGCCGGCTGCCCGGCGCCAAGATCGTCTTCTCCAATGCCCCGCGGCATTACGCCGAGGCAGTGCTCGACATCATGGGCGTGCGGCAGGCGTTCGATGCCGTCTGCTCGATCGAAAACATGCGCTTCCGGCCCAAGCCCGGGATCCACGGTTTCCTGCACCTGGTCCGCGAGCACCGCCTCGATCCATCGCACTGCATCTTGGTCGAGGACAGCGCGGAAAACCTGAAGACCGCCAAGCGGCTCGGCATGCGCACAGTCTGGATCAGCCGCGAGGCACGCCGCCCCGCCTGGGTCGACCTCAGGCTAAAATCCGTGCTCGAACTGCCGCGCCGCATAGGCGCGCTGGGATAACAAGGGAGCGAGGAAGACAATGGCCGCCAGATCGGGGGAACGCAAGCTGCAGATCCTGCAGACCATCGCGGAGCTGCTGCAGGATCCCAGGGGAGAGAAAATCACCACGGCGCTCCTGGCCAAAAAGCTGGATGTCTCGGAAGCTGCGCTCTACAGGCATTTCGCCAGCAAGGCGCAGATGTACGACGGCCTTATCGAGTTCATCGAGAACAGCCTCTTCTCGGTCATCAACAAGATCGGCAGCGAGGAGCAATCCGGCGTGAAGCAGGCCGAGTTGATCGTCGCCCTGCTGCTGGGGTTTGCGCAAAAGAACCGCGGCCTGACGCGGGTGCTGATCGGGGATGCCTTGGTAAACGAAGACGACCGCCTGCAGGCGCGCATCAACCAGTTGCTCGATCGCGTCGAAGCCGCGCTCAAGCAGGCCCTGCGCATCGCCGCCACCAGCAACGAGCTGCCGCAGGGCGAGGATGCCGCGGCAGCAGCCAACCTGTGCCTGTGCTACGTCATCGGTCGCTGGCAACTCTTCGTCAAGAGCGGGTTCACGCGCGAGCCGATGTCGCACTGGCCGCAGCAGTGGCCGATGCTGCTGGCCGGTTGCCTGTCGCAGCCGGCGTAAGCGTTACTTCCCGTCCCTGAGCCACTTCGCCGCATCGAGGGCGAAGTAGGTGAGGATCGCGTCGGCACCGGCGCGCTTCATGGACAGCAGCGCCTCCAGCGCGCAGGCCTTCTCGTCGATCCATCCGTTCTGGCCGGCCGCCTTCAGCATGGCGTACTCTCCGCTCACCTGATAGACGCAGGTCGGCACCTTGAACTCGTCCTTCACGCGGCGCACGATGTCCAGATAGGGCAGACCGGGCTTCACCATCACCATGTCCGCACCCTCGGCGATGTCGAGGCCGACTTCCCGCAGCGCTTCGTCGGTGTTCGCCGGGTCCATCTGGTAGGTGTATTTGTTGCCCTTGCCGAGATTGCCCGCCGAGCCGACGGCGTCGCGGAAAGGCCCATAGAAGCTCGATGCGTATTTGGCGGAGTAGGCCAGGATGCGCGTGTAGATCTGCCGCTGGCCATCCAGTTCGGCACGGATACGTCCGATGCGCCCGTCCATCATGTCGGAGGGCGCCACCACGTCGACGCCGGCTTGCGCATGGTTCAGCGCCTGCTTCGCCAGCACTTCCAGCGTTTCGTCGTTGAGCACATAGCCTTCGTCGTCGATGAGGCCATCCTGTCCATGGCTGGTATAGGGATCGAGTGCAATGTCGGTAATCACCCCGAGTTGGGGAAACTCCCTCTTCAGCGCTTTCACGACACGCGGGACCAGGCCATCGGGGTTGTAGGCTTCTTCCGCGCCCAACGATTTCAGGGACTGATCGATCACCGGAAACAGCGCCAGCGCCGGCACGCCGAGCTGCGCCGCCTCTTCCGCCACTTTCAGCAGCCGGTCGAGGGAATGGCGGAAGACGCCCGGCATGGAGCCCACCGGTTCGGCGATGCCCTTGCCCTCCAGCACGAACACCGGATAAATCAGATCGTCGGCCGTCAGATGATGCTCCCGCATCAGCCGGCGAGAGAAATCGTCGCGGCGCATGCGGCGCATGCGTGTCGAGGGGAAAACGCCTGATAAGCTCATGGTTTCTTTATAAGAAAAACATTTAATTCGCGTTTAAAGGAACTTGCGGGGAAGATTTTCGCTCAGAAACGCCAGATGGTGTTGAACCGTCTCCCGCTTCACCTCCCTGAGCGGGTGCCTTAATCAAGTTAAGGCGTTTCTGCCCCCGGTTTTTCTCCCCTTTAGCCGGGGGCACTTCTTTTTTCCGCCGCCGCTTCGTCGGGGACGAGCCAACTGCCGATGATCTTCTCCGCTTCTTCTACACCGGATTTCTTCAGGCTCGAGAAAAGTTGCACGCTCACCTGATCGGCCCATGGGGCCAATTCCGCGCGGGCGGCTTGCAGGGTTTTCGTCGCTTCGGTGCGCGTCAGCTTGTCCGCTTTCGTCAGCAGGATATGAATCGGCTTGCCGGTCGGACCGAACCACTCGAGCATCTGGCGATCGAGATCCGTCAGGGGCCGTCGCGCATCCATGATGAGCACCAGGCCGCAGATGCTGGTGCGCGTCGACAGGTAGGCGGCCAAAACGCTCTTCCAATGACGGCGTATCTTTTCCGGCACGTCGGCATAGCCATAGCCGGGCAGGTCCACGAGGAATGCTCCGTTGCGCAGCCGGAAAAAGTTGATCAGTTGCGTGCGCCCGGGCGTCTTGCTGACGAAGGCCAGCCGTGTCATTCCCGCCAGGGTATTGATTGCGCTCGACTTACCGGCATTGGATCTGCCTGCGAAAACGATTTCCGCGCCAGAGGGAGCCGGCAGGTCGCTCAGTTTTTCAGCAGAGATCGCGAAAACCGCATTGGCAAACAGGGACATAGGGCGGGCAGACAAGCGCCTGCAGGACATGATGCAACAGAGGTAAGTTGGTATAGAATAACAGTTTTTTAGAATTCAGGCCTCGAGGAGTCGTACCCATGGTTCATCGTTTCATCACCCTGTCGCTGGCCCTTGCCTTGGCCGCGACGGCTCAGGCCACCGACAAGCCCGTTTCTGCTGAAACTGCTTCCACCAAGGTTGACGCCGCCAAAGGCCAGCAAGTCGCCGCGCAGATTTGCGCCGCTTGCCACAATCCGGACGGCAACAGTACCGTCGCCGCCAACCCCAAGCTCGCCGGCCAGCATGCTGACTATCTCTACAAGCAGTTGAAGAACTTCAAGGCCGACGGCGGCAAGCCTGCCGAGCGAAACAATCCCATCATGGCCGGCATGGTCGCCGCGCTCACCGACCAGGACATGAAGAACGTCGCTGCCTGGTACGCCAGCCAGACCCAGAAGGGCGAGCAGGCCAAGGCGCAGGCCATCGAGGCCGCCCAGAAGCTGTATCGCGCCGGCGATGCCGCCCGCGGCCTGCCCGCCTGCGCCGCCTGCCACGGCCCGGCCGGCGCCGGCATTCCCGCCCAGTACCCGCGCATCGGCGGCCAGTTTGCCGAATACACCGAGGCGCAACTCAAGACTTTCCGCAGCGGCGAACGCGCCAACGA
Organism: Denitratisoma sp.; assembly: GCA_032027165.1. Taxonomy (NCBI): domain Bacteria; kingdom Pseudomonadati; phylum Pseudomonadota; class Betaproteobacteria; order Nitrosomonadales; family Sterolibacteriaceae; genus Denitratisoma; species Denitratisoma sp. The sequence goes on along the minus strand of JAVSMO010000001.1, from coordinate 16,956 downwards.
TCCGAACAGGATGATGCGCGCCGTTGCCGCCAAGATGTCCGACGTAGAAATCAAGGCCGTTTCAGACTACGTCGCCGGTCTGCGTTAAGTCTATTCAAGCATTCGAACAAAAGGGGTGGCGGTTGCCACCCCTTTTTTCTTCTGTCGGGGAATAAAAAGGGGGGCGCACTTGTTTATGCGGTGTAGTCCCCAACCCCAACAGGAGAAATCATGTACAAAAAAACCCTCTGCACCGCCCTGGTTGCGCTCGGCCTGTTGGCCGGCTGCGCGTCCTACGAAACCCGCCCTGCCGCACCCGCCCGCATGGAAGGCGGCGTCTTGATCGGTGCCAACGGCATGACGCTGTACACCTTCGACAAGGACGCCGTCGGCAGCGGCAAAAGCGTCTGCAATGGCCCGTGCGCCGCCAACTGGCCGCCGCTGTTCGCCGCCGAGGCCGACCGCGCCTCCGGCGACTGGTCGATCGTGACGCGCGACGACGGTAAGATGCAATGGGCCTTCAAGGGCAAACCGCTCTACTACTGGATCAAGGACCAGAAGCCCGGCGACCGGACCGGCGACGGCGTCAATAACGCCTGGCGCATCGTCAGGGAGTAGACTCTTTTCGATGGGTCGCCAGGACATCGTCGCCGAAATCCCCCGCCTGCGCCGCTATGCGCGCGCGCTGACGGGGGATGTCGTGCGCGCCGACGACCTGGTGCAGGACACGCTGGAGCGCGCGCTCGGCAAATGGTCGCTATGGCGGCCGGGCAATCTGCGCGCCTGGCTGTTCTCCATCATGCACAACCTGTTCGTAAATCAGGCGCGCGGTCCGCGCCTGATCGACTACCCCGGCGACGAGGCCCTGCCCGACCTGCCGACGCGGGCCACCCAGAGCGACGCGCTGGAACTGCGCGATTTCGCGCACAGCCTGGCACGGCTGTCCGAGGAGCAGCGCGAGGTGCTGCTGCTGGTGGTGCTGGAGGACCTTTCCTATGAGGACACCGCAAAAGTGCTCGGCGTGCCCGTCGGCACGGTCATGTCGCGCCTGTCGCGTGGGCGCGAACGGTTGCGCGCCCTGCTCTCCGGAGACGAACCGGCCGAGCCCCAACTGAAAGTCGTCAAATGAGCGCCACCCCCATCAGCGAACGGGAACTCCACGCCTACGCCGACGGACGGCTGGATGCCTCGCGCCGCGCCGAAGTCGAGGCGTGGCTCGGCGAGCATCCCGAAATGCGTCAGGCCGTGGCCGAGTGGCGCCTCCAGGGAGAGCGCATTCATCGCGCTTTCGATCCCGTGCTGGACGAACCCGTGCCGGCGCGCCTCATGGAAACCGCGCGCGCCTCCCGCCGCATGCCGCCGCTACGCCTGGCCGCGGCGGTCGCCTGGCTTGCCGTCGGTGGCGTGGTCGGCTACGCCGTGCGCGGCTACTTGCCCGCCGCCGCGCCGCAGCCCACCGCCTCGCTGCCGCGCCAGGCGGCACTGGCGCATGCCGTCTTCAGCCCCGAGATTCGCCACCCGGTCGAAGTCGGCGCCGCCGAGGAAACCCATCTCGTCGCCTGGCTGTCGAAACGGCTGGGCGCGGAACTGAAGCCGCCACGGCTGTCGGCGCAAGGCTTCGAACTGGTGGGTGGCCGTCTCCTGCCCGGCGAAGCCGGCCCGGTGGCGCAGTTCATGTACCAGGATGCGCGCGGACAGCGCCTGACACTGTACGTGCAGCGCGATGCGCAGGACAGCCGCGAGACCGCCTTCCGCTATGCGCGGGAAAACGGCATCGGCGTGTTCTACTGGCTGGACGGGCGCTTCGGCTATGCCCTTTCCGGCGAAATGGACAAGCCGGACCTGCTGCGCATCGCCACCGCCGTTTACCAGCAACTGAATCCGTAAGTTTTCGCGGGACCGGCCGGTCTACTCGGCATGTTCCCCACAGAAAGGCCGCCATGCTGATCAAGCGACCGGACGATATCGCCCCTTCCGAGATCACGCCGCGCGAATTGTTCGAGCGGCGACGCGCCTTCATCAAGGCCGCCGGCGCTCTCGCCCTGGCCGCCGGGCTGCCGACCGAGGCCTGGGCGCGCGAGGCCTTTACCGGCCTGCAGAAGAGCCCCTATAGCACGCTGGAGCCGCCGAACAGCTTGCGCGACATCACCACCTACAACAACTTCGTCGAGTTCGGCTTCGGCGGCAAAAGTCAGCCTGCGGAACGCGCCGGCGCCATGAAGACGCGGCCGTGGACGGTAAGCGTCGAGGGGCTGGTGCACAAGCCGCGCACCTTCGCCATCGAGGATGTCTTCAGGATCGCCCCGCTGGAAGAGCGCATCTACCGCCTGCGCTGCGTCGAGGGCTGGTCGATGGTGATTCCCTGGGTCGGATTTCCGTTCGCCGCCCTGCTAAGGCAGGTCGAGCCGCTCGGCAGCGCAAAGTACGTCGAGTTCGTCACCCACATGGACCCGGAGACCATGCCCGGGCTGCGTTTCTCCTACCTCGACTGGCCATACGTCGAAGGCCTGCGCCTCGACGAGGCGCTGCATCCGCTGACGATCATGGCGGTCGGCCTTTACGGCGAGGAACTGCCCAACCAGAACGGCGCCCCGCTGCGCCTCGTCGTGCCGTGGAAATACGGCTTCAAGAGCGGCAAGTCGATCGTGAAGATCCGCCTGACCGACAGGGAGCCGAAGACGACCTGGAACCTCGCCCAGCCGGACGAGTACGGCTTCTACGCCAACGTCAATCCGGAGGTCAGTCACCCGCGCTGGAGCCAGGAGAGGGAGCGCCGCATCGGCGAGTTCTTCAAGCGCAAGACGCTGCCCTTCAACGGCTACGCCGACCAGGTCGCGCAGCTCTATGCCGGCATGGATCTGCGAAAATATTATTGATGCAACCGAACCCGCAGCAGATTGGCGCCCTCAAGGCCGCGCTCTTCGCCTTCTGCCTAATCCCGCTGGCGCAGCTCGGCTGGCTGGCGTGGACGGACGGGCTCGGCGCCAATCCGATCGAGTTCATCACGCGCCACCTCGGCACGTGGACCCTGAACTTCCTGCTCATCACCCTGGCGGTGACGCCGCTGCGCCACCTTACCGGCTGGCATTGGCTGATCCGCCTGCGCCGCCTGCTCGGGCTCTACGCCTTCTTCTATGCAGCACTGCATTTCATGACGTATCTCTGGCTCGACCAGTTCTTCGACTGGGCCGCCATCCTCAAGGACATCGCCAAGCGCCCCTTCATCACCGCCGGTTTTGCCGCCTTCGTCCTGCTGGTGCCGCTGGCGGCGACCTCGAGCGCGGCGATGGTCAGGCGCCTCGGCGGCCGGCGCTGGACGCAACTGCACCGCGGCGTCTACGCCATCGCCATCATCGGCGTCGTACACTATTGGTGGCTGGTGAAGAAGGACATCACGCTGCCCCTGCTGTATGCCGTGCTCCTTGGCATCCTGCTCGGCTTCCGCGCCCTGCGGCTACTGAAGGAAAGGCAGCGCCAGCTGGCGGCCTACTCGAGATCGCGCTGATTGCGCAGGAAGCGCGCCTTCTGCTTGGCCCGGCTGGCCTTTTTGCCGCGCAGTTGATGAGCGCCGCCCTTCTTGAGCAGGGGATCGACCGCAACGGGATTGCGCGGCCTGATGCGGCGCTGCTTGGCTCTTTTCATTTCTTGAACTGGATGATGGCGCGGCCGTCCGCCGTGGTCTTCGGCTCGGCCTTCCAGGCATGACCGTAGACGATCTCGAAGGTGGCCGGCAGGCGTCCTTCGCGCCGCTGCGCCTGCCAGGAACGGAAGACGCGCCGCCCCTCGCGAAAGCCCAGCGGCCCGAGCAGGCCGTCGCGCACGCCGAGCAGGCGCTGGTCTCGCAGCAGGCCGCGCGGACTGGCATAGGAAAGCTCGATCTTCTCCATGTCCATCACCGGGTCCGCGAAGCCGGCCGCCAGCAGCATGTCGCCGAGGTCGTGCATGTCGTGGAAGCGCCGCAGTGTCGTCGCGCCCGCGGCGCGCAGCTCCTTCAGCGTGTCCGGCCCGAGGGCGCTGAACATCAGCAGGCCGCCGACCTCCAGCACGCGCTGCAGCTCACGGAAGGCCGGTAGCGGATCGTCGAGCCAGTGCAGCATGAGATTCGACCAGACCAGACCCAGCGTGCCGCCCTTGAGCGGCAGCGCCCGCACGTCGGCGGCAACGCAGCGCGGCGCACGGCGGCGCAGCCGCCCCAGCCAGGGCGTACGGCGGGCAACCTCGGCGAGCATCGCCGGCGCGTAGTCGACCGCCAGGGGCAGGGCCTGCGGATAGCGCGCCTGCAGGGCGCGGATGCCATCGCCGGTGGCGCAGCCGATGTCGGCGATACGGGCGGGCGCGAGCTTGACGTATTCGAGCCGCGCCGTCATGCGCAGACTGACTTCTTTTGCCAGCACGGCGGCTTCATCGTAGGAAGCGGCCGCCCTGGAAAAGCGAGCCCGCATCAGATGGCGTTCAGGCCCAGCCGCTCGAAGAGCTTTTCGTCGCGCCCGGCTTCGGGATTGCCGGTGGTGAGCAGCTTGTCGCCGTAGAAGATCGAATTCGCGCCGGCGAGGAAGCACAGCGCCTGCAGTTCATCCGACATTTCCTGGCGGCCGGCGGACAGGCGCACGAGACTATTCGGCATGGTGATGCGCGCCGCCGCGATGGTGCGCACGAACTCGAAGGGGTCGATCGGCTCGGCATTCGCCAGCGGCGTGCCCGGCACCGGCACCAGGTTGTTGATGGGCACGGACTCCGGCGGCGGATTCATGTTGGCCAGCTCGGCGATCAGGCTGGCGCGGCTGCTGCGCGTCTCGCCCATGCCGACGATGCCGCCGCAGCAAACGTGGATGCCGGCCTCGCGTACCTTGTTGAGCGTGTCGAAGCGATCGGCCTGGCTGTGGGTGGTGACGATGTTGCCGTAGAACTCCGGCGCGGTATCGAGGTTGTGGTTGTAGTAGTCGAGGCCGGCCGCCTTCAGTTGCTCGGCCTGGCCCTCCTTGAGCATGCCCAGCGTCACGCAGGTTTCCAGGCCGAGCGCCTTCACGGCGCGGATCATCTCGCTCACCTGCTCGAGGTCCTTGTCCTTCGGCCCGCGCCAGGCGGCGCCCATGCAGAAGCGGCTGGCGCCCTTCTCCTTGGCGGCCTGGGCGGCGGCCACCACCTCGTCGATCTCCAGCAGGGATTCCTTTTCCAGCCCGGTATGGTGGCGCGCCGCCTGCGAGCAGTAGCCGCAGTCCTCCGAGCAGCCGCCGGTCTTGACCGACAGCAGGGTCGAGCGCTGCACGCTGTTGGCATCGAAATGGGCGCGGTGCACCTGCTGGGCCTGGAACAGAAGATCGTTGAAGGGCAGTTCGAAAAGCGCCTGGATCTCGGCGACAGTCCACTTCTTCTGTTGATGTGAGCCCTTGCTCACGCGCTCGGCGGCGGCTGTTTTCATGGCGGGGAAATGCTTCGGCTAGAATCGGAGTGGGGATGATCGTTCAAGGGGTGGGGCTTGTCAATTTACCGGACGACAATTCGGGCGCTGTCCCGCCTGCTGCCGCAGGACTGCACCGTCTGCGGCAAGGGCAGCGGCGAGCGCCTGGTCTGCGCCGCCTGTGAGGCCGATCTGCCGCATCTGGCCGGGCCGCTCTGCCCGGTCTGCGCCCTGCCCGCAGCGGAGGACGCCGTCTGCGGCGCCTGCCAGGGTGCGCCGCCGCATTTCGACGCGACGACAGCCGCGTTCCGCTACGCCTTCCCGGTCGAGCATATCGTGCAGGGGCTGAAGTACCGGCATCGGCTGCCCCTGGCCGGCTGGCTGGCCGAGACGCTCATGGGCCGCGTCGCTGCGGCCGGGGTTGACTGCCTCATCCCTCTGCCCCTCTCGGCACAGCGCATGCGGGAGCGCGGCTTCAACCAGGCCCAGGAAATCGCCCGGCCGCTGGCGCGACGGCTCGGCCTGCCGCTCGTCTCCGATGCCTGCGCCCGTGTGCGCGACAGCGCACCACAGGCCAGCCTGCCGTGGAAGGAACGCCAGGCGAACATCCGCCACGCCTTCGAATGCCGCCTCGACCTGACCGGCAAGACCATCGCGGTGGTCGACGACGTCATGACCACCGGGGCGACGCTGAACGAGTTCGCGCGCACGCTGAAGCTGCACGGTGCCGCACGGGTGGAAAACTGGGTCGTGGCAAGAACCCTGGCGAACTGATTACTGCAGTTGCCTGAGCTTCTGCTCGACGAAGCGATCCAGTTCCGCCGAGAGCGCACCGCTGGAACGCGCCCGCTGGAACGCTTCGCGCGCCTCCGCAGCACGGCCGTCAGCCTCCAGCGAGATGCCCAGGCCCATCCACCATACGCCGGCCTGGGGAGCAAGGCGCAGGGCGGCCTGGTACTCCGTCACCGCATCCTTGTGCAAAGTCAGTCGCTGCAGCACGGCGGCATGCAGCGCATGAAACTCGGGATTGGCGGCAGATGCGCCACCCCTCGCCTTCTGCAGGGTGTCGGACGCGCCACGCAGATCGCCCCGCTCAACCTGGATGCGCGCCAGGCGCATCGCCAGTTGCGGCTGGCCGGGCAGCAGGCCGAGGCCCTCCCCCAAGATCGCCTGCGCATCGGCAAGGCGCTGCTGTTGCAGCAGCAGGTTGACCAGGGCCAGACGCGCATTCACATGTGTCGGCTCCGTCTGCAAGGCCGCGCCGAATCCGGCCAAGGCCTCGTTCTGGCGCCCCTGGTTGAGCAGCCCAAGCGCCTTGCGGTATTCGCTTTCCGCCCGCTCCTTGGCGGGAACATTGCGCACCTTCTTCTCGATGACCGCAGGGGCGGGTTTTTCGGCGCGTGCGGGCTTGGCATGACTGCTTTCCTGTACATCGCGCGGCAGCGTCAGTGAAGTGGCGACCTTGAGTCCGCTCTCGACGGCTTCGGCATCGGCTTTGGACGGCACGGGCGCCGGCACGACTTGTGCCTTGGTCTCGGGCAAGGCTTTCGGCGCTTCCGCAACCGGAGCGGGGGACGCCTGGGCCGGCGTATCCAACTTGGCAGGGGTTGCGGCAGGTTCAGCCGTGGCAGCCGCAGGTTGGGCTGGCGCCGGAGGAGCGGGAGGCGTCACGGCAGTCACGGCAATCGGCTTCGGCGCTGCGACGGGTGGGAGCGCTGCCGGCTGTTCCTGCAATTCCATCCAAAGCATGCCGCCCGCCACCAGGATTGCCGCCCCCGTCACGCCCGTCACGACGGCCCGCAGCAGGCTGGTTTCCCGTGCTGCCGGCAGCGGCCGCACGTCCTTCGACAGCGCGCTGCCCTGCTCGGCGGCGCGACGCGCCTCCAGATCCTGCAGCATGCGGTTGATGAGGCTCATGCGGGACTTGTTACCAGAACGCCCAGCGCGGCATGCGCACGCCCTCGGTATCGCCGATTGCCGTCTTCACATGTCCGGCCGTCACCTGCTGGCGGCCCTCGCCGTAGGCGGAGAGCAGCGCCTTGTGGGCCAGGATGTTCACCAGACGCGGCGTGCCTGACGTGACCTTGTGGATCAGGCGGCTGGCGCCTGGCTTGAAGACGCGCTCGCCGCGGTGGCCGGCCACATGCAGGCGATGGGCGAGATACAGGTCCATCTCGTTGCGCTTCAGCCCGCCCAGCCGATAGCTGAACGAAATCCGCTGGCGCAGCTGGCGCACGGAAGGATTGGCAAGCTTCGTGTCGAGTTCCGGCTGACCGAAGAGGACCAGTTGCAGCAGCTTGCGTTTCTCCGTTTCGAGGTTGGAGAGCAGGCGCAGCACTTCCATGGTTTCCAGCGGCATCGCCTGGGCTTCGTCCAGGCAGACCACTACGGATTTGCGCTGCGCCGCGATGCCCATCAGGGTCTGGTTGAGCGACTTGAGCAAATGATACTGGTCGGCATCCCGCGGCAGATCGACACCCAGTTCCTCGGCCAGCGCCAGCAACAGGGTGCGCGGCTCCAGATAGGGATTGGGCAGGTAGGCCGTGACGAAATCACCGTCCAGCGCGGCAAGGAAGCGGCGGCAGAGCAGTGTCTTGCCGGTGCCGACCTCGCCGGTGATCTTGATGAAGCCCTCACCGCTCTTCACGGCGATGAGCAGGGTGTTGAGCGCCTCCTGGTGCGCAGTGGCGGAGAAGGCGAAGCTCGTGTCCGGCGTGATGCCGAAAGGCATTTCCGCCAGGCCGTAATGGTTGAGATACATGTCGGTCTCCCCCGAGAAAACCTGCTTACTGTCCCTGCACCTGCCGCGGCTCGGGCGGCACCATGCCCTGGAAGCGGTCGCGCGTGCGCTCAAGATCGTCCTGCCACTGCTTGTCGCTGTGGATCACGGTGGGCTTGATCAGCACCACCAGTTCCCGCTTGGTCAAGGATTTGTTGCCGTGCTTGAAGAGGCCGCCCAGCCCGGAGGCGACATCGCCGACGCCCGGCACCTTGCTCGTGCCGTCGCTCTGCGTTTGCTGCATGAGGCCGCCGATGGCCACCACATTGCCGTCGCGCACGCGCACGATGGTGTCGCTCTCGTTGATGGCGCTGGAGGCGAGCGGCAGGGTGAAGGTGCCGAGCGTGCCGAGGTCTAGGTTCTTGGTCTTTTCCGTGACCTGGCTCACCGAGGGACGCACGTGCAGGATGATGTTGCCGTCCTCGTCGATCTGCGGCGTCACGTCGAGGGCGATGCCGGAGAAGAAAGGCTGCACGGTGATCGTCGGCGAGGTCGTCGTGCTGCTGCCCGTCGTCGAGGAGGTCGTCGTCACGTTGGTGACGAAAAACTCGTCGGTGCCGACCTTGAGGACCGCTTTCTGGTTGTTGATGGTGGCGATGCGCGGACTGGAGAGCACCTGCACGCTGCCCTGCGTGTCGAGGAAGGACAGCAGGGCCGCAAAGCTGCCGGTCTGGAACGCCAAGCCGAGGATGCCGCCGCCGAGCGGCTTGGCCAGCACCTGGCCCAGCGTGGCGGCCGCGCCCGCCGCGGAGGTGGCGATCGATCCCGCCCGCGTCCCCGGCAGCGAACTGCCCGGCACGTTGAAGTATTCCGGATCGGCGCCGACCGAGAAACCGTGGTCGCCGTGCTTGTTGAAGGCCGCCCAGTTGATGCCCGCCTGGGCGCCCTCGGAGAGCTGCACTTCGAGGATCTTCGCCTCGAGCATCACCTGCCGCTCGACCGTGACGCGGGAAGCGCGCAGGAAGTTCTCCACTTCGCGCAGTTCGCCCGGCATGGCGCGCACCACGACCAGGCCGGCCTGCGGCGAAAGGACGACGCTGCGCCCGCCCTGGGCGCCGCCGATGATGACCTTGATCGCGGTTTCCAGTTCGCTCCAGAAATCGCTGCGGTTGCTGGTCGACACGAGGCTGCCGTCCAGCGACTGCGTGGTCTGTCCGCCGGTCGGCACGGGCTGCGGTCCACCGGTGGCCGACGGCGCGGTTCCTGTGGGATTCGAAGTGGTAATCGAACCCGACGTCACCCGTGTGTTGCTGCGGCCCTGTCGCAAAGAAGTCAGGTAGTTCACCTGGAAGACGCGCGACTGCATCGATACCGGATGGATGAAGATGCGGTTGCCCTGCACCCTGTATTCGTAGCCGTAAAGCTCGCGCAGGGCATCGAGCGCCTCGCCGATGGTGACATCCTTGAGGTTGACGGAGACGGCGCCCGACACTTCCGGGTGGACGACCATGCTGTAGCGCGTGCCGGAGGCGATGGCCATGAAAACCTGGCTGGCCGGCGCGTTGCTGACGTTCAGGTCGAAGCGCTGCTCGCGCGGCTTGGCCTGTGCGCCGACCCCGAGCGGCGACACCAGCGCCTGCTGCACGGCTTCGGGCGGCGGCGCCCTGCGGTTCTCCGTCGCCTGTTTCAGCTCGGAATCGATGGATTCCTTCACGATGCCGCGGCGCGGCCCCATGTCGCATGCCGCCACTAGGAGTGCAATGCAAATCAATATCAGCCTGTTCATGGCGCGTTCCCTGTCATTGTTTGGCGCCCGCCGGCTTGCCTGCCGGCGCAGCGCGCTGCTTTGTCCTGCTCCGGCTGATCTCCACATCGGGATGCAGCTTGAGCGTTTCCATCGAGCCGTCTTCCAGGCGCAGGACCACCTCGGTATCGCCGATGCGCTCCACCACCGCCGTACCCGCCTTGTCGCCGACTTTCACCAGTTCTCCGTTGATGAGCGCCTTGCGCGTCTTCCCGCTGCGCAAGATCGATTGCAGCGGATTCGACGACACCCCGTCCTGCGCCATGCCGCCCATGGCGGGATCGATCAGGTGCGCCGGCGGCCGGGTCGGATCGGCCAGCCCCTGCGCTGCGCCGGCAAGCGGCCAGACGATGCCTGCCGCCGCCAAGCCGGCCACGATCGTCAGATGCAGGGTTGCGATGTTCTTCACCATGTCTAAATGCTCAGCCATGTCTTGTCCAGGCTCAGCGTATATACGTTAAGCACCAGCCTGGCGCGCGGATACGTTTCCACCTTCATGTCCAGGCGCCCCCAGAAAATCTTCCACGGCATCTGCTCGATCTGCGTCACGTAGTCCAGCATGTCCGCATAGCTGCCGCTCAGCGTCAATTCCATGCCCTGGCGATAGAGCGCCTCCCCCGGGCCTTTGCCCTGCGCCGATGCGCCCTTGTCAGCGCCAGCCGTCCCTTCCGTCTTTCCCATGGCCTCCGGCGCGGTCGAGCGCAGGCTCACCAGTTCGAGGCGCTTGTTGCGCCGAAGCAGCTGCTCGAGCAGGCCGGCCATCTTTTCCGGCGGCACGATCTGCGTTTTGGCATTCTTCAACCGGTCGTCGATGGCGGCGATCCGCTTCTCCAGTTCCGCGATGCGCGCCCTGGCGGCGGCGTCCGGGTCCTGCTCCCGTTTGGCACGCAGCGTGGCCACCTCGGTTTCGGCGCGGGCAATCCCGGCCTGCTTCTCGGCGATGGCCCTCCCGATCGCGCCGCTCTGGCGCTGGGCCGGCGTGATGGCCAGCGTGTCCATCACCAGCAGCGCCATCAACCAGGCGGCGATCGACACGACGATGCGTTCCCTGCGGTTCAGTGCATCGAATCGGGCCAGCAGCTTCTTCAGCTTGTCTTTCATTGCATCCCGCCTCCGTGCTGCGCCCCAACCGCGGCGGACGACACCAGACGGAACTCGTGGAAAGGCACTTCGGCGCGCTGCCCTTCCGGTCGCGCCGGCGTACCGGCGACGCTCCCGGCAGCGCCGGCCTCGCCAGCCGGCTGCCTCACGGCGAACTGGGCGAATTTGCGCCCCTGCAGCAGCGGCTCGCGATTGAGCTGTGCGATGTAGGCCGGCACCAGGTCCGGGTTGAGCGCACGCCCGCTGATGGTCATCTCCCCGCTGTCCGCCGCGATGCTGAAGCCGGTCAGCCACACGCCGGAATGGGTCTGCCGGGCGAATGCGCGCATGTATTCCGAAAATCCGCCGGACGGCCCGCCCACATCCCGCGCCAGCGCAGCGGCCACCTGCTCGCGTGCCGCGGCCAGCGCCTCCAGCTGCTGCAATTTCTGCTCCAGTTCCGCGCTTCCCTGACGCCGGTCCACCTCGGACGCGAGGACCGTGCTTTCCTCGCGCAACTTGTCGAGCCGGTTGTCCAGCTCACGCAACTGGTCGCCGCGGCCGGTCGCCTGGTAAGTGAAGAAAGAGTAGGCCGCGATGGATAGGACGCAAACCGCCACCGCCCCGATGATCAGCGTGCGGCCGCAGAAGAACTCCCTGACGCTGCGCAGCGCGGGATTGTAGAGGTTGATCTGGCGGCTCATGGCCTGTTCCCGTCCCGCAGGGCGCTGCCAAGCAGCATCATGCGCTGCGCCTGCGCGGCCGGCTGGCGCAGCCCCGGCACTTTGCCCAGTTCCATCACGCCGCCCAGATCGGCCGTTTCCACGCCGACGTACAAGTTCTCGGCAAGGTACGGCGCCAGCCCTATTTCACCGGCAATCGGACTGACGACCAGCTTGCCCAGGCTGACGAAGGTAAATTGCCGCTCGAAGGTGTCGAGCGAGCGCTGCAGCTCGAGCCCGATGCGCTCGAACATCGCCTGCCGCTGCTCCTCCCCGGCGTCGACCAGCTGGTTCAGCGAAACGTCGATGCGCCGCGCCGACAGCAGCTCGCCGTGATAACCGAAGGTCAGGAGTCCGCCCGCGCTGGAAAAGCCGAGCATGGCGATGCTGCGGTCCTGCGCCTCGAAGAGCGCCGAGACATTGCGCTGGGCCATTTCGGGCACATCGATGGCGGCCAGATCGAGGCCCGCCTCCTGGAACAGGCGCACGTAGCGCCCGATGACGTCGTTGCTGGCAACGGCGACGTAGAGGAAGCGCGCCTTGGCGTCGCCCTTCTTGTCGGCGGGAATTTCGAGGATATCGAGCGTGGCCTGGTCGACGGGGAAATCGACCATGCCCTTGATGCTCCAGCGCAGCGCCTGCTTGAGTTCCTCCGCCGGCACATTGGGCGGCTCGACCTGGAGGAAATGATATTCGCCGATTTGCAGGTTCAGCGTGCAGCGGAAGGCGTCGAGCTTGAGCGACTTTCGCAGGCGAATGAGGGTGTCGAGTTCTCCACCTTCGCAGCGATAGGAATCGCAGATTTCGACCTGGGGGTGATCGCCTGTTCGTCTTATGACATTTGCAATACTGACCGCGCCGTCGGCGAATTCAAAGGCAAGCCACCCTTGTCTTTTCCCCGCCTTAAACAAATCCTGTCCTGACAATTAGTTAGCTAATGTCGTTAAGGTAGATTATCTGTTTCGCAAAGTCAATGAAATCCTTGTGGTTTCCTAGTAGTTTTCGCGCCGATACAACACCCTGTCGCGGAAGATGCCAAAGGTGGCGCGGGCCGAGGGGTTGTCGTCGTAGCTCGTATTGGCATTCGAATCGGGGTTGGCCAAGTCGTCCCAGCGTCCATACAGCCAGGGCAAGTTCGCTCCGCTGACGGGGGCGGTCGCCCCGCCGGTCGTCAGGCAGGTCGTTCCGCTGCCCGCTGTGCCAAGGTTGGCCGTCAGGGCGACGCTGCCCTGGTTGGTCGCCCCTGGCGGCGCCAAGCGCAGGGAATCTAGCCTGCCCGCCGTCATTGTCGTCACGCCGCCGAAGAAGGAGACGCTCGTCTCGCAGGCATTCAAATTCCCAGTCCAGCTGCCCATCGCCAGGTTGCTCGCCGCCAGTGTGCTGCAATTGTCCGCTGCATTGATTGCAAACGCCGTTCCTGTCCAATACTCGGCGCGGACCGGCACCGGCAGCGCCAGCAGGTCGGAGCCGGCCGCATTGAGCAGTCGCAGGCGGCCAAAACGGATGCTCATCGGCACCCCTACCGTCTTGGCATTGCAATTCGCGGCAGCCACGCAATCGGCTGCAGTCGTCGCATTCATGTCGAGGCCGGCCAGGGCCGGACCATCCGGATCGGCCACCTGCAGCCCCAATTGCAGGGAATCGTAAGGCCCGTCCGGGTTGTCCGGCGACTGTCTGCCGAAAACGGCGTTCGCCACGCTGATCGCCCGCTGGCCGTTGCTCCAACTGCCGGTCCCAAGGGTCAACCGGCCGGCGAGATTGCTGCCGCCATTCGCGTTTTCCGCCTGCCACGCAAGCGTCGCCGGCGCATAACCGCCGCTGGCGGGGTGGTAATTCCAGGTCTGGCTGCCGGCGCCATTTTGCGCCTCCACCGTCGCCCCGACCGTGAAAGGCTGGTTCATGTAAGTCAGGAGCGAGCCGCCGGTCGTGCAGGCCGGCGTGACCGCATGGCCGGCCTGCAGGCTGAAGCGGTCCGGCACGAAGCGGCCGACGCCCACGCTCGGCGAGCGGATTTCCCGCTCGGCGGCGCTGGAATCGGCGTTGTCCACCTCGGCGAAGGTGTCATCCACCAGTTGCAGATTGAAAGCGCCGACTTCGTTGTAGCTGGCGGCATCCGTGCGCACGGTCCCGCCGCTGGCGCTGAAGGAGCCGGCGGTGATATCCACTGCGCAGCCGCCGCCGTTGAGGCAGCCGGCGGGGATGGTATGCGAGGTGATGCTGGCCGCTGGCGAACCCGCATAGTTCGCCGTGACGGCCGGTGTCGCCGCGGCATTCCAGGCCGTGGCGCTAATGGTGAACGGCCGGCCGGCCTTGTGCACCGTGCCGCCGGGGACCGCAGTGTTGTCGAGCGTCCGGGCGATGCCGGCGGTTTGCCAGTCTCCGTCGGTCACCGCCACCCCGAGGGCGTTCGGCCGGATGGCGAAGCTGTCGGTCGAGCAGCGGGTGATGCCCGACGGCGGGCAGTTCGCCGCGTCGCACACGATCCTCGCCCGCACGTCCTTGTAGGCCTCGGCGACGGCAGGAATCGTGACGCCGGTGGAAGGGATTGCGCGGCCGGCGGCAAAGCTCACGCTGCCCACCGCTATGTTCGTCACCGGCGTGGCAATCGGGCAACGCGTCGTGGCGTCGATATCACCGGATGGGACTACGCCGACGCTCGCCACCAGGCTCACGGTGGCATTATTGGCAAAACCGGCCTCGAGGGTTCCGTCCGCCTTCAGGGCGACAAAATCCAGAGCGAAGGGCAAACCGGCTATCTTGGTTCTTATCCGGTCGTAGTTGGCGGTGGGCGGGCTACAGCGGGGCGACGCAACCTCACAGGCGTTGAAGCCGCCGGGGCTGACCGAAGGCACATAGGGCCGCAGCGCCAGGACGTGCGTAGCGCCGGCATCGGCATTGCCGGCCGCCGTCGCCGTCTTCGCCCCGGTGGCCCCCGCCGCCGCCTGCAACACCCGGTTGCCCTCGATCGCCTGGCCGGTGGCGTTGTTGGCCCCGCTCGGCCGGTCGAAGGATTCCGTCATGCCGGCCGGCGGCGTCCATGTGCGCGAGGAGGCGAAGGTGTGCGACGTCACGATCATCGCATTGGCCACCGTCGTCGCGACGCTCGGCGTCGCATGCGACGTCGAGCTCGGCGTCGCCTGGCCGTTCTCGACGTCGATGGGCGTGATGGTGTTGACGTTATAGAAGGCTTGCAATCCGCCCACAGCGTAGCCTGCCCCGCCGAAGCGCCAGACATAGCTGGCCGGTTCCGCCGCTCCTGCGACGCGCAGGAACACTTCCAGGGAATTCGAGGTCGGCCCGGCATTGTCGATCCGTCTTATGGACGTCCAGCCGGCGGGCGGCGTGATGGTGGCGGTAGAGGGCGTCACGCCGACAGACGCAATCATTACGTCATCGGCCGCCACCGTACCGGGCCGTGTCAGGGTCAGCGCCCGCGCGGGACGCAGCGCCAGAATGTGCGCCGCCCCGGCATCGGCATTGCCGGCGGCCGTCGCCGTCTTCGTGCCGGTAGCCCCCGCCGCCGCCTGCAGCACCCGGTTGCCCTCGATCGACTGGCCGGTGTCACTGTTGGCGCCGCTCGGCCGGTCGAAGGATTCCGCCATGCCGGCCGGCGGCGTCCACGTGCGCGACGAGGCGAAGGTGTGCGACGTCACGACCATCGAATTGTCGATGGTCGTGACCACGCTTGGCGTGGAATGCGTCGTTCCGCTCGGTGTGGCCTGGCCGTCCTCGATGGCGACCGGGCTCGCCGTGTCGATGTTGTAGAAGGCCTGGACGCCTCCGACCGTGAAATTTACGCCCGTCGCGGTCCAGATGTAGCTCGCCGGCTCGGCCGCTCCGGCCACTTTGTAAAACACAAGCAGCGAGTTCGACGTCGGTCCGGCATTGTCGATGCGCCGCACCAGTGTCCAGTCTGCCGGGGTCGGCACGCTGGCGGTCGACGGCGTCACGCCGATCGAGGCGACCAGCACGTCGTTCTGCACGACTCCGGCGGGGCGCGCGATGGTCAGGGTGGTCGCCGGATTCGACCGCAGCGCCAGGATGTGCGTTGCCCCTGCATCGGCGCTGGCGGCGGCCGTCGCCGTCTTCGGGCCGGTGGCGCCGGCCGCCGCCTGCAGCACCCGGTTGCCCTCGATCGCCTGGCCGGTGGCGCTGTTGGCACCGCTGCGCCGGTCGAAGGATTCCGTCATGCCCGCCGGCGGCGTCCACGTCCGCGAGGAGGCGAAGGTGTGCGACGTCACGATCATTGCATTGGCCGCCGTCGTCGTGACGCTCGGCGTCGCATGCGACGTCGAACTCGGCGTCGCCTGGCCGTTCTCGACGTCGATCGGGGTGGCCGGGTCGACGTTGTAGAAGGCCTGGATGCCGCCCACCGTGTAGCTGCCGCCGCCGACAGACCAGGCATAGGAAGCCGGCTCGGAAGCCGTCGCCAGCTTGCGGTAAACGGCCAGCGAATTCGAAGTGGGACCGGCGTTGTTGATGCGGCGAACCAGCGTCCAGCTGGCATCTGGCGGCGTCAGCGTGGCACTGGACGGTGTCACGCCGATCGAGGCAATCAGCATGTCGTTCGCCACCACGCCGGCAGGCCGGTTGATGGTAAGGGTCGCGCCCGTCGTCGCCGCCGACTGGCTGGAACGATAGGTGGCGACCGCTGCGGCGGCCGCGGCCGATGCCGAGGCCCGATAGGTGGGGCCGGCGGCCGCTGCGGAAGTCTGCGCCCGGAAAGTGATGGTCTGGGCCTGCACGAGCGGCGCCGTCCCTGCCGCCGCCAGCAGGACGCCAAGGACAAGACGGCCCAGATAAGCAGGTCCCATGCTTCAGTTCTCCACCGTCGCGCTCACCCGCCGCTCGACATAGCTGTCGCCGGGCGCGGGATTGGGGCAGACCCCCGCCCCGGTCGGCTGGTTGCAGGCGGTGGCGGCCAGCTGGTAGATCGTGACGGCGGCGCCAGCCTCCGTGTGGGCCGACGAAGCGCAGATCACCGTCACGCCGAAGTTGGCCAGTGGTCCGGCGGGCATGGCGAGATTCGTGGATGCCGCGCAGGTCGGGGTGCCGTCGAGCACCTGGTACCCCCCCCAGTCGATGCCCGACTGCGCCGCCGCATAGGCCTGCGCGCCGAGCACGTCCAAGCCGGAGGACTGCTGCTGCACGCTGAAGAGGCGCGCGGCGAAGCCGGCCAGGCCGGCCAGGATGACGATGAGGAAGATCGCCGTCACGATGGAGACTCCGCGTTGCCGACGCGCATAGTGTGCGC